>NZ_CP050296.1:6515352-6817709 GCF_014189455.1 Mesorhizobium huakuii
TCGCCGAGGCCATAGGGGCTCGGCAAAAGTGGCGGCGCCGCATGGACGGCGCCCTTGTACCCATGTTGCTTCAAGGAGAATGTGGCTATAAGAACCTTTGACACCCTCTATCGCACCACGGTCGGTTTCGACCGCCTTTTCGACATGCTCGACAGCGGCACGCGCCCAGACTGGCCTCCCTACAACATCGAGAAGGTCGGCGAGAATGACTACCGCATCGCCATGGCCATCGCCGGCTTCAGCCAGGACGAGGTCGAGTTGACCCAGCACGGTCCCGAACTAGTCGTGGTTGGCCAGAAGGCTGATGACCAGAGTGGGCGCCAGCTTCTCCATCAGGGCCTTGCCTATCGCAGCTTCAGGCAATCGTTCAGGTTAGCCGACCATATGAAGATCAAGGCAGCCAACTTGGAGAATGGCCTCCTCACGATCGACATTGTCCGTGAGATTCCCGAAGAGCTGAAGCCGCGCCGCATCAGCATTGGCGTGGGTGACACGCCGACGGCCGCCACTCAGATCCAGCAAAACACGGACCGCGCGCGTAAAGCCGCGTAGCCCTCTGTCACTTTGAACTGCGGTCCGCCTCCCGGCCTCGGCTGGGAGGCTCCGATTGCGGAGAAAAGGAAATGATCACTTTACGGCAAAAAGTAACTGGCGCGCCTCTATCGCCTGCGCGCAGTCGGCCTGGACCCGCAAAACCTTAAAACTTCATGGTTCGTTCGATTTGGAGGATCATATGAACGATCGGATGTTCGACGGCGCCGTCTTCGTCAAAAGCGGCAACAATCTTGTCCAGGAAATCGCCTGTCTCGAGGACGCGCTGGAATTCCTCTATGAATGGCCGAAGGACAGGCGTGGCCCTATCCACCAGACCGCGTTGCGCGCCTGTCAGCGGGCTTTCGATAGCGACTATCCGCTGTCTGCAGCCAGAGACGCGTTCAGCGGTTTTGCGAAAGCAGCCAGAATCCTTGAGGAAGTTTCGATGACGATGCCGTGGATGACGGGCAAAGGTGATCAAGGCGGAAGAGTGACTGCCTAGAAAGGAGGTCAATGATGCTATCGAAACCTTTTGAAAAACCCGTTCGCGTGTGGGTGGGATTAGGCTTTCCCCGCCAACTCAACACGGTCGCAGACGCCTATCAATTCGCAGCGGAATGGTGTGGCAACAGCCCCGAGCAGAAAGCGGCCATTCGCGCGCGCAAAGCCGCGTTGATTGGCGATGTAGAACCCGAGACTGCACGAGGCATCTTCATAGCGTTCGCTCGCAAGAAGGACATTCTCATGGAGGACGGCATTGAGCCTGCACCTTCCAGGAACCTGAGCCCGCGCCACGTCTAAAATGCAGAAAACGAGGCGGTCCCCATGACTGGTGGCCGCCTCCCTAGCTAAGTGGACGAACAGCGGCGCCAAGCGTCGCCCGAGAGAGCATGGTCGATGACGAAGGGAACTGAAATTAGACAGCCTGTCCATCAGGTAACCGCAACTTCATATGACGCCGACTGCCAGGATGCTTTGACGGCCGATCTTGATGATCTGATAGACAGAGCCGAAGCCGCCGGTTGGAACCGGACGCGCATAGCTTCAGCCATCATGTACTTGGCGGCAAAGAGACTGACTGCGACGTCATAAGACGCGGAAGCTCGCCGCGAGGGCTGAGGCTTCGGCGGGACCAGGAGGCCACCCGCCTGTGTCAGTCGTCACCGCCGCCACCGCTGCCGCCACCCTCGCCCCCGCTACCACCGCTGCCGCCACCCTCGCCGCCAGCATGCTCGCCGCTCTGGTGCTCACCGCTGTCATCACCGGATTTCTCACCGTGGTCGTCACCACCCTTTTGCTGGCCGGCAGCCGCGCTTTCGTCACCATGGTGGCCATCGCTGGCTTCGGTTTCGACCGCATCATCATCGTTCCGATCGCCGGTGATGACACCCTGCCCATCATCGCTTGGCGCATTGACGGTCGCTGGACCGCCGTGATCGGAGACCTGACTTGCGAAGGCATTAGCTGCCGTGAAAATCCCCAGCGCACCGACAGAAGCCGCTAACAGCAAGGGGAGCCTTTTCATCGTTTCCTCCAATGTCGGCTTGCCAGCCTCCGTGACTGGTTCCGGCTTTTATCGTTCTCGGCAGATTACGGCGCGCTTAAACGCCAAGGAGTAATTTTAGCGATCGCTAATTTTTTGAGCGATCCTATTAGCGATTACGCGCCCTCGACTTTGCCGCCTAGCTCCTCCTATGCCTCGCTGTCGGACTGGGCGCCGGCATCCTCCCCGCTAGCGCCCCAAGGGCTGTTTTGAAAGCGAGACAAGTTCAGCCTCGTCTTGGATGCCGGCCATGTAGTTGGCAATGATCCGGGAGGCGATGGCGTCCCGCGCTTCCGGCGACTGATTGTCGAGCCTCAAGTGCTCAAAAACCCTGCCGAGCAAAGCCACCTCGGATGGATCGAAAATACCTGCCTCAGTCGCCTTTTTTCGTATTGGCATGTTTGTCCTCACGCAAATCCCGCAGCGATGTTCAATTGCGAGTGGGTAGCCGTCGACCTTCGCTTCGCGAATCCAGCCGTCGCTTTCCGAAGGATGCTTGACAAAGGTCGGCATCAAGGGCGCGACGCACTTCCAACGCATGCACGGAACTCTCACGAAAGGTTCAATAAGCTTGGGCTAAAATAGTTCCGGAACTCTAACGCGGGCGCCATCTGCCCATCAGCGCCAGACGACGGGGCTCCGGTCGCCTGGAACTTCTGTGGCGAAACGACGTTCCGCTTTTTTTCAAACGAAGGAGGTCGTCATGGACTGGAACCGCGTGGAGGGGAACTGGAAGCAGGTGAAGGGTAAGGTCAAAGAACAATGGGGAAAACTCACCGACGATGACCTTGATCGGATCGCTGGCAAACGCGATCAACTTGAAGGTAAAATCCAGGAGCGCTACGGCATCGAACGGGATCGCGCCCGTCGCGATATCGACGACTGGTACAGCAGGCAAGGTTGGTAAGAGAGAGCCCGCCGCCGCATGCGCGGCGGCGCTTCATTGCCTGTCTGGTTGGCGGCGCCGTCGTACCATCATCGGTATGTTCAGCGGTTGGAGAACACTGGATTGAGACGCGCTGAGAGAACGACTAGCCGGCGGGGGGTGGCTGTCCCGTTCTGGATGTCCGCGGTTGCGGCATCGCCTGCTGGCTACTTCCCCCGTTACGGCTCTCGCCTGCAGTTATTAGAAGGCGGGCTCGGCGCGCCCGCCTTCGACGTTCAACCTACATTCAGCCGCCCATCATCTTTGCCATGGCGCAGAAATCCGCGTGCGACTTGTTGATTGTGGTGTCGCCGCAGTCTTTCAACACCGCCTTCTGTTCGTCGGGTTTCATGGCCATCCACGCGGTCTTGAAATCCTTTTCCGTCTTCAAGGTTTTCATGCCGGCATCAGTGAAGAACGGCGACATCTTTGCCGGGTCGTCGAGCGCGGATGTACTGCCAGCCAGAGCCGAACCAGCCATGATTGCGAGCATCGCGCCCGCTGAGAGCGTCTTGATCATTGTTTCCTCCATGGTTAGGTCATCCAGTGTGACCTTCCGGAAAAACGTCATCCTCTGAACTCGGTTCCACCGCTTTTCCGGCTTCAGATTGAAAAACGTCTCGTCTATTTTCGGGTTCGAGACAGGCAATACGATGTCGAAGATCGGAAATGGCAGCGTTTGGCGCTGATGCACTCGTCTGTCCTTGAACGCCATGCGGCCTGCTGTCAGGACGATGGGGGCGAAGGCCATCTTATCCCGACGCCGCGCCGGCGACTGTTGGCGCTGTAAGGAAAACGGCGCATAACCGCAGTTCTGCGCGCATGCGCAACCGCGGACGAGTGTCGCGCGTAGAACGTAGGAAATTCGCCCCCGCTGGGCGGTGAACCGGACAGCCGTAGGAGCGTAAGCATAGGGCCGGCCGCAGGACGGGACGCGGGACCGACTGTCCCCGTCCGCAGCGGTCCATGTGTTTGAGAGATCGTGCCCAGTGCGGCTGGCCAAGGGTCCGCGATCGCACCATTTCGGATATTTTAGTCTATTCTAACTTGTTGTTTGGCGGCGTGACCAATGGCGTCACCCAGTGCGGACTTTCAGGCAGTTGTCTTCACCGGCAAACCGCGCTGGCCACAGATCATCCCCGACCGCTTCCAGCCTCCAAAAGTCGGCGGTACTGCCCTGCGTGCCGACGCCTAATGCTGGCTCCCGCGTGGCAAAGCGCGACGCCGACGAGCTTGCTATCGCGAACTTGAATTTCAGCAGCAAAAAAATCAGCGCCGTTTGCTGCTAACCAATCCCCCCATCCCGCTAGCCTGTCTTGATCTTTGGCGGCTCCGCGTTGGCAATAGCGAGGAAAATGCTTTCGAGCAGATCCTTGTCGCGGAAGGGCTTGCCGAGCAGCGGCACGTCCGTCGGCCGATCGGCGATTTCCTCCGCGTCGGCGTAGCCCGTGATGATAACCGCCGGCCAATCAGAGCGCAGATTGCGTGCGGATCGGATGACGTCCACTCCTGATACGAGTGGCATGGCGAAGTCGGTAACGATGACATCGAAATCGTGGGGGGCACGTTCGATCATCGCCAGCGCCTCCGCCCCTCCCCCGCGCAGGTAACCTCAAAACCGCGCTGGCGTAGCGACTCGGCTGTCAGGTGGCGCAACGCGTTACTGTCATCGATCAAAAGGATGGACGGGCGCTCGCTGCGGGCTCCTGGAAGCATTTGCTCGATATCGGCTTCCACTGACGGAGTGGCGGGTTCTTCGACCGAGCGTGGTAGCCACAGTTGCATGGATGTTCCACGATCGACGACGCTGTCGATACGCAACGTGCCGCCGGACTGCTTCATAAAGCCGTAGACCGTGCTGAGACCTAGACCCGTTCCCTTCCCAACGGGTTTTGTGGTGAAGAAAGGCTCGATGACCTTTGTGAGAATATCAGGTGCGATGCCGGATCCCGTGTCTCTGACCGTCACAACGACATAGTCGCCCGCCGGAACGTCCTCCGATCGGTTTGCAACCGAGCGGTTTTGCGCGTGAACCGATATCGTTCCTCCAGAAGGCATGGCGTCGCGCGCATTGAAAACAAGATTCATCAAGGCAAGCTCAAGCTGTCCGGCGTCGACGCGGACCGGCCATACCGTATCGTCGATTTGCCAATCGAAGCGGATAAGACCTCCTAAAACGGGAGCCACCAAGCCGTTCATGGTATCGCCAAAGGCAGCAAGCCGCACCGCTTCGGGTTTCAGAGTTTGACGGCGCGAGAAGGCAAGCATCCGAGCGACGAGATCGGTGCCTTGGTTGGCAGAGCGCCGCAGCAGTTCGACAACCTGTCTTGCCTGATCATCGAGTATGCCACGGCGTTCGAGCAATCCTAATCCGCTCAGAATAGCAGCAAGCAGATTGTTGAAATCATGAGCCAGGCCACCCGTGAGCTTGCCGATTGCGTCAAGACGCTGCGATTGCAGCAGCTGATCCTCAAGGCCGCGCCGCTCGGTGACGTCAAGGAACGTACCGAGTATCTCTGGCTCGCGGCCGTCCGAGCCGTTCGACATCACACCCTGGTCAAGAAAGATGCGGTATTCGCCGTTGGCGCACTGCCAGCGGAATTCGCACGTGTAGGAGCCGGTGGTTTTTGCCGCCAACAGCGCTTGTTCCAGCCTGGGTAGATCCTCGGGGTGGACCCGGCTGAGTCCGAAGGCAGGATCCGAAGTCAGATCTTCAGGCGAAAACCCGGTTAGGCGCTCGACACCCTTGGTGACAAAGCGCGCCGCGAAGGGCGGCGCGGCTGCCCGCGCATGGAAGCAGACCGGCAGCGAACTCAAAATGGCATCCTGCCGTTCCTCCGCGTTGCGCAGGGCCCGCTCGGCCTGAAGTTTGTCCTTCTGCGCCTGGAGCGCCTGTGCCAGCAGTGCCTGCTCGGTCGCAGCCTTCCGCTGGATCTCCAGCGTCTTCTCGTGGAGTTCTACGAAAACCGCGACTTTCGAACGCAGCATGATCGGATCGAATGGCTTGAACACATAGTCGACCGCGCCGGCATCATAGCCGCGCAGCATGTGAGCCTCCTCCTTGTTGATGGCGGTGAGGAAGATGATCGGCGTGCGCTTGGATTGCTCGCGCTGGCGGATGAGCGCTGCCGTCTCATAGCCGTCTATCCCCGGCATGAGGACATCCAGGAGGATGACGGCGAAGTCCTCCTTCAGCAGATAGCGCAACGCCTCTTCGCCCGATTGGGCGCAGATAACGTCGCCGGTCGAGGCGAGCACTTCGCTGATCGCCAGAAGATTGCGTTCATCGTCGTCGACGGCAAGGATCCGTGCCCTTGTCGGTCCCTCGGCCAATTGCCCCGCCTCAACTTTTCCTATCCTGTTTCTCGGAGGCTTTTGCATGGACCAGCCGTCAGTTCACTGCCACGAGCATTTGTTCCGGGTTCTCCGCGCGTGCCCGGGAACGACCTATCCAGACGCGAAGCAATGCCAGCAGCAGATCAAGATCGACCGGCTTGGCGATGTAATCGGAAGCACCGGCGTCCAGACATTTCTGCCGATCGCCCTTCATCGCTTTGGCAGTAACGGAAATGAGCGGGATGTGAGCGATCGCCGGCGCCCCGCGAATGCGCCGCATCGTCTCGTAGCCGTCCATCTCCGGCATCATGATATCGATCAAAGCTGCGTCAACATCGGGAATCTGTTCCAGCAGCGCGATACCGTCTCGGCCGCGTTCCGCATGCAGCACCTGTATATCGTAGGTCTCCAGGACACTGGTGAGCGAGTAGATGTTGCGGATATCGTCGTCGACGATGAGAACCTTCGCCCCCGCCAGATCGGACTTGCCGGTCTGTTCGGTTCCTGGTCCGTCGTCGTCTTCCCGTCCTTCTCCCGGCAGTGTTGCCGAGATATGTAGCGCCAGCTGAGCAAAATTCTCAGCCCGCGGCGCATTTGCAAGCGCCGGGTTCAACGCCAGCACCTGTTCAAGCGCATCAGGATGAGGGGCAAAGAACAGCAGCTGCGGCAAAGCTTCGCCGAATTGGCCAGTGACCTCGTCCAGCGCTTGTGCGTTGTCTTTGGCGGAGCGCCCGCAGCCGAGCACCACGGCATCGTATGAAGCCATGCCGATGTCATCCGCGTTTGCCGCGAAGCGGCCGACCGCAGTGACCGAGGTCACGCCGTCGCGGATCGCTTCGACGAGCGATAGCCGGCGCTCCGGATCTGGGTCGGCGACCAGAACGCGACGCTGAATGCGCAGCTTCCTGGAATGGATATCCTGGAACACCTTCATGAGTTCATCGGAGGAGACAGGCTTGGTGGAAATGCTCGACGCCCCCTTGCGCGCAAGACTTCCGATATCCTCGGCACCCGAGATGACGTGGACGGGGATGCCCCTGGTCTTCTGATCATGGCGCAACAGGTCGAAAAGCACCCAGCCGTCGATATCCGAGAGCCCGAGATCAAGCGTAATGGCGTCGGGAACCAGTTTGCGAGCCAGGGCCAGGGTGCCGGAACCGGCGTTCGACAAGACGCCTTTAAGGCCGGCCGAACGCGCGAGACCAAGCAGCAACCCGCCAAAGGTCGGATCGTCCTCTACGATCAGCACGACGCGATCGGTCGGCGCGATGGAATCGCGGTCATCGATCAGCTCTGCCGAAGGCGGACTGCCGAGCGATGCCGGCGCGGCAACAGCGTCCGCTTGCGGCGGTAAGGCCGATTGCGCTGCCGCGACCCGGGGACCCGTGAAGGGGATGACAAGGGTGAATGTCGAGCCCTTCCCCGGCGTGCTTTCAACCCGCAACTCGCCGCCAAGCAAGCGCGCAATCTCCCGGCTAATCGAGAGCCCAAGCCCGGTGCCGCCATATTTGCGGCTGGTGGTGCCATCGGCCTGTTGGAAGGCCTCGAAGATGAGTTTCTGCTTGTCTTCTGGAATGCCGATGCCGGTGTCGGTCACAGCAATCGCCAGGGCCTTCGCGGAGTGCGCCGAGCCGTTGCGCCGGCCGGTCTTTTTCAACTCGGAAGTTCAGGCTGACCTCGCCCTCCGAGGTAAATTTGAATGCGTTCGAAAGCAGGTTCAGGACAATCTGCTGCAGGCGCTTCTCGTCCGTGCGGACAGTTTCCGGGAGAGCCGGGTCCACCTTGATGGTGAAGCCAAGGCCCTTGTCTGCTGCCAACTGACGGAACGTACGCTCCATATGCTGCCGCAGATGCGTCACTGGCATATCGTTGATGTCGATGGAGACCGTACCGGACTCGATCTTCGAAAGATCGAGGATGTCGTTGATGAGGCTGAGGAGATCTGTGCCTGCGGAGTTGATCGTGCGTGCAAACTCAACCTGTTTCTCGTTGAGATTGCCTTGCTGGTTGGCCGCGAGCAGGTTTGACAGAATGAGCAGCGAATTGAGCGGGGTACGCAGTTCGTGGCTCATATTGGCCAAGAACTCGGACTTGTACTTCGAGGTAAGCGCCAGCTGCTCGGCTTTTTCCTCCAGAGCGCGCCGTGCCATCTCGATTTCGAGGTTCTTGTTTTCCACCTGCTTCTTTTCGTTTTCGAGCAGCTGCGCCTTTTCCTGCAACTCCTCGTTCGTCGCATGCAGCTCTTCTTGCTTCTTTGTCAGTTCGGTCTGGCGCGCCTGCAGTTCGGAGGTCAGTAGCTGCGACTGCTTGAGCAGTCCCTCGGTGCGCATCGTCGCGGCAATGGTGTTCAGAACGATGCCGACGGACTCCATCAGCTGATTGAGGAACGACTGGTGCGTGTCGCGGAATTCCCCGAACGAAGCAAGTTCGATCACGGCTTTGACCTCATCCTCGAACAAGGCGGGAAGGATGATGACGTTGGCCGGCGAGGCGCTGCCGAGACCTGACGTGACGCGCAGGAATTCCGGCGGCACATTGTCTAGCATAATGGCACGCTTGTCGGCAGCGCTTTGCCCGACCAGACCTTCGCGCAGATCGAGACGCTGTTTGATGGCGGCCTTGCTTTCGGCGCCATAGGACGCCGCGAGCTCAAGATAGGATTCATCCTCGTCGCGATTGGTGACGTAGAAGACCCCGTATTGCGCGTTCACCAGCGGGGCGAGCTCGGACATGATCAGCCGCGAGACGGTGGCAAGGTCGCGTTCGCCCTGGAGCATCCGCGAAAATCGCGCGAGATTGGTCTTCAACCAATCCTGCTCAGCATTCTTTAGTGTCTGATCTTTCAGATTGCGGATCATTTCGTTGATGTTGTCCTTGAGCGCGGCGACTTCACCGGAGGCTTCGACGCTGATCGAGCGGGTGAGATCGCCCTTGGTCACCGCCGTCGAAACCTCGGCAATGGCACGCACCTGGGTGGTCAGATTGGCAGCGAGCTGATTGACGTTGTCGGTGAGATCGCGCCAAAGGCCGGCGGCGCCAGGCACACGCGCCTGTCCGCCGAGCTTGCCTTCGATGCCCACTTCACGCGCGACATTGGTCACCTGGTCGGCGAAGGTAGCGAGCGTCTCGATCATGCCGTTGATGGTGTCGGCCAGCGAGGCGATTTCGCCCTTCGCGTCCACCGTCAGTTTGCGCTTGAGATTGCCCTGCGCGACCGCTGTCACGACTTCGGCGATGCCACGCACCTGATTGGTCAGATTCGTCGCCATCAGGTTGACGTTGTCGGTCAGGTCCTTCCAAGTCCCGGCGACCCCTTCGACGCGGGCCTGACCACCAAGCTTGCCCTCGGTGCCAACCTCGCGCGCCACGCGGGTCACCTCGCCGGCAAAGGAGTTGAGCTGGTCAACCATAGTGTTGATGGTCGACTTAAGCTCAAGGATTTCGCCCTTGACGTCGACCGTGATCTTTTTGGAGAGGTCACCGCGCGCCACAGCGGTTGTCACTTCGGCGATGTTGCGCACCTGGCCGGTCAGGTTCTCCGCCATGGAGTTCACATTGTCGGTCAGGTCTTTCCAAGTGCCGGCAACGCCGCGTACCTGCGCCTGGCCTCCAAGCTTGCCTTCGGTGCCGACCTCGCGCGCCACACGTGTGACTTCCGACGCGAAGGAATTGAGCTGGTCCACCATCGTGTTGATCGTGTCCTTCAATTCCAGAATCTCGCCGCGGACGTCGACGGTGATCTTCTTCGATAGATCGCCAAGCGCCACAGCCGTGGTCACTTCGGCGATGTTGCGCACCTGGCCGGTGAGGTTCGCCGCCATGGCATTGACGTTATCAGTCAAATCCTTCCATGTGCCGGCGACGCCACGCACCTGTGCCTGGCCGCCCAGCTTGCCGTCGGAGCCGACCTCGCGCGCCACGCGCGTCACCTCCGACGCGAAGGAATTTAGCTGATCCACCATCGTGTTGATGACGTCCTTAATCTGCAGGATCTCGCCCAGCGCATCGACCGTGATCTTTTGCGTCAGGTCGCCTGTGGCAATGGCGGTCGCCACCTTGGACACGTCGCGCAACTGCACCGTCAGATTGCCGGCCATGGCGTTGACGTTGTCGGTCAGGTCCTTCCAGGTACCGCCGACGCCTTCGACATGGGCCTGTCCGCCGAGCTTGCCTTCCGAACCGACTTCGCGCGCGACGCGCGTGACTTCCGAGGCGAACGAATTCAACTGATCGACCATCGTGTTGACGGTATCCTTGAGCTCGAGGATTTCGCCCTTGACGTCGACGGTGATTTTCTTGGACAGGTCGCCGCGCGCCACGGCCGTCGTCACCTCGGCAATGTTGCGCACCTGCCCGGTCAGATTGGCGGCCATCAGATTGACGTTATCGGTCAGATCCTTCCACGTGCCGCCGACGCCTTTGACCTCGGCCTGGCCGCCGAGCTTGCCTTCGGTGCCGACCTCGCGCGCCACGCGCGTCACCTCCGAGGCGAATGAGTTTAGCTGGTCGACCATCGTGTTGATGGTGTCCTTCAACTCCAGGATTTCACCTTGAACCGCCACGGTGATCTTCTTCGACAAGTCTCCAGAGGCAACCGCAGTCGTTACCTCGGCGATGTTGCGCACCTGTCCGGTGAGGTTTTCAGCCATCGAGTTGACGTTGTCAGTGAGATCCTTCCACGTGCCCGCAACGCCGCGCACCTGCGCCTGGCCGCCAAGCTTGCCTTCGGTGCCAACTTCGCGCGCGACGCGCGTCACCTCGCCGGCGAAGGAATTGAGCTGATCGACCATCGTGTTGATGGTCGATTTCAGCTCAAGGATTTCGCCTTTCACATCGACCGTGATCTTCTTCGAGAGGTCGCCCAAGGCGACGGCCGTCGTCACCTCGGCGATATTGCGTACTTGGCCGGTCAGATTCTCCGCCATGGAATTCACATTGTCGGTCAGATCCTTCCATGTCCCGCCGACACCTTCGACGCGCGCCTGGCCGCCGAGCTTGCCTTCAGTGCCGACCTCGCGCGCCACGCGCGTCACTTCCGAAGCGAAGGAATTGAGCTGGTCGACCATCGTGTTGATCGTGTTCTTCAGTTCCAGGATTTCGCCCTTCACGTCGACCGTGATCTTTTTCGACAGGTCTCCGGATGCAACCGCTGTCGTCACTTCGGCGATGTTTCGCACCTGGCCGGTCAGGTTCGTTGCCATGGCGTTGACGTTGTCGGTCAAATCTTTCCAAGTCCCGGCAACACCTTTCACGCGCGCCTGGCCGCCGAGCTTGCCTTCGGTGCCGACTTCGCGCGCCACGCGCGTCACCTCGGAGGCGAAGGAGGCAAGCTGACCAACCATGGTGTTGACGATCTTGCCAATGCGCAGAAATTCACCGCGCAGCGGCCGGCCGTCGATCTCGACCATCATCGTTTGCGATAGGTCGCCCTTGGCGACGGCACCGATGACGCGGGCGACTTCAGCTGTGGGCTGGACCATGTCTTCGATCAGATCATTGACGGACCGGACACTGGATTCCCAACTACCAGTGGCGTTTCGGACGCGGCCACGTTCGCCTATACGTCCATCCTTGCCGACAACCTTGCTGAGCCGCTCGAATTCATGCGTCACTTGATCGTTCAGATCGACGATCTCATTGAAGATTTCTGCGATCTCGGAATCGATGCCTTCATAGACATTGTCGATGCGGACGGAGAAATCACCGCGCCGAAAGGCTTTTAGAGAATTCAGAATGCTTCGACGGTCCAACTGCTTTTTGGATGCCTGCACAGTCACAGCCCCACTCCCAGCCCTAAGATTAGATTGCCCCCTGCGGCCAAACGGTACATCCCGCCGCAACCGGAAACGCGGCACTTCCACGTTTGTTCCGTGGGCAGAGCTGCGCCCCATCCTAAGGTTCTATTTGGAAGCCCGCGTCACCAGACGCCAATCAGCGCCACAGTGCCAAAAGGACTCGCCCTCCGATACCTGAACGCCGCCGTGGGACTCGGCATCCCCGGCGGCCAAACTCTGGACAAGGGCTTGCGCCTCCGGTCCAGCGTGGGTCAGCTATCCCTGTCAGAATGAAAACGCCGGAGACCCATCATAAGCGCGGTCATCGTCGCGCTCGCGCACGCTACCGCAAGGACGGCGACCACGCCTGCAGAGTCGGATCTTTTCGTTGCGCGAAATGGGACGTTTGCTGCTAGCACAGCACTGTGAACCAGCGGGGCCAGATCCGACCTACTGCCGTGTCGAACGGAATAGGCGCGCGTGAATTCGGCGCCGAGAAGAAAAATTTCTGATGAGTAGTAAACCCAGAGGAGTATCACGAGCAGCCCACCGGCCGCCCCATATGAGGACGCGACCGCGCTGGAGCCGATATACCAGCCGATAAGCGACTTCCCGAACGTGAACAGGGCAGCGGTGACAACGGCGCCAATGCCCACGTCGCGCCATTCGAGGGTTCGATCAGGCAAAACTTTGTAGATTGCGGCAAACATCCCTGAGATCAGGGCAAACGAAACGATCGCGTTGATCGTGCCAAGGACTATTGTACCAAACGGCAGGTGAGCGTTGATGATATTTCCCAGCGCCGATATTGCTGCGCTGGCAACGAGGGACACGAGTAACATGAAACCGAGCGCGGCAACCAACCCGAGACTTGCTGCACGAGCGCGGAGCAGACGTGACAGGGAATTTCCCTGAGGTTCAACCTTCCAGATCGTGTTTAGCGATTGCTGCATTTCCCCAAAGACACCGGATGCCGCCACCAATAAGGTGGCTACCCCTATCACCGCGGCCCAGCTTCCGGACAACCTATTCGAGGCGCTCTCCAGTGCTGTCTGAAGGAGATCCGCGCTTTCTGGGCCCATCAGCCCCGAAATCTGGGCAGACAAAGCCAATCTTGCAGCATCCTGACCAAAAACCAGTCCTGCGATAGCAACCACAATCAGCAAAATGGGTGCTAACGAGGTGGTCGCGTAAAAAGCCATTGCCGCACCATGACTAAGTGCATTGTCATTGACAAATCCGACTACGCTCTCTCTGACCAAGTCCCATGGATTTGTGATCGAGCGGCGCATTTTGCGTCCATAGGTATTTGCAGCATTTTCAAACAGCGTTCATTAGCAATGCGCCAGAACTTCCGGTGTTCCGATTAGCGCTCTGAACCTATACGCGGCGTGGTTGCCACAGGCGCACCATTGCTTAGTCCTGATAGCCGCCATCCTTCGAGCCAGCGAAATAATCGCCGGCTACAGCCATGAGCACCAAGAAAGCGGCGGAATACCTGGCGAAGCCGAAGGACTGCGCCGCTGCCAGTTTTGCACCACGCGAATGCTCGCTAACGAATTCCGAAGCGGCGCTCTGGAGTTCTTCTGCCGCTTTGCCGAAAAGCGCACGCTCTTTCGCGGTCGCCTTGAACGAACGACCGATAACGTGGCCGATCAAAAGCCCTCCCGCGGAACCGGCGAGTACCTTTGCCCGAGCCAGGTTGCCGATGCCCTTGCGCCGGCTCCCTGCGTTCGGAACGCTTACATGACCAACGTGCTGCCCGCCGCTCGATATTTCCGAGGGCGGCTCGGAAGCGTTCGCGACACCGCTAACGCCTTCAGCGCTTTTTCTGCCGGCACCAAAAACCGCTATGGCCCCCAAGGCTACCGCCGCCGCCGTGCCACCGTTTTCCTTGATGGCGTCTGAAACCTCACCAACGGCCCCGACCATCTTGTCCTTTGCGTACCGAGTGGTCATTTCGACCAGATGACGGGGCTGCAGGCGCCGGCTTATCTCGGCGACAGGTGCAAACAAGGCCTGCCGTTCGATCCGCATTTGCCCCGTGATCTCGCTGAGATCATCGTTGGGTCGTGCCATAACGGATCCCCTGCTTCAGGGCAGCCAGATCGCTGCGCACCTGGTTGACGGTCTCGATAGGCGTTACGGTCCATCCAACCATCGCTCGCTTGGCCAAATAAAGAGAGAGCAAACCCCCGGCAATCAAAACGACGCCAGCTATCAGACAGGAAAACATTGCGCCTATACCAAAATAGATCATCGCCAGGATAAGAAACTCTACGAAAGCGAAAGCTCCCAAGACAAAGAAGATGCCGGCTGCCACCCCGCATGCGCCGGAGGAGACGACGGCCGATGCCTTGCTTCTCATTTCCGCCTCAAGCAGGCGCAAATCCAATCGCATCAACGAGGCGATTTTTTCAAGCGCTTCGTTGAAGATGCCACCGAAGGGCTGACGATCTATCCCATCATCCATCTGAGGACTCCTCTCAGGAACGATTCGAACTGCCCATGATGCGGGTCAGCACCACACCAGCGAGGATTCCCACTCCGAAGAACGCCGCCGGTTGGCGCTGTGCGAACTTGGTAACGGACTCGAGCAATTCCCCGACGTTTCGATCTCTTATGTCCGTGGAGATTCGTTCGACGCCTTCGGCCGCACTACGGACCATGCCCGCGACCTGAGGCGACTGCTTTTCTATGCCGTCAGCAGCCTCCTTGACAGAATGCGCGATGTTGGCAATGGCGTCGGCACCAGCGGTTTTGTTCGTCTCGACTGCTTCCTTGAACGCGCCCGCCGCATCGGAGACGACTGAGCCGGCATAATCCCGAGCATCGGTCGAAACAGAGGCCGCAGCGGTTTTCAAGTGGGTCGCGGTCTCGGACGCGCTTGTCTTCAACTTGTTGAGGGCCTCCTTGCTGTTACCGGCACCGCTATCGTCGGCTCGCCACTCATTCTCGTTCGGTACACTGGACCCGGGGAAGCCGCTTGTCTCTGGCGTGTTCACAATGTTTCACTCCTGTTGTTTTAAAATGAACTTCGCCATCAGCGTGCGGTTCCTGCCTTCGCAGAATATTCCCATTGCACCTCTTCCACTGAAGGCTGGCGCTTCGTGCGGTAAGCGTGAGCCCGGTCTGGAACTCGTCCCGAATAAACACCGGGCTAGACCTCGGTGGGGTGGAACAACTCAGAAATCGCGTTTTGTCGTAGGGCAACCTGCGCGGCGATTGCGGTCCAACCTAGTCGGCGGCCGGCGGCCACGCCGACGCGATCCGCTTGATGATCTCAGGGCGGTACTGATTTGACTCGCTAACCGATTGTCGGAAGCGTACAGTCCGTTCGTCGCCCGCCTCCAATGGCAAACGGGCGTTTGAAAGAGTCGATCACGCTTTCGCCCAATCGGGAGTATGCGAGATGACCATTCGCGGAACGGCCGACGAAATACAGTTGGCAACACTTACCAGGATTTTGGACGACTATTGCGAGCAAGCTGGCATTGAGGGCTCGCACCCGGCGCGTGGGCATTTGGCACGCCGCTTGATCGCTCTATTCAGCGGCGGCATCGATAGACCGGACGATATCCGGATGGCTCTCGACAGTGCATCGAATGGTTGGCAGACCAATCATATCTGATCAGGTGCTACCAGTCATAGGGGGCAACAGCACACTCGTAACAGCCCGCGCCTTCCGTAAGACGCTTCGATCGCCCCAGCGTTGTGCGCGAATTTCGCGCGGCGGTCGTATTCTATTCCGGCGTGCCAGGCACGAAGTGGACGATCGCGTCGAGGATGGTGCGATAGAGGCTATCGACTTCCTCATCTATCTCATCCCGCTTAATGCCCACCGACTTCGCGTCCGCGATAAGTTTGTGTGTGAGTTCATCGACGGAAATGACGTCGGCCTTCGTCGTTTCCAGAATGTTGTTGGCTATCCACTGATCGAGGAAGTTGATTCCGCGTGCGCTCATCAGGTCACAAGCTCGATCGATCCCGTAGGTTCCGGACCAACGGCAATCGAACTTCATAGAGAGGCCGCGGGATACCGCCGTGTCGACGATCAGCGCTTCGATTGCTCATCGCTGAGTGTGGTTGGTTTATGAATATGCCCCACAATGGAGCGAGATCATCCTCTTGGCCGATGGCCAAGATCACTTCCGCACCGATATTGCGGGCAGCTTGGATCGCCCGTCTCCCGCAAAAAATATCGCGCAGGCCTCAACATCTGACAAGCCAAACCGCTCAGTTCGGCTCACTGACTGCGGCTTCGTCCACCTCTGCCTCCATCTGGTCGCCAATAGATTTGGCCTTGGCGATGCCAACAAGAGGGACGTCGTCAAAGCCTTGCAGCCATGCGTCGGCATATTCCTCCCAGAAACAGGGCACAACGCGCTCACTTCCGTTCTTGTGTGCCTGTGCGCCATACATCCGTGCGTATGTGACACGTTCCTGGTCCTTCTTGGGCACGGCCATTTTCTCAACTCCTCGAACGTTGCTGACTAAAAGCGGTGCGCCCCCCCAAGATACCAGTCGAAACATTCGCCAACCCGGTCCCTAACCTGGCTTCATCAATCCCGTGAAGGCGGCCATGGACGCCTTCCTAGTCGCCATGCGGCTTTTCCCGGCTGCCTCAATTTGAGAAGACCATGCCGCGCCGAATAGTTCTTATGTTTGGCCCTTTTTAAGCATCCGGGCCTCCCGCACGATGGAAGCATAATCGTAGCCGACCATGGCGATCAGGTCTCGAACCTGCGCCTCCGTAATCCCCGTCTCAAGCGCCAACTTGCGCACAAACTCGGCTCTCCTATCGAAGGGTTCAGATTTCTCAGCCATTGAGGTTCAATTCCCCGCCGGCTTAAAGGTTCATTCCGGCTTAGACGACGAGACGAGACCACTCCGCCTCGGTGGTATTACGTGGTAAATTTCTTGCGTCAAATGGGCGATGCTTCGGCGAGCCCGCCTTATCGACGGTGGCTCCCACAGACAGGCGCCGGGCGCGCAGGCGAGCAGTCTTCGCGTTGCGAATCTGCCGCTCTGCTTCAATCGTCAGTTTGACTCCCGGTCGGCACGCTCCAGCCTCCCTAGCTGACCGAACCTTGCATGCCAATCCGGTGAAAATGTTCCTTCGCGGGATCAAGACGTTACAGTTCGGCCGCCAAACCAGAAGGCAGCGCCACAGGGTCGGCCGACTGCAAGGTCGACGATGGCTTTGCCAACCCAGACCGCGTCAATTTTGGGGAACTCCGACCCGAAAGTGGAACCGGAACCATTTCACTTTGCCGACGTTCCCTCAAGTTACTGAGCGGTCAGGAATTAAGCGCAATGGAAGCCCAGTTATGACGGAGCTAATGTCGGGGCTTGGCCAGCACGCGGTAGATTATGAAGATTTTTTCGAGAACGGGGCATTGGTTTGCATGTCGTTGACCGTGCTGGACGCATTCTTCACGCCAACAGAGCCGAATTGAAACTGTTGGGGTATGACGCCTCCGATTACATCGGTCGTGACATCGCTAGCTTCCACGCTGATGAGGACGCCATTAATGATATCCTCGCTCGTCTTACGCGCGGCGAAGCCGTCGAGCGCTATCCCGCTAGGCTCCGCGCCCGTGACGGCTCCCTTAAGCACGTGGAAATAAGTTCAAGCGGCCAGTTCGAAAACGGCGAACTCGTGCATACGCGTTGTTTCACTGTCGACGGTATCGCAAATCAAATCCGTCGAGCGGGCGATGACCCAAAAAGAGGCCCGCTACCACCAAATACTGGATGCATTGCCAGTTGCCATCTATACAACAGATGCACGAGGTATAATTACCTACTTTAACAGAGCTGCTGCCGAACTTGCCGGCCGGGAACCGAAGATCGGCCAAGATCAATGGTGCGTCACTTTCAAACTGTTCACTGTCGACGGCAAGGCAATGCCGCATGACCAATGTCCCATGGCGATCACACTCAAAGAGGGCCGCCCTGTCCGGAACGTCGAAGCAATTGCCCAGCGCCCGGATGGAAGCTTTTTTCCGTTCCTGCCGTTTCCGACTCCATTGAGGGACGAGCACGGACAGCTCACTGGCGCCGTCAACATGCTCCTGGATCTGACGGACCGTAAAAGAGGCGAAG
This sequence comes from Mesorhizobium huakuii, assembly GCF_014189455.1. NCBI lineage: Bacteria > Pseudomonadati > Pseudomonadota > Alphaproteobacteria > Hyphomicrobiales > Phyllobacteriaceae > Mesorhizobium > Mesorhizobium huakuii. The sequence continues at coordinate 6,533,573 of NZ_CP050296.1, forward strand.
ACGCCGTCCAGCACTTATCTGCGATAGTCGAATCGTCCTTCGATGCGATTGTGAGCAAGGATTTGGACGGATTTATAAGGAGTTGGAACAGAGGCGCGGAGCGGCTGTTTGGATATGCGCCCGCCGAAGCTGTCGGGCAGCATATCAGCATGCTGATCCCACCCGACCACCACGATGAGGAGCCAAAGATCCTTGCGCGTCTAAGGCGCGGCGAGCGGATCGAGAGCTATGAGACAATCCGCCAGAAGAAGGACGGACAACTGGTCCCGGTCTCTCTGACCATTTCGCCAGTCCGTGACGCCACAGGCCGCATCGTCGGCGCTTCAAAGATAGCACGCGACATAACCGTGACCAAGGAGAACGGACATCGCATCCGGATGCTGATGCGCGAGGTCAATCACCGCGTAAAGAACCAGTACTCGGTGATCCTTTCAATGATCCGCGAGACCAACAAGCGGACCCAGAGTCCCAACGACTTTGAAAAGCAGGTGCGGGCGCGCATCATGGCCCTGTCGAGGTCTCATGATCTGTTGGTCTCGGCCGACTGGAAAGGCGCCACGGTCTCCGATCTGCTGGCGGCCCAAGCCAAACCCTTCGGCCGGGAAGACGCAATTACCATGGAAGGTCCACCGATCAGGCTCAGTCCCAATGCCGTCCAATATCTCGGCATCGCTTTTCATGAATTATGCACAAACTCTGCCAAGTATGGAGCGTTGTCCGGCAGCCAGGGCACTATCGCAGTGACTTGGGACATTACGGGTGAGCAAGGCAATCGAACATTGAAGTTGATCTGGGCTGAGAATGATGGTCCTCAGGTCAATTCAATCGCGAGAAATGGTTTTGGCAGCGTCGTGCTTAAGCGAGTTGCCCCGCAGGCATTGAGTGGAACCGGCGACCTGAAGTACGGCGCCAATAATGTGGTCTGGACGCTCGAGGCGCCGGCACCTTTCGTCGAGGCCTCACTGTTCGATGACCGCGATACGGACTGCGATTTGACGGATAGCGGCGCATCACTCTAAGCTGCAGCGGCCTCTCATTCAAGTTTCCGCCGGTGTGCTTATCCAAAGCAAAACGCCGGCAATGCTCTAGATAGGCGGCTTCGTGATCGGCGAGCAGATCAATGACGCTCGCCCAAAGCCAAGAAGGCGTATCCATTTCGTTGCCATCAGTGCGAAGCAACTCCTTGGTCCATAGGCGCCCAATCGGACCAGATCATGGGCCGGGTTGCCGATGACGGTTTGGTCGAAATCGAGGATTTGAATATCGACGTTCCCCTCCAGATCCGCCAAGGCGCCAAGATTGCCGAGATGGCAATCACCGCAAATCCATATTGCCGGGCCCTGCGGCAGCGCCGAGCCGTTTCTGTCAAGCCATTCATAGAACCTGATGACGCTGCCGCGCACATAGGCGTGAGGTGATTGCGCCATTTTCCGGTTGCGGACGCGCTCGAGATAACCCTTACGATCTTTAGAATTCACTGAGTTCTCTCGGTATGCCGCGCGACCGATAGCGGCCAAGCGGAATCTGTCGTCGCTCTCCGGCCGGCCCCATCCTGCGGCATGCTTTCATCGTAGCCGACCGGGCCGGCTTCGTTTGCGCTGTTCGTTGCCCCCGCGGCGAGTCCGGCGTGTGCCTTGTCGGTTGCCCTTAAACGCGCGAAGTCCATATTGTTCAGCTCTCTTGCTAGCGACGGTATTATGTCAAAGTTCGGCGGCCTCGAAGCGGAGCTTGGCCATTGGTATCTCCTATTTCGATGGAATGTCCGGATCGGCTTTGCGTTCCAAAGATCGCTTCGCATCCTTCTGTCCCAGAGAACCGAGCCAGCGTGCGGCTCTCGGTCTTGTCGAACCACCAACCATCACCTGCTAAAGCTGGGATTCGATCGGGAGATGCCTGACCAGGGCAGCCAGGATGCGGCGGAACAATGCTGCCTCGGGTTCGCGAGTATAGGTCTGCGGTCTGCCTTCATCGCTGCCATGCCAGCGCAGAACTTCGTTCTTCAGTTCGAGCCGGTAGCTCGCTTCCGGCGCTATCTCCGATTTGAACCGATGTCGCAGTTCCGCGACCAGCTTCTCGTCCTCAAAAAGCACGCCCATTTCCGAATTCAACGATACGGACCGCGGATCGAAGTTGAAGGATCCGACGAAACCGATGCGGTCGTCGACGCTGAACGCTTTGGTGTGCAGGCTGGCGCCTTTGGATCCAAATACGGAGATCTTGGGCTGCCGGCTAAAGGGCTGAAGCTCGAAAAGCTGCACGCCCTTTCTGAGCAAGCGCTTGCGATAGTTGGCATAGGCTCCGTGGACGGCGGCGACATCGGTCGCGGCCAAGGAGTTGGTCAAAACAGCGACTTGCACCCCGTCGTCGACGAGGTCGCCGAGGATTTTTGAACCCTTCTTACCGGGGATAAAATACGGGGACACAATTTGCACGCGCTTGCGCGCCGACTGGATGATTGGGAGCAACTCCTTCATCAGCCAACCGCGCGGTCTCCAGCCTCGGACCTTCTCCGGAGGGTCGGAGATCACCCGCACGCGCTCGACCCAATGCACGTCACTGCTCGCCGCTATGAACTCGGCGATGGAGCCCTTGTCTCCGATACCGCTCAAAAGCGTCGACTCGGTTTCCGCGTCGCTTCCCTCCAAATAGGGGACATGCGAGCCTGGCGCGGCTGCACCGAGTTCACCTATTAGCTTAGCATCCTGGCATACCCAGAAAGTCTGGAAGATTTGCCCGGTTTGCTGGACGGCGGGACCGAGGAGCAGCATGTCGAGGTCACGGAAATTCGTCTCCGCCGCGTCAAAATAGGCATCGCCGACATTGCGCCCACCGACGATGGCGATGTTGTCGTCTGCAATCCACGCCTTGTTGTGCATCCGCCTTGTCAATGCAAAAAGCCGCAAGAGGACTTCCGCGCCACGCATGATGCCGCGCGCTCTGATGCCGCTCGGGTTGAACAATCGGAGTTCGATGTTTGGATGGTTGCTGAGCGCCAAATAAGCGGCATCGCTCTTGCGCGGATTGATGTCGTCGAGCAGCATTCTGACGCGCACGCCCCGCTGGGCCGCCCGAACAACTTCCTGCAAAAGCAAGCGTCCCGTGTGGTCGTCGTGCCAGAGATAATACATGAGATCAAGAGTGCGAGCCGCGCCCCTTGCCGCCAAAACACGCGCGGCGAACGCATCGTAATTGTCTGAAATCAGCAGCAGCCCGCTCTTACCTGCTTTGATTTTATCGGCCGATGTTTGCGTAATCGAGACGTCCATGGATTGACCAGTTTGGGAGGAGAACGAGGCGCCGTTTCATTAGGCCAAGAACCCGCGAGCGCTGATCTGGTTGCATGAGGGTCTTGAGCCTGCTGAGAGCTCACGAATGGCTAGCCCGTATGATAATCAGGTGGCTCGCCCATTTCGTTGTGCTGCTTCTTGTTCAAGCATCGCAATCTTTTCGCGGATCTCCTCTGGCTCGGCATGCTCCAGGCCGACAACGTCGTTTCTGGTCTCCCTAAGCGAAACGACGATCTCATCGAGCTTGGCGTGGATGGCGGCGGTATCGCGATAGCCCTGTATCAGGACAACACCGGTGATCACAATGGCGGCCACCGAAAGGGCATAGGTGACCGCGTTGGTCATTCCGAATGGCACCAGCGCGGTGCACAATACCATTGCGACCATCATGACGTAGAAGCCTGGCGGACGGGAAAGGAAGTCGGCCGCCATAAAGAGGATGCGGTTCATGCTAGCGGCCCCATGACTGTGAAGCAGTGGCTCGATCCTGCGCCAAATGCCGCCGTGGATACAACCACACCATCATATCTTCGCCAGAGCGAACACGGCTATCAGCGCGGTGAGACCGACGCAAATGGGCACAGCCAGGAGGAAACCGACCTCTATGAGGCGAGTCTGTTTGCCGTTTAACATTCAATCACCCGTCGCTAGCTAAATTCAAGTTAATAAGGAGTTCGCTCGCCGCTAATGCAGCGAGCAGACCGCTACCAGCGCAGGAAGGGACATAACTGCGCGGATTTTGAACTGTGGGTTGTCCAGGTTCAGCCAAGGGATATTCCAATCACGAGCAGGAACATGGCCAATAGGAAAACTGGCGCCAGCAACCAGCGGGCTTGACCAACACTCCTGTCCATGAATTCGTTCCTCCGGTTCCGTGGCTGACAACTTCAGCCACAGGCGACCGTTCCAAGCTGCGCGGCCGATAAGACCATTGCGGAGTCTCGATCGGACTTTGGTCCAACCTCCCCCCCGACTGAAGTCCATCCAAGGGAACGATTGCATCCACGCCAAGTTGGCAGTTGGGCTTCGACCTCGTCGATCGGGGCCAATCTCACAAGGAGCACGACTATGAAATTGCATGTCTCTGCCGCAGCTGCGGCATTTCTTCTGCTCGCAGGCGTCGGCATCGCGACGGCCGAAGACATCATTATTCAGCCGGAGCAGGAAACGGTTATCCGTGAATATGTGAAGAAGCAGCCGCTTGCGTCGGTGAAGGTTCCCGGAGTGGAACTCAACATCGGCACGGCGCTGCCCGACACCGTCGAACTTCGCGAAGTTCCCAACGTCAAATATCGCTATGTCGTGATCGACAACCGGACGGTTCTGGTCGATCCGACCACCCACAAGATCGTCAAAGTTTACGACTGACCAGCCTTGCCAGCCAAAGCCCGTCGCCTCTCCCGGCGGCGGGTTTTCAACAGAAACGGAGATCGCAAATGCAAGATCTCGCAAAATCCGATGCCTTGGAAACGCGCGGTGAAAACCTCCGGACCAAGTTCGCAAACGCGAAAATTACCTGAGGCGACATGAAGGCCTTTCGAAAAGTCGCAACGGTGATGGCGGACTATCAAGGCCTCATCGACGGCGACGACCTGATCCCCACCTCTTTTCTCAATGACGATTAGTTCATTCCCGGCCATTGGCCTATGGTGAACCAGCCGCCCGCGTCTAAGGCGTCGGGTTGGAACAAGGAAACGCCATGACTTCGACGGCAGCGCTGATCTGGTATCTGGTAATCGCCGGCCCGCAGGGCGGCATGGCAGTGTTGCCAAGCACTTTCGACAAGCGCGAACAATGCACTGCCGCAATTCTCGAATACCAGAAGCAGCCAACACCGCCGGGCTGGACCCTGCAGTGCATCCCCAGCGCCTCCCCATTCACCAACAATGGATCCGCTGAATAGTGCGATGCAGAGCAATCGGCTCCTCTGACGCGACCTCGCCTCAGCTCTTAGCCTCGACATCGGCTCCCAGAAGCTTGATATGTTCGCTCGCGATTTTGAGCAGAGTTTCGGCGGTCTCCCGCGCTGTCCATCCCTGGGCCTTCGATCTCGGTTACCAAGGCTGCGAATGCCGTTTCCAAGGCGACTTCGCAGTTGACCATTCGATCCGGACTTGCCTCCGGCAATATGGGCGGTTGAATGGTCTGGGACATGCGCGATCTCTTCAATAAAAGGGAAAGCCCGCGCCTCTCGTGAAGAGCGCGGGCCGATCAAGGTGTCTCGCCCGATCTTCGGCAGGTGACGCGAGGGAGCATTGCCTGCCGCAATCACCAACCTTTGGAAGGCACTAATGTTCCAGACCAACCGATCGAAAGTGCGCTGACCCTCGAAGTGCACGATGATCCGCGAAACGCCTTTTCAGCGTCGAGGAACCGACGAGCTGGTGGCTTCGTAGGCAGTGATCGCGGTTTATCCCTCAGCCAAGGAACCGCGAATCCAACAAATTCACCGGGCAAGTTCCCAAAGGGCCAGCGCCCAAGCGGGTAATTTAATCGTTCGTGTACGTCAAAGTGAAATGACACGCTTGGCGAACTGTCCCATAGCTGGGCAGTCGGCGGCCAATTTGTGGGCTCCGCTGCTTGGGAGCGACGATCGCACTCTCGCCCGTAATGGAGGCGCCTGATGCTCGACCAACCAATTCGCTCACAAAACGAGGCGTTCTACCCGAACGACCTTAAGACCCTCAGGCTCGCCTTCGACGCACTTTGCGCTGAATTCTGCGTTCTTCCCGACACAGCTGATGCACAGGGGATTGCCGCCGAGCTGATAAGGCTATTCCAAACCGGCATGGCAAGTGGAGATATGCTGATGATGGCGGTGCGTGCCCGTTGGCAAAACGAATGGAAGATTGCTGGCTAGACCGCCCTAGCCGCCGCGAGCGCGCCCAAGAGGACCCCAAAGACAGCAGAATGGCCCGGATCTCTGTCCGACCCTCGCCGATCAAGTTGGGAACCTGGACCAGGCAGCGCCGCTCAGGAACGAACGCTGCATCATGCTCAACCTGCCGCAGGCTTCGAGGTTCGAGACAAGCAAAAAGCCCGCCACCGAGGCAAGGGCGGCAGGCCTATTGTGAAGCTATCCGACCAAGTCTCCGGCTCGGTTTGCCAGAGTGGGATCAATACGCTCCGTGTCCCACAATCACCTGCCTGTGTTCCATCGAAGCACGCTCGCTTTGCTATTGGCTGGCCTGACGAGCCGCCTCAGCCTCCTGTACATCCACCGTGTAGAGCAGTTCGCCCTGTTCGTCGGAGACCCGCACCAGCCAACCAGACAAATCATCTGTTCCGGGCTCCAGATCGACCAAGAGATCGACCGCACAGCGAATTGCTTCGGCGCGCGCGGCGTCAAAGCTCGGCATGCGGGACGGAGGAATCCTCCGACTGGTTTCGCCGTCGCGATAGTCGAAAACATATACATCGCCCGCCGCATCCCTAACCGACGTCACCGAAACTTCGTCAAAGTTGCCGTTGCTGGTGGCGTCGTAGTCGTTCGAGGCAAGACCAAAGGTGGCGGTTTGGACGAGGATAGCCTTCGCGCGGTCCAGCACGATTTCCTCGTTCCCCTCGATGTTGGCCATATCCACGGTAACGCATTCATTGCCCTGGCCACAAAACAGCACGCGCAATATCGCTTGACCGTTCGGTGCGGTGGCATTCAAGACTTGGGTACGAACGATTTCCATTGCAGGCTCCCGGCTTTTTCTGTTGGCAGAATGGTCCGGACGATGCCGGCCGCCAATCTCAACCTTGGTGCTCTGGCATATCTTCGAGCTGGGCCTTGGTCCAGGTGGTAACGGCATGAACATCACCCTCTTCATCACGCATGAAATCCAGTTGGTTGGCTGAAACCGCCACCGGCTTGGCGCCGATGCCGAGAAAGCCACCTACGTCAATGACAATCTGGCTGCCGTGCTGATGCGAAACGGTGCCGACCTTTTCGTTGTCAGCGCCATAGATGGTCGCGCCGTCAAGAATCTCTGGTGTCAGTTCACTGCTGGCAAGCCTTACATGATTGGTGTGGTCCATCGTTGCATCTCCTAATGGGTTGGGCGTGTCACCAATCTACGAGCAGGCTAAGGGTTCCCATTAGGGAAGGCCCTTCGCGGCAATCAGGCAGGCTCCAAGCTGCGGCGCACCGGTTGCCCAGTGCCATAACAGCAGCCAGATCCTCAATGACCTACCTCTTGCTTGCAGGATGAACGTAAGCGCTCATTTCCATGCGCGTTGACGCGGCCCGTTTGACCGGGGTCGTTGTCGGCCAGTTGCATCGGATCAAGTAGCGGCGGTTTTGGCGAAGTTGAATGGCAAGAGATCGGTGATGTCGGCATTGTCCGCGCGCTGCGGCAATTCCGTGAGGACGTGGCGCAAATAGGCCAAGGGCTCGATGCCGCATGCTCGGCATGTCAGCATGAGGCTGTAGACGACGGCACTGGCCCTGGCTCCGTCCACAGTGTCGCTGAACAGCCAACTCTTTCTTCCAGTGGCAAAAATCCTGATGTCGCGCTCAAGCAGGTTGTTGTCGATCGGCATCCTGCCGTCTTCGGTGTAGCGCGTCAGGTACTCCCACTGGTTCAGGGTGTAGGACACGGCGTCGCCGATCTTGCTGTCGGGCAGGACCTTCGGGGCTATGTCGTCGAGCCATGCCTTGAGAGCGTTCATGATGGGGACGCTGTGTTGCTGGCGGAAACGGCGGATGCATTGATGTCGCGTTTCGCCCTTGTCCGGCTTTTCGTTGCGCGTCTGGCTTTCAATCCGGTAGAGCTTTTCGAAGAACTTCAGCGCCTGCTCCGGCGGGCCGCCGCCTTTCTTTCTGGTCTTCAGTGCATCGACGAAGCGACGTCTGGAATGGGCCATGCACCCCAGATGGGTCGCTCCTGCCAGCGTGCGCCAGGCGGTATAGCCATCGCTCATCAGGATGCCGCGGTAATCACCGAGGAAGGCCTGCGGATAGATCTGGCCGCGGCCGGGCTGATAGTCGAGCAGCACGATCGGTTCGTCGCTGTCCTCTCCACTCCGATACGCCCACATGAAGGATGTGCTGGTGGCTTCCCTGTCCTTTTCCTTCAGGACCTGGACCGTCGTCTCGTCACCATGGATGAGCGGTTGTGACCGAAGCCGTAGCTTCAGGGCATCATAGATGCGGGAGAGATGCCTCTCGCTCGATCCGATCACCCAATGGCCCAGAGCGCCGCGGCTGACGGGAACGCCGGCACGCTCGAAGGCCTGGGCCAGACGGTAGAGCGGCGTGCCATCGACATATTTGTGGACGAGCGCAAAGGCCAGCGTCGAGGCCGTGGCGATGCTGCCCGGCAAGGGCTGCGCGGGCATCGGGGCAATGACAACAGGCGTATTGATGCCGGTCCGGTCGCAATGGCGGCATGCATACTTGAACCGCACATTCTGCAGGACCTTCGCCTTCACCTCGATATGGAGCTGCTCGGTGACGGCCTCACCCATGCGATGCATCTGGTGGCGGCAGCAAGGACAGGCCTTCTGACCGTCGGCAAGGTCATACTCGACGCGCTCGCGCGGCAGGTGTTCCGGCAGAGGCTTGCGGCCACGCTTCTTTCCCTCCGGCTTTTCGGTGGACGGAAAGCCGGTGTCCGGCAGGTCGACGACATTGCCATCTTCGCTGCCGGCGTCGTCTTCATCGGCAATCTGTTCGGCTTCATTGAAGAGGCGATCAACGTGCTTTTCGCTCTTCGGCGCAAAACGATGCAGCCGCGCTAGCGCCAACTCTTCCTCGAGCTTGGCCACGCGTTCTGCGAGCTGGCGGTTCTGCGCCTGCAGCGCAGCAATGCGCGCCATCAACTCCTCAACAGTCGGTTCGCCAGGTCGATTCATCGTAGTTTTGAATCTGAACCGCACCGACGCGTCAACCGCACAATTCGGGAGCCGTCAGCCCGCAACCTGATATTGCCGCACCGGATGGCGCACCATTGCGTCGATGTCGATGCCGTCGAGAATCCAATGGAGCTGCTCGGTCGTCAGCGTAACCACCGCCGTCTCCCGGCGCGGCCACCGGAACTTGTCCTCGGTCAGCCGCTTTAGAACCAGCACGAAGCCGGACCGGTCAAAGAACAAGAGTTTCATCCGGTCGCGACGGCGATTGCAAAGGCAAAGACCGCAGGCGCAAACGGGTCGAGCTCCATCACCTCCTGAACCAGGACCGCAAGGCTGTTGATGCCGGCGCGGAAGTCGATCGGTTCGCGATGCAGGTAGACTGTCAGGTCAGCGCCCAGTCTGAACATGACCCAGTGCTCCGATGATCGCCGTCAATGCATCCACATCACCGCATTCCAGCGTCAACTTCACGCCGTTCGGCAAAGACGCGCTCACCTTGGCTGGGAGTGGCGACGACTTCGACAGCCGCTCTTCACCACGCGTGGCAGGCCTCTCTACCGAATTGCCCTGCATAGGCAGGCTGTACTCCGCGGCGCTGACTTGAACTGGAATGAACGCCGACGGCGCAGGTGGCGGCAAAGCAACGGCGTCTTTGGTCGTCTTTATCCACTTCCTAAGAAGGTTGGCATTGATCCCATGTTCAAGCGCAAGTCCCGATACCGACACGCCAGGCTCAAGGCAGGCCGCAACGAGCCGCTCTTTTGACGCCGCGTCGTACCGCCGGCGGCCGTTACGCAAAATTCGCCTCACCAGCAGTTTCTGTTCATCGTCCTCAATCACGTGGTGTCCACCTCCAAAGTGGACACTTCATGCCAAAACACGCTCAATGGAAAAAGGTGCAGAGAAATTCGCGCTTTCGGATGAACACCAGCAAAGGTTCCGATGAGTTCACTTCCCCCGTAATCCCAGACTTGAACAACGTCATCAGCGTTGCGGCGTGTGCCTCGCGCTCCTTGGCCGAGGCATCGGCAGGCAGGGGTGCTCGCTGAGGGCGCCAGAGCAACGGAACGTCGCCTAGTTTGAGAATGCCCGCATTGCTCATTGGATACTCGAAGATCACTCGCTCCTGTCCTGGCCCGGCACCTAAACGTCCCAGCAAGGCGTCGGTCGCCTAACCACATCAAATATCCGCCGCTTGCTTTTTTTCTTTGCGGCGGAACCAGTGGACAATCGTGAAGTTGCTTCTGCGCCTTGATTTGAGAAGGCCAAACAAACCAGGAGATAGCCAGATGGCGACGACAAAACCGGCCGCGACCAAGGGTCTAGGCGAACTGTTCCGAGATACGCTCAAGGACATCTATTTCGCCGAGAAAAAATCCTCTCGACATTGCCGCAAATGGCCAAGGCCGCGCAGAGCCCCGAGCTGAAGGCGGCGTTCGAAAAGCACCACGGCGAGACACAGGAGCATGTGGCTAGGCTCGAAGAAATCTTCGAGGTTCTCGGTATGAAGCCCCAGGCCAAGACCTGCGCCGCCATTATGGGTATCACCGAGGAAGGCGCTGAGATCATGAAGGAGTACAGGGGCAGCCCTCCCTTGGATGCTGGTCTCTTAGCCGCCGCGCAGGCAGTCGAGCACTATGAGATTTCGCGCTACGGCACCCTGCGCACCTGGGCGTCGGAACTCGGATTGACTGCGGCGGTCCAGTTGTTGGACCTCACGCTCGCCGAAGAGAAGAAGACAGACGTCGCCCTTACCGAGCTCGCGGAGTCGGCGGTCAACGTCGCCGCAGAAGCGGCGTAGCAAGGTTTATTGCCTTTGGATGAGCCTTGGTTGCCAAGGCTCATCCACACAATCAGCGCATCGGCATCTCAGCGGCGCAACAGGAGTATGACATGGGCTTTTTCGGCAAGTTGTTCTCAGGCCTGGATCGCAAGCCGCCAGCCGACAAAAAAACGAGTGGAGACATGCGCAAGGCAACCGGCGCCGGCCCGGCGATCGCGGCTCATTCCAAAGACGCAAAGACGTCGGCAGCGACCGGTCAAAATCCAGCGGCGGCCAAGAAGAAATCAGCGAACTGATAGCCGATGTTGCACGCGACTTATCACAGGCTGCATGTGTTGCGGCTGACGGCTCGTTGGGTTAGCGGGAACAGCTATGCCGTTGACGGCGTTGAGAGGACTCGGGCCCGGGCATAGGAGGCGAATTGGTGGAAGCGCTCGGCGGCAACCCAACACCAACGGGTCAAGAGAAGGAATGCACTGGCGCACACGCTGGAGTCGTGGTCGACACAGTGAGGTTGAACGAGTGACTTCGAAAGCCAGACGAAGCCCGCAGCCAACCGGCAAAGAGGCCTCGTTGATCGATGGAGAAGCGGCCAGTCGCGCGGCATCCACTACGGAAGAGAGTAAGGCCGCTCTGCGGTCGGAGGGCGGGGACCGCGGCCGCGACGCGGCTTGGCCGTCGCAAATACCAGCGCTTGGATGGAAAGATATTTTCTGGCGCTTGTGGGAGGAATTCAACAAGGACCGGGTTCTGCTCGTCGCCGCCGGTGCCACTTTCTACCTGCTGCTGGCACTGTTCCCGGCTTTGGCGGCTTTCATTTCAATTTATGGATTTGTCGCGGATCCGATCACGGTTGCCGACCATGTCGCTTATCTCGGCGGATTGCTTCCATCAGGCGGGCTGGACCTCATTCGCGATCAGTTGCAAGCTTTGGCCAAGCAGAAACCAGGGGCGCTCGGCATAGGTTTTTTCGTCGGGCTTGGTATCGCACTTTGGAGTTCCAACAGCGGTATGAAGGCACTGTTTGATGCCATGAACATCGCCTATGAGGAACGCGAAAAACGTAGCTTCATCACGCTCAACCTCATGTCGATCCTGTTCACGGTTGGAGCGCTGCTGATTGGCATCGTGCTGTTGCTAACGGTGGGCGTCGTTCCAGCACTTTTGGGCTATTTCTATCTTGATGCGTGGACGGAAACCCTTGTCGCGGTATCTCGGTGGCCGATCCTTGTCGGTGCGATGTTGACCGGAATTTCCTTGCTTTATCGCTTCGGACCGAGCCGCGAGCGAGCCAAGTGGCGCTGGCTGAGTTGGGGCGCGTTGATTGCGACGGTGGCATGGATCGCAGCGTCGTGGCTGTTCTCGTTCTATCTGCAGCATTTTGCCAACTATAACGCCACCTACGGCTCGCTCGGCGCCGTTGTCGGCTTGATGATGTGGACATGGATTTCCGTCATCATCCTTATCGCTGGAGCCGCCATCAATGCCGAGATGGAGCATCAGACAGCCGTCGACTCGACCACGGGCCCGCCCCTGCCCATGGGCAAGCGTGGCGCGGTGGTGGCTGACACGTTAGGCAAGACCGCAAACTGAGGCTCCAAATGAACGTCGCACCGTGAACGACGACTTCATGATTAGGACATGTCAGGACGTTCGGCCTGGACCCGCCAATTTTCTGATTTGCTACCGCCTCCACCATAAGGACGAAGAGGCTGTGAACCTCTTCGTCAATCTCACGGGATGAAATGCCTTCCACCAATGCGTCCTCAATCGCCCTGTCGGCGAGATCAGTGATCAAGGAAGGTGGGAGGAGGGTGAGCTGGAACGTTCTCGTTTATACATTTGTGTAGAAAGGCGAGGCCACGTCTGCTCATGAAATGACTAATTTCACTCCGCGAAATAGGAAATAGGTTCCCTTTGAGCCATTGTAGAGACCGGACGGACGGAATTTGCCGTGGCCCGAACTGAGATGACCTAGGCCGTTCCTTCGACAGGATGATGTTCAATAACCACCGATCACGGGCAGGATCTCGCCGGTGATGTAACTTGAGCATTGTGGCGACGCCAAGAAGACATAAGCAGGCGCGATCTCCTCGGGCTGCGCAGGTCGTTTCATCGGAGTCTTTGCGCCGAACTTCGAAACATCGCTCGCTTGCTTTTCGGATGGGTTGAGCGGTGTCCAGACCGGGCCTGGCGCGACGGCGTTCACGCGGATTCCCCTGTCGATTAGATTGCCCGACAGCGCCCTTGTGAAAGCGTGGATGCCGCCCTTGGTCATCGAGTAATCAACCAATTCCTTCGATCCGTCTATCCCAGTGATCGATCCAGTATTGACGATCGCGGATCCCGGCTTCATGTGCGTCACAGCTTCCTGGGCCATATGGAAATAGCCGTACAGGTTTGTCTTCAGCGTAGTGTCGAAATGCTCTTCGGTCAGGTCGGCGAAGTCGCTTGAATGTACCTGGAAGGCGGCATTGTTAACGAGCACGTCCAACCCACCCAGCTGCTTGATGGTAGCGGTCACTGCCTTTCGGCAGAAGCCACGATCGGCGACATCGCCGCGGAGAATGATGCAGCGGCGGCCCTCGCTTTGCACCGCTTGTTTCGTCACCTCGGCATCGCCATCCTCCGATAGATAAGCAATGGCAACATCGGCGCCTTCGCGGGCGAACAAAACAGCGACTGCCCGGCCAATACCGGAATCGCCGCCAGTGATCAGCGCCACCTTGCTTTCGAGCTTACCAGAGCCACGCCAAAACGGGGCGTCATAGAGCGGAGCCGGCTTGATATCGCTTTCGTTCCCGGGCTTGGGATGATGCTGCTTGGGAAATGGAGGTGCCGGATATCTTCGCGCACCTGCTTGCATGGCGCCAGTCGGCTTCGATTTAGGTTTGGCCCGGTCGTCCGAGTCGACTTGTCGCTGTATGCGTTGCTGCTTTTCTTTTGCGTTGGACGTGTTGGTCTTGGTTGCGGCGGGCATCGATGTCTCCTGTGTTGTCAGAGACAACGCGCGTTTGTGGAAAAGGTTGATCGCCGCCGCGACAGCATGGAAATCCGCGTTGCATCAACGTTCTTGTTGGGTTCGTCCCTTCCGCCAAATCGGCGGCAGGAGGAACGATTTGAAAGGAAACTCGTTGGCTCTGAACCGAAACGGGATGAACGATATGGTCGCGCCGCGTGCTGTCTGGAAAGGTTTTTTGAAGGTTGGCTCGGTTACCTGCGGCGTCAAGATTGTTGGCGCCACCAGCGAAGCCTCGAAGATTCACTTCAAGATTTTGAACCGCAAGGACGGCCTGCCTGTCAAAAGCGTCTACGCCGACGAGAAGACAGGGAAGCCGGTCGAAACGGAAGACCAGGTCAAGGGTTTCGAGGTGGAGAAGGATGAGTTCCTCCAGATCGAGCCCGACGACATCAAGGCGCTCAAGCTCACCTCGGATCACACATTGGAGGTGGGTGAGTTTGTGGCGATCAGCGAGATCGACACCCGCTATCTAGAGAAGCCCTACTACCTCATTCCAGCCGACGGCGCGGCCGTCGAGGCATACGGCGTGATCCGCGATGCCATGAAGAACAAGGGCGTCGCAGCACGGTCCTGCATCGTGCTCTACCAGCGCGGCCGTGAAGTTGTTATCGAGCCATACGGCAAGGGCATGGTGATGACCGAACTTCGAAACCACAACGAGATGGTCTCCGAGGACAGTATCTTCGATGGCATGACCAAGGCGAAATACGATCCCGAATTGCTTGAGATCGCCGGCATGCTCATCGACAAAAAGGTGACCACTTTCGATCCCTCGAAATTCGAAGACACCTACGAAGATGCGCTGATTGCCATGATCGACGCGAAGCGCAGAGGCAAGGCGCCCCCAAAGGCGGCGCCCAAGCCGCAGGAGAACGTCATCAACCTGGCCGAGGTGCTCAAGAAGAGCCTCACGCAGGAAGGATTAGCGACGCCTAAGACGAGCACTCCGAAGCGCAAGAGCGCTTAGTGCAAACCCGCAAAGAGTCGATCAAGGAGCCGTTTGTGACCCAATTGACTGTCGAGCAATGTCGGGCGGCGCGGGCTCTGGTGGACTGGTCACAAGCCAGGCTCGGCGCCAAAGCGCAAGTCAGTGAGGGAACCGTTCGGGACTTCGAGAAGAGTAAGCGCGTTCCGGCCGGCGACATGCTGGTTGCGATGCGATCCGCGCTTGAACTGGCGGGGGTTGCCTTTCTAAGTGATGGTGAGACGATCCATGGCGGACCAGGCGTTCGGCTCAAGACGTCAACGGCGCCGCGCACGCCCATCCAGGATGGCGAAGCGGGAATTATTCAAAACAGCGAAATGTAAGCCGCCGCTCGGACCGAGCCATCGCTGCCGTTACCTTTGATCGTTGTAGGGCTCTTTCGTTTGTCCAACCATCTTCGCGAATTCCGAAAACGGTAGAGAATTGTTCGCGATCTGCAGAAGACGGATTGGAAAGCAGATGGCGTCGCGATTGGCCGGCGGCATGTCTTCGTAGGTGCGCTCGTCGCCGGTGAAATTGGCTTGGGACTTCCGCAACGCGATATCGATGTCGTCGACTGAAAGCAGGCCTTTGTGGACCAGCAAATTGTTGATCGACTCGACCGCCATCATCAGACCTTCAAGCTGAAGATTGGCGACGTTCATGGCCTGGAACTCTTTACCTGGTCGGATGGGTTCTGCCCGTCTGACTGGTGAGTCTTGTCGTCCACCTCATTGACGGGGCGCGTCAGTCCAACGCCATTCTTGGGCTTCTTGTTTCCGGCCGCGTCCTGAGTGAACGCATCCGAAGGGTCGGCGCCGGTCTTTGCCGGATATTTTGTCGCCCCAGTTTCGCGATGGTTTTCGTTGTCAGACATGTCTTGGTCCTCCGTGTGATCAACGATAACCGCACCCGGCAGCGCTAGTTCCGCTCCAGATGGAACATTCCCTACGGCCGGTTGTCGGCCAGCAAAGGAGACACGGAAATGGCCGAGATCAAGAATCTCGGCGCCACTATCAGTGTGATGAAATTTGGTCGTTCGTCGGCGCGAAGGCGAAGAATGTTTCGGCCATGAAGCAGCCGGCGCTGGCGACGTGTGGACTTGGACCGCGCTCGACAGCGACAGCAAGCTTATCATTTCCTGGCTCGTCGGCGGTCGCGACGGCGAATATGCGCTGGCCTTCATGGATGACCTGAAGGAACGTCTTGCCAGCCGCGTCCAGCTTAAGACGGACGGCCATCGCGACTATTTCAATGCGGTCGAGGAAGCCTTTGGAGCGGACATCGACTATGCGATGCTCATCAAGGAGTACGGCGAGCCGGAAGGCAAGAAGACGTCTCCAGAGCGCCGCTATAGCCCCGCCGTCTGCACTGGCGCGACCAAGACGCGGATTGAAGGCAATCCCGATCCTATGCATGTCAGCACATCGCATATAGAGCGCGCCAATCTCACCATGCGTATGGCAAACCGCCGCTTCACGGGCCTCACCAATGCGTTCTCGAAGAAGTTCGAAAACAACGTCCACATGGTCGCGATTTATACCGTTTGGTACAATTTCATCAAAAATGCACAAGACGTTGAAGATGACGCCCGCAATAGCGGCTGGCGTGTCGCAGACGCTTTGGTCGATGGAAGACCTTTGCGAGAAGATGGATACCGTTGCGCCTAAGCCGGGCAAGCGTGGCACCTACAAGAAGCGAGTAACAATCTAGTCGGACTTCTGATGTTTGTCCTGCGACCTCAGTCGAGCGGATTAGCTCTCACTAATGTGCTATAGGCAGACGTGAGGGGACTAATTCCATGGGCCAGCCAAAACGGCGTATTGCCTTGATCTTTCTTGTCTTGGCGAGCGATGCCAACGCCCATGGCTGGTATTCGGGCAAGACTGATCCTGTTCTTAATCTCAAATGTTGCAGCGATCACGATTGCCACCCAATCGATTCCAGCGATGTCCGATCGACTAGACAGGGCTATTACGTTAAGCAACCTCAGCCTTATTCTAGGAATGACCCACCTACGGGCGAGTGGTTCATTCCTTGGGACCGTGTACAGACAGCGCCGGATGACCGGTATCACATCTGCGAAAATCTCTACCCGACGCTTCGCGTTGGCAGATATCGCATGAGATGGACGTGCTTCTTCGCGCCGCGAGCCACAGGTTCAATTTCAAACTGAGACACTACCCCGAGAGCCGCATGCTATAGACGCGCCATCGATTGAGCCTGAAATACCAGCCCTACCTCAGCAAACGGATAGTTGACTGCAGCCAGGGGTGTCCTGTCCCGTCAACCATCCAGGTCGACAGCGGTCGATGAGCGACGGGCCGTGGCCCATCACACACGGCCACGCATGCACTTGAGGCCCCGTCCCCACCCTCTACTGTCGAATTTTGCCATTTGACCGAGGACATGATGGGCAACGCGACAGCAAGCAATCTGTTTGGACGCGCCAGACGTAGGGCCATCGCCTTGACGCAGCAGAAAAGCGTCACGGGGACCGATGGCGAGGCGTCGTTCGGGTTGTGGTTCGCCAACATGCTTGGCGCGGAGACGGTGTTTTCTCGGCTCTATCAACCAGTGATGTAGCATAAACACCGCTGCGGCACCGTCGGCGGCGATTGCCTTCACGTTTTCAATATTTGCGCGAAGGTGCACTGTTTGGGGGCTTTGTCAGGGCGCCACCGCAAGAACTTGCTACCGTGTCGGAAGCGATCGCCGGTGACATGGTCGAACCGGACTTCCACCACCAGTTCGGGCTTCAATGGCTCCCACTCCCCGCTCCTCTCGGTGCTCCAACGGCTCGGTCCTCCCGGCGCTTTGCCGGTAAAGCCCGGAGGCGCGCGCAAAGCTTCGAGTTGTCGGGTAAGCTCTGATCGATCCTCCTGCGCGATCGTTGACGTAAATCCCACATGGTCGAGCTTGCCCTGGTCGTTGTAGAGCCCAAGCAATAGCGATCCGACCTCGCGCGCGTTCGCCAAGTAGCGAAAGCCACCGACCACACAATCGGCTGTGCGCAGCCGCTTGACCTTGACCATGGCGCGCTCGCCGGGCCGATATTCGTCGTCGACAAGCTTGGCGATAACGCCGTCTGTTGAACCGTGACCGGATTCGCAAAGCCATTCCGTTGCCGTTGCCAAATCCCGAGTACAACGCGACAATTCGAGATCGGCATGTCCCGCCGACTTAACGAACGCATCCAACGCCTCGCGCCGCGCAGACAGCGGTTGACGCATCAGGCTGGCATCCGGACTTGCCAGCATATCGAACAGGATCAGCTTGGCCGGTGTTTTGACAGACAGTTTCCAGATCCTGCTTTCCGCGGGATGCAATCGCATCTGCAGCGCATCGAAAGAAAGCGAGCCGTCAATGTCGATGACGATCTCGCCATCGACCACGAATTCTTCGGCCTTCAGGTCACGCAACATCGAGACGACTTCCGGAAAATAGCGGCCGAGCGGCTTGCCTGATTTCGCCCGCAGGTCCACTTCATCGCCGGCTTTGAAGGCGAGGCAACGGAACCCGTCCCACTTAGGTTCGTACTGCCATTGGCTAGCGCTACCAGGCAGTCTTTCAGCAGCCTTGGCCTCCATCGGCTCCGTGTCCAATGGGACGGCAAAGGACGGTTTTTCAACTTTCGATGTCATGCCGCGAGCTTCGCTGAACCAAGCCGTTTGATAGCACTGCTGAGCGACCTCTCACCGTCGTCGTAGTCGGCCCAGGCGACGGTCTTCTTCAGCAGGCTCGGCACGGTTCGGACCGTGTATTTTTTCGGGTCGAGATCCGCCCTCACCTGACCCCAGGTCAGCGGCATGGAGACAGTCGCTCCTTCCCGGGCACGGGATGAGAGGGGTGCTACGGCCGTCGCCATGCGATCATTGCGGAGGTAGTCGAGGAATATCCGGGAAGTCCGCAGCTTCTTGGCCATGTTGACTAGGTAGAGGTCCGGACGGTCCGCCGCCATCTGCATGCAGACAGCCTTGGCAAAGGCCTTTGCCTCGGGCCACGTCGTTTTGCTGCGTTGACCGGCCAGCGGCGTTACAACGTGCAGGCCCTTGCCACCCGTGGTCTTGCAGAAGCTCACCAGGCCCAAATCTTCAAGACGGTCGCGCATTTCCTTGCCCGCTGCGACCACCTCGGGAAAGGAGACTTCCGGGCCAGGGTCGAGGTCGAAGACAAGTCGCCCGGGTATCTCGGGGTTGCCCGGCTGGCAATTCCAGGGATGCAACTCCAGACCGCCGATCTGGGCGATCGCAGCCAGGCCCTCGACGCGGTCGATCTGCAGATAAGGCTTATGGTCGCCGAAGACTTTCACCAGTTCCAGCAGATTGGACGTGCCTGGCATTGCGTGGCGCTGGAAGAATTGCTCGCCGGCGTACCCGTCGGGCGCGCGCACCAGGGAACAGGGGCGACCTTTGAGATGGTTGATCATCCACGGGCCAACGGCCTCGAAATATTCCGCCAGGTCGAGCTTGGTGACCGGCTGGCCACCATCTCCGGCATTCGGCCATAGCGGCTTGTCCGGTTTCGAGATGATGACGCCCATAACGACCGGGCTTTTTCCAGTCCTGCCAGTTGTTTTGGCAGGGTCGGCAATCTGCGTCTCCCGAGGGTCTGCTGGCCGCTCGGCCTCAACCTCTTTCGCCGGCTTGTCTTCGCGGAGGCCTTTGAAGGCGGCCTGCCTGATATTCCCGCCGCCGGTCCAGCCGGCGAACTCGATTTCCGCGACCAGCTGCGGCTTGGTCCAAAAGACGGTCGCATCCTTTTTCGGTGCGCCATCACCGGTAAACGGCGACTTGGCCGCCTGCATTTCCTTCAGCCGCGGCAGCAGTTGCTTGATCCTGGCCTCGCTGTAGCCAGTTCCGACACGGCCGATGTAAGCGAAGTGCTCACCGCGATTGATACCGACCAGCAACGACCGGAACTTGCCGGTGGTGGTCGACCAGCCACCGATGACAACCTCATGCCCGGCGCGACATTTCGATTTCGCCCAGGTATCGGTTCTGCCCGAGACATAGATTGCATCAGCTTTTTTGGAGATAATGCCTTCGAGCTCAAGTCGGCAGGCAGACCGCAGCACGGCGTCGCCGCCGTTGGTGAAGTGCTCAACATAGCGGATGAGATTCTCACCGCGCTCGGCCTCACCGAGCATTTCGCTCAGCCGTTCCTTACGCTCCGAGAGTGGGAGCTTTCGTAGGTCGACCCCTTCGGCGAACAGCATATCGAAGGCAAAGAAGATCAGATCCTTTGTCCGGCGCTCCGACAGTGCGGCCTGCAAGGCGGCAAAGT
Organism: Mesorhizobium huakuii; assembly: GCF_014189455.1. Lineage (NCBI taxonomy): Bacteria > Pseudomonadati > Pseudomonadota > Alphaproteobacteria > Hyphomicrobiales > Phyllobacteriaceae > Mesorhizobium > Mesorhizobium huakuii. The sequence goes on from NZ_CP050296.1 coordinate 6,553,759, forward strand.
CCGGCGCGCCATTTTCGCCGAGGGCCACGATCTCGCCATCGACGATGACGTTGGGAAGACTCACCGCCGCTTTTGCGATGGCGCCAAACTTCTCTGTCCAGTCGAGGCCCTTTCGGGTCCTCAGCGTCGCGGCGCCTTCTTCGACGCGTAATTGGACGCGGTAGCCATCGAACTTTATCTCATGCACCCAATTTGTTCCCGCCGGCGGTCGGGAAAGGGTCTGGCAGAGCTGGGGCGGGATGAAATCTGGCATCGTCAACGCCACGTTACGACCGGTACGTTTTGGACGCGGCGATGGTTCTGCTGACGGCTTCGGCGAAGCCTTTGACGACTTTGCGCGCTCGTCGGCAGCATGCCCGCGATTGCTGTCCCACACAGCGTCCGCATCGGCCACCGATGACCCCTGCATCATGAACGGCTTCGGTCCGGCTCCTTTACCCGCGGCAATCTTATCCATGCTCCGGCCCGAGGCGACGGAGCGGTCCTGTGCCAGCGCCGCGTCGCCATTGCCATCAGTCGCGTATTTGTCGCGGTGCTTAATCAGCAGCCAGTTGGTGCGCTTCCCGCCATTGCGGTCATGCTTCATGCGCACCAGGACAAAACTTCCGTGCAGGCGCTTGCCGTCGAGCGTGAACTTCAGATCGCCCTTCTCCAAGGCTTGTTGGGGAGACATGGATCCTTCTGGCTCCCAGTAACCGCGATCCCACAGCTGCACGGTGCCGCCACCATATTGTCCCTTGGGAATCGTCCCTTCGAAGTCGCCATAGTCCAGCGGATGGTCTTCAACCTCGACCGCCAGGCGCTTGTCCTGCGGATCCAGCGACGGACCTTTGGTGACGGCCCACGATTTGAAAACGCCATCGAGTTCAAGGCGCAGATCATAATGAAGCCGCGTGGCATCGTGTTTCTGGATCACAAACCGAAGCCGGTTCGATTTCTCGATCGAGCGCTCGCCACTGGGCTCTTTCGTCTTCGTGAAATCCCGTTTGGCCAGATAGGTGGAAAGCTCGCCCTTTGTCATGGAAATGCCCCGGTTAATGACGCAACGCGCGACTCAACGTCGTCGGCGAGATTTGGTTCGGTGCGTGATGCGAATGCAGTCGGTGACAGACCATGAAGTGACCGCAGGCGTGACGAGTGGCGCGAAGCGCCGCTTGATACGCCCGCGATAGGTGTCCGCTAGAGCTTTATCACTGCCTTGATGCAGCCATCCTTCTTATCGCGGAACGTCCTATAGGCCTCGGGACCGTCTTCGAGGTCGATGTGGTGGGTAATCAGAAACGAAGGATCAATGTCACCTTTCTCGATGAGCTTCATCAATGGCTCGAGGTAGCGTTGAACATGCGTTTGTCCCGTCTTCCTCGTCAGTCCTTTTCCGACGTAGATGCCTATGGGCACGGTCACGCTGCCGACAAAGACGCCAGGGAGCGAGACGGTGCCGCCGCGGCGGCAAGCCATCAGCGCCTGCTCAAGGGCATAGGGCCGCTCCATGGCCGTCAAGTCGGCCCGCAAAGTCTCGATGACACCGCCGGGCCATGGCTTTCCATGCCAAGCGCCTCGATCACGGAGCCGGGGCGTGTGCCGCCCGTCATGTCCAGAAATGCGCCGCTGCAGGTCTTGTGGTCGTAGCGTAAAGGTTTCAGCGCCTGACGCTTACGCGCTGAACCTCTGCCTACAACCGCTCCTTGGGTTTCCCCAGGAACGGAACCTAGAAAACGGCGAAGCGTCGTCTACGCCCTGATCGAGATGGAGGCAGCGGTGGCGCATGCTGGGCTTGAAATCTGCGCTTAGAACCAGCCGCGCCATTTGAACCAGACGAGGGGAACGATAGCGCTCAACACGATCAAAGCCAGCCCGTAGGGATAGCCGTACAGCCAGTCGTACTCAGGCATGAACTTGAAATTCATTCCATAGATGCCCGCGATTAGCGTTGGTGGAATGCCGACAATCGACACGATCGTCAGAATTTTGAAGATATCATTCTGGGCAATCCCAATCAGGCCCACCATCGCGTCGAGCAGAAACTGCACCTTGTCAGAGAGGTGGACCTCATAATTGTCGAGCGATGCAACGTCCTGTTTCAGGCCTGCCATGCGCGGCTTCAATTTCCCGCCGGCCCAGTCCGAGGTTAACTCACACGCGAAATCGATGGCACGCCCCAAGCCCAACAGCGCGTCACGCTTTTCAGAGAGATAGTCGCCCAGGCGACCGAGTTGGCGCAGCCGTGCTCGGATAAGCTTGTTGGAACGCACGGCCTTACGTCCCTGCCCTTCGGGCACATGGAAGGCCGTTGTCGACAGGTCACGCAATTCCGTCGCCACCTCTTCCAGACCATCGGCCAGGCGATCGATAAGTTCGTCGCACAGGTCAACGAACACCTCGAGACTCGAACCCGGGCGTTCCTCGGAGCCAGTGAACCGTGCAGCCACGGCGTCGAAGGCCGGCAAAACCGCGAACCGAACCGTGATCAGGTGCTCGCGCGACAGTATAAAGCCGATCGGCGCGATTTGCGGGCCATAGCCCCCAGCATGCGTTACCATCGGTACGCTCATCGACAGCACACCGTCTCGCGCCTTCAGCCGACTTGAGGTTTCGATCTCGCTGAGAGCTTTACGACTTGGCACTTCGATCCCAGCCGCCTTCTTGACCTCAGCGACTTCGGCTGGCGAAGGATCGCGAACGTCCCACCATATGGTTTTGCCCTGCGCCTTCGGCACATCGCTTTCTGGATAGATGCTCAACATCTGACGATGCCCCTTCTGGCGACACAGGGCCTGGCTGGCATGAAGTCGCCGACCAGACGAGAAAACGAACCCCTGGTCGTCAAGGCAGCCAAGTTCACGCAGGCGCTAAGGCGACGGGTCGGAAATTCCGGTCAGCATCCGGCGCAGCACGCGGTCGCGCAGGAATACATGGTGGAAGATAGCTGCAGCCGCGTGCAAGCCAGCGAGCCACATGATGATGTCGCCCAGTGTCCCGTGGATTTCTGCGAGTGAGGCGCCGGCATCCCAGGGCCTGAAAAACGGACCAGCGCGCCAAACCCGTATACAGTCACCGGATGGCCCCCAAACCATGCCCCCAGCACGGCGGTGGCCGGAACAGCAAAAAGAAGTGCGTAGAGTGTCCAGTGCGTCACCTTTGAGGCGACGTCCATCCATGTGGGCATCGGCGGCGACTGGGGAATACGATCGAACAGGCGCCAGATCAAACGTACGATCAGCAAGCAGAAAACAGTGAAGCCGAGTGACTCGTGAAGCAGCAATGTCGGAGCACTGGCAGCGGAGTACACGCGCGCAGGAGGGCCCCCTGGGGAGACTAGGAACGCGATGAGCACGAGCAACGCTGTCAGCCAGTGAAGCGCCTGGGCTAGGCTTCCGTAACGGGTTGTCGTACCGGACAGTGCCATTCAAGGACTCCTGTCGCGGATGGTTTTCGCGCTAGCTCCGCAACGCGCCACGTTTCCATCGTTCCTCAAGTGCCTTCTCATAAATTTCCAAGCCCGTCTTTTTTCGATCAGTTTGCCACCAGCCGGCGTTATTTCGTTGTGGTGTTGAACTCACGGTTTGCCGCATAGTCGATAGTGAAGGTACCAGGAGGAGCGCGAACGCCCTCCTTCACATTGGAGATAGCAACCGTCGTGATTTGGCCCCTCTCGTCGGTGAGGCTCCATCTGAGTAGATCGAGCGATTTCCTGTCGAACACCATAGCGATATTCGAGTTTCCGAAAGCCGACTTGTCGGCCAACTTAATAATAACCTGGGCGCCCTCGTCTCTGATGCTTTTAAGGCGATTGCCAGAGAAGTCGACCTTATCGTCGAGTAGGAGCTTAAGCGGCGTCTTCGAGAGAGCATAAAGACGGGATGTCTTGAGCTTCTTGTTGTAGATTACGACGGATTTTCCATCTGCAATTAAGCTGATCCCTGATTGGCCTGCATAGTTGAACCGAAGCTTGCCCGGGCGCTGGAGAAAAAATCTGCCGCTGGTCTTTTGCCCTCTTGGGCCAGACTGAACGAAGTCCCCGGACATTGACTTTACGGATGACAAGTGAGCGGCAACCGTCGCGGCTTCTACAGGCGCGGCCGAGGCCACAGTCGCAAGTTCGATATTTATCCCTGAGGCGCTAATAACGGCAAAACAGAAAACCAGCAGTTTTTTGATCTTATATTCCATTCTCTTATCCCACCCACGGACCGGCTTCGCTGGAGTGCCCGATCACCGCCCTGACTGGCTATCATCCCCATCCCCAAGGCCTTGCTGTCCGAGTATTTTGGCCTTCGTCGCGCTTATCTCCTGAGACCAAAAAAACTCAGAACTGCGAGAACAACGACCACGAGCCCTACAATGTAGATTATGCTATGCATTGACTCATCTCCAAAATTAAAGGGAGGCCCGCGCTGCCTTGCGTGCCTACGATGCTTCGCACCCTGAAAGGGAACATTTAGGACAGCCTAATGTTCCGTCGGTAGTCTGCGATTTCTGTAGGTGCCGGGCCGCATTGCCGGTGAGGGATACCTCGGGCGCCTGTTGGGCTGCCCTGCCGCATGCCACCTGCCCAGCGTTGTGGGCATGCATCAACGTCCAAGGCGCGCCCTTCGGCCACTTTGAAGGATGCGGGAAGCGCGCCGTTTGGATTTGCCAAGCCGAGACAGCCAGCGCACTGGTTCTGTTTCGAGCATCGCGAACACGGCGATAGGCATTTGGCGGGGGCAAGATGATCAGCCAACCAAGACGAGCGGACGATTATCCAGACTGCTATCGACTGCCAGGAGGCGATGGAGCCTGGGTTTCAAGCCATCGTTGATTGCATGATGGAAGCCGGCTGGTCGCGTGACGAAATTCTGCGATCCCTGAAGCGGCGACGCGAGGTTCGATCGTCATGACGAAGCTATCAGACCTTGGCCCGCCCATTCCCGGCAAGCGTCACGGCGGCGACCATTCCAACGAACAGGACAATTTCTATTCCTGTGCCCATTGCGGACAGTCGGTTGATCAGCGCGATTTGCAGCAGGTTCTCTATCATGAACGGCCAGGGCACAAACCGCTGGACCCTGAAGACGGCGCTAAGATCATCATGTTCCCTGACGTCTCAAGATAACGATCTCAAGATAACGACGGTCCGGAAATCACCAATTCGGCCACCAGCCAAAAGCCGATGGCCATGAAAAGCAGGACTGCAAGGCGAAGAGCAATAGCTTCATCGGCTCTCATACCCCCCGCCACTAAAACAAAAAAAGCCCGCCGGCCGGAGCCAACGGGCTGTCTATTCCCTCACTCTGTCATTAGCGGCGATAGGCGTCGGGCAACACAAAACTAGTTGGCGGCCCTGTGTAATCTCTAGCCGCCATTGGTGGCCGGTGCCGGAGCTGCTGGCTTCGCAGGGGCTTCAACCTTGGGCGCTTCAACCTTGGGCGCTTCGACCTTTACGTTGATGTCCTGTCCGCCGCCGCCGCCGTGGATGTTGATAACGCCAGTCAATATCAACAGAACGAATATTACTATGATTGCGAGAACAACGGCGACAACAGTGCCGCCGCCCCCTCCCGAGTTTACAACAGTAGGGCCGTCGGCCATGATTTTACACTCCAATTTCGACTTATAACGGTTGAGCAACGGCCTCTACGCATTTGCGTTCCACGGTGAGACTAAGGTCCGGGGAGCCACCGACTGAAGTCCCTGTCCCGCAACCGAAGCCCGGCAAGCACGTTACGACCGCACCCCGACGACGCGCGCCGGCGTCATGGATGCGAATCTTAGTGGTGCCGTTGTGAGATCTCTAGAAGCGAGGCAGGCAGTGACCTTTGTCGACAGAACGACAGCCCATGACGGCGCAAATCATGCCGCAAATGATAACAATACCCCCGCTCCTGATACCTCGTCGTTACTGGACCTCCCTTCTGCAGAGGACACCAAGATTGAGGATCTTGTCAGACGAACGGAGAGACTTGGCGTTGTCGTTGTAGTAATCATGGCGATCGGCATTGTTGTCGTACCGCTCTGTATGCTGCACTGACCCTCGGGATATAGCGCGGACTAGAACGTCAAGAATTTAACTTCCTTCACCCGCCGCGCAGCATGCGCCAAATGTCTGTCCAATAGGCAGTGACCAGCGACGCCGGAGCGGCGGCGGCCATGCCGGTGACGCCTAGGGCGCCAAGCCCTCTGAACGGGTGCAAGCTTGAAGAGAGGTCACCGCCGTGGTTTGCTAATTAAGCGATGTCTCACGGGTGTTCGCTGGGAGATCCGATGGCGGGTGCGAAGTACTACGTCTTCAAGGAAGGTGATCGCTGGAACGTCCGCTACGACGGGAAGGAATACCCGTACGATTCCAACAGCGATGCTGTGTTGGCCGCTATCAAAGCTGCGAAAGCCGCCGCCTCGCATGGGTATGAAGCCGAGGTCTTGACCCAGGGCATCGACTTGGAGTGGCGAACGGAGTGGGCGAGCTAGCACGCGGCCGATCGCCTAAACCGTTCTTTAACCATGCGGCTAAGGTAAACATTTTATGGAGAACTCATCAGGTTGCAGGGGGTTGTAAGCGGGTCTACAACAAAGAGGACCAGCCCAGCCATGCACCGTCTGCCTATCGCGACCGCCCTTCTGATCTCCTTCGCGACGGCCTACGGTCTATGCGTCTGGGCATCCTCCGCCCATCAGGTTGACCTGTTTCAGGCCCAGGCGTCACCGTTGGAAATACGCGGGTTTGAATAGCTGACCACGATCACAACGCTCCGGAACTGGTTGTCCGTAGGAGCGTTCCTCTGCGGGCCTAAAACCGGAGAGTGACTATGGATGACGACCTGCGCCTGAAACTCAAGGAACTGAGCGCGAGCATGCAAAGCAGAGCGAACGAACTAGCGTTGCCCGGTGGGAACACTGATATTTCCGCGCTGATGTCCGGAATCGCAGTAACATTAGAGGCGCTTCTGGTGATCGCAGAAGAAACCCGAGTGCCCCGTTCTGGGCCGAGTTTAGAGCCGGGCATTGTCTCCGGAATAGTCGCCCCGGGTGGTGAATAATGGTCCCCGCGATCGTATAATACCTTCGCCTCGCGGACAAGCGACGACCAGTCCGAGCCGATCATGCTGTTTAGATCTCGCGCTTGCGCTCGGGAGGCTGGAGCAGAGCGCCACCATATTGCGTCCATAGATGTTCGCAGTCCCATACCCTCAAGCTAGGCGTTCCAGGTTCCCCGTACAGGACCATTGCACTGCGAACATCGTAGCCAAGCACGGACGCGTTGGCGACGAATTGGATGGCGCGCCCCAAGCTGATGGCGCCGAACCGTGTTTCCGTTCTACTGCTGAGATCGATCACGCCGAAGATTTCCGCATCTGTGCCTCTGCCGGCCAACACAGCCGTCGATCTCGCGTCTTCCAAGGCAAGAAGCATCGCGGAGTCCCCCCGTAACCAACCCCTACTAACTTGAATGCGCCAAGCGCCCGGGCATCGTTTCGCTCTTGGTCGCTGTGGAAGCCGTCGCCTGCGTTACGTTCTATTTCCGCCAAGCTGTACTCTGTCAGCAACTCACCCGGCTGCAGGTCGAAACGCGAAAGATAGACCCTAAAGGCTTTGACGGTCGTTGGCCCTATCAGGCCGTCAACAGGGCCAGAATACAAGCCAAGCTTGGACATCGCCGCCTGGACCCTCTGGACGACCCTCAAATAGTTGGGTTGCGTCGCGAAAGCGAACGAGGCTCCCCTCTGGTAGGACATCCAGACCATCCCCGCGCGAGAGAAACGAATCCTGAGGGACAATATGCAGCTCCTTGAGCGCGGTCAGGTTCGCCTTCGCCTTGTCCTGGTAAAGCGTCCCGGCGACAACAGCAAAAACTCCGTTCCTGCTATGTACGACTAGCGGTGGCCCCAGTGTCGGCGCGTAGGACTGTGCAAGGGCGATGGCTTCTCCTTCACTCGGCCGACTCGATACAACGAGCCAAAATGCATTCGACTGCGGAGGCCTGAAGCCCATCGGCCGCGTCATTTGCTGCCCGTTCTGGATGATCTGGATAAAATCGGAGAGCGATGATGCCCAGCTTATAGTCGGCGAAGAAGCAGCCGCCAACAAAGCAGCAACGCCCACACTGCACACGCGACGCATGGTAATCCCCTACGCAGCCCCAGAAGCCATATTCACGAATCCTATGGGGCGCGCAAGCAGTACCGGCCGCCTTGACTTCTTATGCTTACCAGACGATCGCGACGACGAGTGTACGCCCTCGTTTGTTTATCCAGGGAGGAATGCCTTCCAGTTCATGTGATGCGGCAGGCTTTCAGTTCGTTGATCCTGTCGAAGTGGCCGCCGTCAGAGAAGAACGTAGTGCCGGCAGTCTCGCGAACGCCAGTTTCCAGAACCTTCGATCGGGTTGTTCATTGTCCGCAACGAGACGCAAGGCTGGCGTTCAGGACGTAAAGAACTGGAGGAGCGGGCTGACACGCGGAATCAGGATGGCACCATTGCCAGAAGTCGATGGCTTCCAAACTGCCCAAAACCGTATCTAATGGCCCACCTTGTCCATAAGCACGCGCAATTCGGGCTGGGGCGCGACCCAGAAAGTTCGAAAAGCTTCCAGGAACCCCAGGGGAATTGGAGGCAGCATCGGACATTGCGGCCCACGGATACCGCAGCGAACGTCCGCTATGACGCGGCCCAATATCGTCGGCAAAAGAGCGTCCGAATAGGACTGTCGGCGGCTCTGTCGTGGGAACGAAAAAAGAAGAGAAGCAGAACTTTCGTGTGCGATTTTTGCACACGATCTGCCGCAACTATATGATATTACTCATCTATCTACCCTGTCCATCATGGGGGCAATGGCTATGTTATGTGATTGGTATTGCTTCATTTTTACAATAGCTCAACTGGCTAGCCCACACCGAGCGCACACGAGAGACAGTCCTTCGGCGCGACCATACGCGACTTTAGGCAATAGACGCTGAACGGCAGACCGGCCTCGGCGAGCCGCTCATTTCGCGTCTCAGAACCTTCGGCGAACTCACCGACCTTCATATCGACGACATGTGCGACGTAGGCAAGTCCCCTCGCCGCTCCAAGGCCGCCCTCGTTTCGGCAGAACGCAAAATGGGCCGGTACAACCGGCCCATTTTCAATCAATCCTCCTCAACCGATTCCTCCTCAGCGGGTGCCGGGATCTCATCCGGCAGGGTTTGCGGTCCAATCCGGTCGGCAACAAGCATCGAAAGCATCATCTCGACAAGACCATTGGCGGCCCGTTTCTCGCCACCGGTAGCGCCGATCTGGATCTGCGGCACGATCGGTAGCCTGCCATTCTCGATCGCTTCGGCGAAGCGCATGAGAACCTGCGAGTTGAGCTGATAGTCCGGGCCGCCGAAGGCTGCGACCTTCTTCTCGGTGGCCTCGGCCTCCGCCAGACCGATGGCGCGCACCCTCTCGGCATCTGCAAAACCGGTCGCCTTGATGCGTTCGGCATCGGCAAGCGCGATAGCCTTGATCATGTCGGCCTCGCCCTGGCCGCCGAGGCGTACCTTCTCGGCTTCTGCCTTGGCAGTGACCTGAATGGTTTCTGCCTGCTGGCGGGTGCGGGCGAGTTGCGCCTTGCCCTCGTTCTCACTGATCTCGATGGTAAGTGCCGACGTCGTGATCTTGGCTTGCTGTTCGGCGAGCGCCTCCTTCTCACGCAACGTGCGCTCCTGAATGGCCGCCTTCTCCTGCAATTTATAAGTCTCGACCTTTTCGACTGCGATCTGGCGCTCACGCAACTGGATCAGGATCTGTTCTATGCTGTTCTGGCCATTGGCAGCACGGGGCGTACCAATCAACACTTCCTGCAGCTCGAGGCTGTAGGAATTGAATTTTTCGCGCATCTCCTCGCCCGATTTGCGCTGGATATCGCTGCGCTCCTGCAAAAGCTGGATCAGCGTCTTTGTCTGGGCGATATTCTTGAAGTAAGCAGAGACCATCGGATCGAGCGTTTGTTCGACCAGCCGCTTGATGTCACCGAAACGCTGCACCACGAGCGGCGCCTTCATATAGTCGATATGCACGACGACGGAGAGCGGCAGCACAGGCTCGAACGCGTCCTTGGTGATCAGCGACACTTCAGACAGGTTCTCGTCCAGCCTGTGTTCGCCAAACTGCTCCTTCGTCCATTTGAGCACGAAGTTGGTGGTCGGCACGATGATGATATTGCCGGCATAGGTATTGAACGCATACTTGCCTGGCAGGAGCGGCGTTGACCAGACACCGCGTGCGCCGATTTCGACCAGCTCGCCATGACGGTATGCCTGCCCGGATATATCCGTGCCGTGGCGGCCATTATAAGAGACGACGACACCCACCGTGCCAACGTCAATGATCGTCTTCTTGACCAATTCGACGGTCGCGAAAATGCGATTGAGGAAGTAGCTACCGTCGGCCAGCACCTGCAGCTGCCGGCCACGGTAGCCACCGGCATTGAGAAACTTCTCCGGGTCCTGAAAATTATTGTGGAAGTTCGGATCGTTCGGATCGTTGGCGACGGTCGGTGCGATGATCTCGCCGTCCGGCAGGGCCGGACCGTCATGGATGGTGACGACACCGATCATATCCTCGGCATTATGGATGACGATTGGCTCAAAGCCGCCCCGCCCGAGATCATGCTGGACATATTGGTAAAAAGGTTTTGTTCCGACGAGCTCAGATTAACGGCATAAATCGACTGGGCGGTGAGCACGATGAATTGTGCGAGATTGATGGCATAGATGCCTTCACGCAAGATCTTGCGTTGCGGTCCTTTCTGCCCGCCTTTTTCGAGAAAGCCGCGCACATCCTGGAAATCATCGGCGTCGGTGTTGGAAGCAAGTGTCTGCGTCGAAGGCAGCGGCTTGCCATCACGGGCAAAGACATAGCCGATCTGACCCTGCGGGATGGTGACAAGATTGGCGCGATGCATCGAATATTGGAACGGCATGAAGAAATGCAGGCCACCGCGCACGACTTCCGGCTGGTAGCCTGCCTCACGGTTCAGCGCAATGAAGCCATTGCTGACGGAGCCGCGAAAACTCCATAGTTTTTCCAAGATGCCGAGCCTGTCGTTTGGGATGTAGCGAACCACGCCGCTCCACCAGAACAGGATTGCCAGCACGATGACTGGCACGGCGATCTCGATCGCCATCCATTTCATCGGCTCAAGATATTGCAGGGCTTCCATCTCTTCTCTCCTGTTGGGCGCGCGGGTTCGTTCACCGGACGGCCACCCGGTTGGTGTTGATTGATTAAGCGGGGAGATTGCACACCGACACGCCCGACGCACTAAGAGTGTGTCGACCGTTTGGGCTGCTCATTGTCTAGGAAAATGACCGCGCATCCCGTCCCCAGTGAGGGAGGCGTGGCCTGAGTGATGTCACATCGGTGTTGCCTTGATAGACATAACGGCAAATGACGTAGGGATCGCGCCAACAGGTTTAAAGATATTCCGCGCGGAAATCGTATAAGTATTTTCCAAATGCTATTTCGAACAGCGTGGTGGTTGGCTCTTCGCCTGCGCTATTACAGCTGCCGGCACACTTCAACGCAGAAATCGACGAAGGCGCGAACCTTGGCCGGCGGATGCTTGCGCGACGGGTGAAAGGCAAACAGCGGGAAGAGCTCGCCATGCCAGTCCGGAAAGAGATCGATCAGCACCCCATCCGCCAACAACTCCCCGACGCCCCAACTGATAACTTGGGTGACACCCGTTCCAGCGATGCATTCCTCCAGCATCGATTTTGGGTCGGTGAAGGTCAGAGGTCCGCTGGTTACGACCTCGATTGTTTCCTCGCCGCGTACAAACGCCCAATCGAACGGCGTGCCGCTATGTGGGTCCAGGAATTGCAGGCATCGATGCGTTGAGAGATCCTCAGGGTCGCGGGGGCCACAGGATGTCGTCGAGATTGGCATCCGCGTGATGGTGCATGCCTGAACTGAGGTAGACAAGCCGGTGTGGTCGCTCGATCAATGCGGTCAGGATATAGGCCGACAATGTGTTGATGGCGAAGACATGCGGCAAGCCGTCGGCCGTCAGGCGATAGGCGTCGCGATAGCCGACGGCGGCGTTGTGGATCACCGCATCGAAGCGGCCGAGTTCATTGACGCGTGCGGCGACTTGCTTGGCTCCGGCAACTGTGTCGAGGTCGCCTTCCACGATTGCTTCGGCCGCTGCAGGATTGTCTGCTCGAAATCTGCGCCGAGCTCTCCGGCGTCACGCTGCCTGCCTGAGCCAGAATGCCGGCGATCCCGCCGCTGATCCAGAACATTCCGGGAGCTGACACCAGTACGGAATGGCATTTCTACGGTACGATTTGATGGATGCAACGAGGGTTACCATGGGGCGATTCTGCCGCACGAAAACCTGTTTTCGATCCGCAGGATCTGGAGCCGCTGCTGATTTCGCGGCAACATGCGGGCGATGTCGATGGCATGAGCGCCTTGTTCGAACACGACGCGGTGATCGACTGTGGCGGCGGACGTTTTCTGCGCGGGCGTGAAGCCATTCGCGCCTACTATGCCGAGATTGTCGCGTCCGGACGGAAGTTTGCGACCGGAGACCAGCGCCCCGCCCTGATTTGCGGCGACCTCGCGCTTACCTCGACCCGGCTCCCCGACGGCGACATCACCAGCGTGGTTGCCCGGCGGCAGACCGACGGCTCCTGGCTTTGGGTCATCGACCGCTATTCTGTTGCTTGGGATTGAGGCTTTGGCTGGGCCAGCCGGTTACGCCGTCCGGGAAATCCGGCCGGCCGTGCACAGCAAGCGCACACAAAACTCGACTGCGGCCGTGATGGCCGCAGTCGTTGCGTTCAGCAATCCGGGTGCGGCTAGCGCCGCAGCGCGTATACGCTCGCCATGGTTTCGCCGGCGACGGGCAGCGCCATGTCGTCGTCCAGAAGCCGCGTGATCCGGGCAAAGCCGGTGAATGCCTTCCTGGCCTCCTCCGCCGACATCTGTCCCGACAAAGCCGCCGAGCAGCAATTCAGCGCGCACTGATACACTGGTCCACGTCGTCCCGTCGGCCATTTACGCAAGAAAACCATCGCCTCGGCGACACTATCCACTTCTTCTACAGGATGTCCCTGCCCGCGAGAGATTCGCACGGGCGCAAAGAAATGCAGGTAGTCCATCGTTTCCTCCCGGTCGATCGCGATGCCGCCCGATCGAACCCTATGAAACGCACGGTCAGGTGGTTGGTTCCACTCAGAAAACAGAATCTTTGAAAAATCTTTTGGATACCGGCTAAACCGTCGGAAAGTGGCAGGCCACTTTACGGCCCGGTCGATATTCCCTCAGCTCCGGCCGCTCGGTGCGGCAGCGCTCAACCGCGATCGGGCATCTCGGGTGGAAACGGCAGCCGGATGGCGGCTTGAGCGGGCTCGGCACGTCGCCGGTGAGGATGATGCGCTTGCGCGTCCCGCTGGGCGTCGTCTCGACGACCGGAACCGCCGAGATCAGCGCCTGGCTGTAAGGGTGGGCCGGGGCGGCAAACACCTCCTCCGCCGGCCCTTCCTCGACGATCGAGCCGAGATACATGACAGCGATGCGGGTCGACACCTGACGCACCACCGAGAGATCGTGGGCGATGAAGATGTAGGTGAGGTTCAGCTTCTCCTGCAAATCGGCGAGCAGGTTGACGATCTGCGCCTGCACCGACACGTCGAGCGCCGAGACCGGTTCGTCCAGTACGACGAGATCGGGATTGAGCGCGATCGCCCGCGCAATGCCGACGCGCTGGCGCTGGCCGCCGGAGAATTCGTGGGGATAGCGCATGACATGGTCTGGCAGCAGGCCGACGAGATCGAACAGTTCGGTGACCCGCGCGGTGATCTCGCGTGACGACAGCTTGCCGTGGATGCGCAACGGCTCGGCCACGAGGTCGCCGACGCGGCGGCGCGGATTGAGCGAGGCCGACGGATCCTGGAAGACCATTTGCAGGCGCCGCCGCAGCGGCCTCAGTTCGGACAGCGACTTCGAAGTGATGTCCTCGCCTTCGAACAGCAGCTCACCATCTGTGATCTCGTAGAGCCTGACCAGGCAGCGCGCCAGCGTGGACTTGCCGCATCCGGATTCGCCGACCAGCCCGACCGTCTCGCCGCGCCGCACGGTGAGCGAGACATTGTCGACCGCATGGACGGTTCGCTTGCCTTCGGCGGAGAACCGGGTGCCGATTGAAAAACGCTTTCCCAGCGAACGCGTCTCGAGAATTGGGCTGTCGGTCATCGTTTTGCTCATGCCTGCGCCACCCGGAAGCATGCCGCGGCGTGGGTTCCGCCGCCAAGGTCGGGCTTGCCGGTCACGCAGGGCTCGTAGTGCACCGGGCAGCGCGGACCGAAGGCACAGCCTTGCGGCAGGCGCAGCAGCGATGGCGGTGAGCCGGGAATGGCTGGCAGGCGGCGCGGTTTTTCACCGGTGAGCGGCGGGATCGAGCCGAGCAGCGCGCGCGTATAGGGATGCCGCGGATCGGAAAACAGCTCCATGCGGCTGCCGCGCTCCACCACGCGCCCGGCATACATGACCATCACCCGATCGGCGAGTTCGGAGACAACGCCCATGTCATGGGTGATGAAGACCACCGCCGATTTGTGCGTCGCGCGCAGCTTGCGCACGAGGTCGAGAATGCCGGCCTGCACGGTGACGTCGAGCGCCGTGGTCGGCTCATCCGCCACCAGCAGCGCCGGATTGCAGGACAATGCCATTGCAATCACCGCACGTTGCCGCATGCCGCCCGAAAGCTGGTGCGGATAGCGTGACATCGCCTCGTGCGGATTGGGAAAATTCACCTCGGCCAGCAGTTCTTCGACGCGTTCCATCGCCTTGGCCTTGCTGACATTCTGGTGCGCGCGGATCTGCTCGGCGATCTGCCAGCCGATCGTGTAGACCGGCGTCAGCGCCGTCATCGGATCCTGGAAGATCATCGCGATCTCGTTGCCGCGCAGCCGCCTCAGTTCGCGCGCGGGCAGCCCGACAAGCTCGCGGCCCTTGTAGCGGATCGAGCCCTCTATGCTGGCGTTGGGATCGGTGATGAGGCCCATGACGGCCAGCAGCGACACCGTCTTGCCGGAACCGGATTCGCCGACGACACCGAGGATCTCGCTTTCCTCGAGATCGAAGGAGACGCCGTCGATGGCGCGCACCAGCCCGTCATTGGTGCGGAAGGATACTTTGAGGTCGCGCACCGACAGTATCATGAAGTCCTCAGGCGCGGATCGAGAAGGATGTAGATGAAATCGACAACGGCGTTGGCGATGACCACGAACATCGACGCGTACATCACCGTTGCCATGATCATCGGCAGATCGAGGTTCTGCAGCGCGTCATAGGTCAGCTTGCCGATGCCGTGCAGCCCGAACACCACTTCGGTCAAAAGGGCCGAGCCGCCCACCAGCGCGCCGAAGTCGAGACCGAACAGGGTGACGAACGCGATAAGCGATGTGCGCAAGGCATGCCGCAGCAGGATGCGCGTCTCCGACAGGCCCTTGGCGCGAGCCGTGCGGATAAAGTCTTCCTGCAGGGATTCGATGATGGCCGCGCGCAGCACGCGCCCGAAAATGCCGATGTAGAGAATGGCGAGCGTAATCCACGGTATGACCAGGGTCAGGAACCAGCCTTTCGGATCGTCGGAGAAATTCTTGTAGCCGAGCGGCGGCACCCAGGAGAATGCCCAACTGTCGTGGTAGCGGCTCTGGGTGATCAGGTTCATCACCTCGCCCAGCCAGTAGACCGGCATGGAAATGCCGAGCAACCCGAAAGCCATCAGCAGCTTGTCCAGCCAGCTATCTCGCGTAGCGGCAGCGACAATGCCGATGATGATGGAGACGACCACCCACAGGATCGCCGCCCCGAACACCAGCGAGAGCGTGACGGGGATCGAATCCATCACCGCCGGCACCACCTTCCAGCCACGGTTGACGAAGGAGGTCAGGTCGCCGGTGACGAAAATCTTCTCCATCATCTTCACATATTGCACGTAGAGCGGCCGGTCGAAGCCAAAACTGTGGCGCACCGCTTCCAGCACTTCGGGCGATGCGTCGCGGCCGGCGATGCGCGCGGCGGGGTCGGCGCCCGGCGTCGCGAAGAAGATCAGAAAGACGATGACCGAGATGCCGAACATCACGAACAGCATCTGACCGAACCGGCGCAGAATGGCGTAAAACATCAGTCGCGCCCCAGCCGGACTTTGGAGCGCGGGTCGAGCGCGTCGCGCAGGCCGTCGCCGAAGACATTGAGTGCCATGACGGACACCGCGATCGCCAGGCCCGGCACCAGCGCCACCAGTGGCCTAGTATAAAGCAACGCCTGCCCGTCCTGGATGATGGTGCCCCAGCTGGCGGCCGGCGGCTGCACGCCGATCGACAGGAAGGAAAGTGCGGATTCCGTCAGCATGTTCAGCGCCATCATCAGCGGCACGAAGACGATGAGCGTGGTGGTGATGTTGGGCAGGATATCGCGCCACAGGATGCGCCACCCGGGTACACCTAGGTTAATCGCGGCGAACACGAACTCGCTGTGTCGCAGCGACAGGACCTGCCCGCGTATCGGCCGCGCCACATAGGGCACATAGACGATGCCGATGATGATGACCGGCAGCCACAGGCTGCCGGATTCGATCTCGATCGGCCCGATCGAGATGCCTTGCGCGATGGTGACGATGGAAAGCGAAATCGCCAGCAGATAGATCGGAAACGCCCACAGGACATCCAGCAAGCGCGACAGCACCGTATCGGTGATGCCGCCGAAATAGCCGGCGATCAATCCAGCCGCCGTGCCGATGATCAGCGTGAAGATGGTGGCGGCCCCAGAGATCAGCAGTGAGCTCAACCCGCCATAGAGCATCCTGGCCATGACATCGCGCCCCTGGCTGTCGGCGCCGAGGAAATAATTGCCGAGCCGCCAGGTCGGCCCGAGCGGCGTGTAGCCAAGCCCGAGCCCCTCCGTCGACTGTTCCATCACCGGAACGTCGGCGCCGTCGATCTGGATGACGGCGTCGAGTGTCGAGGCGAATGGGTCCGTGCCTGCCCATTTCGCGTAGAGGGGCGCGCTGAGGCAGGCAAGCACGATGAGGAGGAACACGGCCAGGGATGCCATGGCAGCCCTGTCCCTTGCCAGCTTGGCAAAGGCGACGGCCCAGGGCCCTCGCGTCTTGCGCGGCATGGCGACGGCTTGGTTCGACACGGACGTGTCCCTCCGCAGCTCGTTACTGCACCCAGGACTGGGTGATCATCCAGTTGAACTGCCGGTTGAACTTGAAATTGCCAACCCGTTTGCTGACGAAGTCAAGCCGCTTCGGCGTGAAGAGACCGACGGCCGGCGCCTTGTCCGTGATTTGCCTGTCGATTTCGGCCCACATTTTGTCGGCGGCTTTCTGGTCGGTGACGCCGAGATCCAGCGCCTTCTGCATCTTGGCGTCGATGTCCTTGTCGCAGAAGCCGGCGATGTTGATCGAGGCGTCCGAGCCTTCGCGGAAGGAGGCGCAGCTGAACAGGATGTTCAGGAAGTCCGAAGCTGCGGGATAATCCTTGTACCACTGGGTGATCGACATCTGCACTTTGTTGTTGGTGTTCTGGATGTAGGTGAACTGGATGTTGGACGAGATCGGCTTGACGTCGGCCACATAGCCGATGCTGGTCAGCACGCTCTGCAGATAGACGCCGATGGAGCGTGAGATGGCGGTGTCCTCGGCGATGATGGTCACCTTCTGACCCTTGGTGCCGGATTCCTCGACGAGCTGCTTTGCCTTGTCGAGATCGGGCGCCGACCATTTGGCGCCCGGGTTCTTGGTGAAGGGGCAATAGTCTTCATGGCCCGGGAAGTCCGGCGGCAGGACCTGGCAGACCGGCGAGGCCAGCACCTTGCCGCCAAACAGCTTGACCAGCGTGTTGCGGTCGATCGCATAGGCAACGGCCTGGCGCGCCTTTTCATTGTCGAAAGGTGCCAGACGGTTGTTCAGCGGCGCATACCACCACGCCGAAAGCGGTGAGATGTGCAACTGGTCCATGGACTTGCTGCCAAGTTCGCCCAGACGGTCGCTCGGCAGCGCGTCGAACATCCAGTCGGCCTCGCCGTTCTGGATCGCCGTGACGGCTGCTTCCTCGGACAGGCCGAAATCATATTGTACGACATCCGGGTAACCGTCCGGCTGGGCTTCCTCGCTCCACTGCTTGAAGTTCGGGTTGCGGGAAACCGTCATGCCCTTGTTGGGGTCGAAGGCGGAGATCATGTAGGCGCCGGTGCTGGGGATGGGCTTGGAGCCCATGTCTTCGGCGGGTGTGTCCGCCGGCAGGACCACGGCATGCGGCAAGGCAAGCTTGTAGAGGATTTCGGCGTCCGGCTTGGTGAGATTGAGGGTGATGGTGCCGGCCGCTTCGTCGCCGACGACGCCGCCTTCGAGCGTGCAGCTCTTGGCGTCGGCCAGGCATTTGTCGGCGCCGACAATGCCGGCATAGAAGGTGCCGGAGGTCGGCCCGGAAATCTTGAAGATGCGCTGGAAGGAGGCGACGACGTCCTTCACGCCAAGCTCCTGGCCGTTGGAGAACTTGATGCCCTTGCGCAGCTTGAAGGTGAAGGTCTTGCCGTCATTCGTAACCGCAGGCAGCGCCTCGGCCAGATCGGGGACGATGGTGAAGCCGTCCATGCCCTCGGCCTTGCGGAAGGCTACCAGGCCGTCATAGATCGGCTGATACATCTGCCAGCCCTGGTCGGTGTAGTTGATGTGCGGATCGAGCGTTCCCGCTGCCGAACGGGCCAGCAGCCGGATGGTGCCGCCTCGGTGCTCCTTGAGGTATTCAGCCTGTGCCGGGGCGAGCCACGTACCGGCCAGCAGTGCCGCGGCTGAGGCGGCCAGAAGCAGTTTCTTCATGTCTTAGTTCCCCTTTTCTCAGTTGTCGTTGTCGTCCAGAAAATCTCCCACCACCTGCATGCATGCCTCTTGCTCCTCGACATGCGGCATGTGGCTGGAATGCTCGAATATCTCCCAGCGCGATCCCTTGATGCCGTCCTTGAAGGGCCGCACCGTCGCGGGCGTCGCCTCGTCGTAACGTCCGGAGATGATCAGCGTGGGAACATCGACGGCGGGCAGGCGCTCGACGATGCTCCAGTTCTTCAGCGTTCCGATGACGTGGAACTCGTTCGGCCCGTTCATCACATGATAGACGGTCGGATTGCGTGCGATCTGGGCGAAGGTCTCCGTCACTTCGGGCGGGAAAGGCACGCGGCAGACATGCCGTTCGTAGAACCGCATCGTGGCTTCCTGGTAGGCCGGATCGTCCGTCGTGCCGGCCTGTTCGTGCCGGGTCAGTGTTTCCTGAACATCCCCGGGCAGGTCGGCGCGCAACCGGTTGGCTTCTTCGACCCACAGCTTCATGGAAGCCGGCGAGTTGGCGATTGTCAGCGACTTCAGGCCTTTCGGCTGCGTGACCCCATATTCGGCGCCCAGCATGCCGCCCCAGCTCTGACCGAGCACATGGAAGCCCGCGCGGATGCAGAGATGATCGACCAGGTTTTCAAGCTCGTCGATGAAAAGCCCGGGTGTCCAGAAGTCGGCACCTTTGTCTGGCAGCAGGGTGGAGTTGCCGCAGCCCAACTGGTCGTAATGGATGACGGCGCGGCCCCGTCGGGCGAGAAGCTTGTAGGCATCGACATAATTATGGGCTGCGCCCGGCCCACCATGCAGGATCACCACGGGGGCCTTGTCGGCGTCGAGATCGCCGGAGATGCGATACCAGGTTTCGTAACCGCGAAAGGTGGCCCGCCCTTCCCTGCCAATGATCTCAGACGACATCCCGATTTCCCATTCCGTTTAGACGCATCTCGTTATTGCCCCGAACAGCAGCGCGCCTAGTTCATCCTGGCCCGCACCCACTCTTCCAGCATCTGCACGCCGAAGGCCGTGGCGCCTTGCCTGCCGATCGGCCGATCGGCGTCGGCCAATTCCTTGCTGGCGATGTCGAGATGCACCCAGGGACGGTCTTCGGTGAAATGGCGAAGGAACGCCGCCGCATAGGGAGCGTCGCCATCTTCCATGTCTTTGGCATGGTGCCGCAGGTCCGCGAAAGGCGATTGCAGCCCCTCGTCATAGGCCCGGTCGAGCGGCAGCCGCCAGAAACGCTCGCCGACCGTTTCGCCGGCCGCGATCATCTGCGTCGCGATGGCATCGTCGGTGCTGAACAGGCCGGCGAATATCGATCCCAGCCCACGCGTCACCGAATAGGTCAGCGTCGCCAGATCGACGATCACCGACGGATTGAAGCGCGTCGCCGCGTAGTGGAGGCAATCGGCCAGAAGCAGGCGTCCTTCCGCGTCGGTGTCGAACACCTCCACGGTCTGGCCCGAGGCGGTCGTGATGATATCGCGCGGCTTGAGCGCTGTGCCGGACGGCATGTTCTCCGCAATGCCAAGCACGCCGATCGCATGCACCGGGCTGCCTTGCCGGGCGAGCGCGATCAGCAGGCCGACGACCGCGCCGCACCACCCATATCGGCCTTCATGTCGAACATCTGCTCGCCCCGCTTGATGCAGAGGCCGCCCGAATCGAAACACACGCCCTTGCCGACGAAGGCCAGCGGCTGGGAGGGAGCACCTTTGCCGCGATAGCGCAGGACAGCGACGCGTGGTGACCGCACCGAGCCAGCACCAACGGCCAGCAGCGCATTCATGCCGAGTTCCTTGAGCTGCGCGGCATCCAGTATTTCGATGTCGATGCCAGCTTCGCGCAGCGGCTCCAGATGATCGTGGAAATTGTCGGGATGGAGATGGTTCGGCGGCAGGTTGACCAGCGTGCGCGCATATTCGACGCCATCCGCAATGGCATTGATCCGCGCCAGCGCCGGGGTCAGGTCCGCACCGTTTGCTCCGACCAGTTGCACCCGCAAGGTCCGATCCGAGCCCGCACCCTGGCGCCGGTTGCGCATGTCGAAACGATAGCGCCGCAGCCGCATGCCAAGGGCGACGCGCGCCAGGATTTCCGCTCCCGGCAGGTCAACGCCGGCGATCGGGTCGAGGACGAGCGTCGCCGCGCATTCGCATTTGCTTTCCAGATGCGCGGCAAGCAAACCGCCGGCGCGCGCCAGTGACAGCGCGCTGACGGCTTCGGCTTTGCCCAGGGCCAGGACGATCACGCGCCGGGCCGATACGCCCTGGGGGGCGATGAGATCGATGCAGGTGCCGGATTCGGCCAGGGCGGTCGGATCGGAGCAGGCACGCGACAGAATGCCGCCCATTTCAGCGTCCAGTGCCGCTGCCCTGGGGCCAAAGCCTGCCTGGGCAGTTTGCAGGATAACGACTACAGAGGTTTCCGCGGAAATCTCGTCCGCCGTTTCAAAGACCGGCACTGGCGATTGAGGCATAGACTGGCATTCTCCCATATGCTGACGGCTCCGGCCTCGGCGAAGCGTGCATCACGCGCAAAGCTTCGCCCGCCAATGGCGGAAACCGGTCTGGCCAGTCTCTGCCGTTGGTGGAATGGTGCCGGAGGCCCCGAATAATTGTGTTCAGATGGCGACTTGGTCGCTCTTACCTTTGGGTATCCCCGAACAGGCCAGGCGATCAAACGCCAATTTTGCCCAAGTCGATTGACAAAAACTCAACCGACAATTCATGATCGGCCAATGGCCCTACCCTCACTCAACGGCATGCGCGCTTTCGAGGCCGCCGCACGTCTCGGCAGCGTCAAGGATGCAGCCGAGGAATTGCACCTGACGCCCTCTGCCATCAGCCGCCACATCCGTGCGCTTGAAAGGAATC
Organism: Mesorhizobium huakuii; assembly: GCF_014189455.1. Classification (NCBI taxonomy): domain Bacteria; kingdom Pseudomonadati; phylum Pseudomonadota; class Alphaproteobacteria; order Hyphomicrobiales; family Phyllobacteriaceae; genus Mesorhizobium; species Mesorhizobium huakuii. The sequence continues at coordinate 6,575,482 of NZ_CP050296.1, forward strand.
TTGGCCAGGATCTGTTCGAGCGCGGCTTTCGCCAGATAACGCCGACCATCCGGGGCTCTTACTATGCGCGCAGCCTCTCCGAAGCGTTCGAGGCCATCTGGCGCGCCACCGACGATGTCAGCCTCGCCGATGGTCCGACCCACAGCAGAACCCAGCGTGTCCGGGTCCTGTGCGTCCCGGCGGTCCTCAACCTTTGGCTGGCGGACCGGCTGCCGAACTTTCGCAAACTGCATCCGGCGGTGGAGCTGGAGATCTCGACCTCGGGCAAGCGCGCCAACTTCGATTTGGCGATTGTCGACGAGTTCGTCTACAAGGCCGGCCCGGCCTTGACGCTGCTGATCCCGCTGGTCCTGACACCGGTCTGTGCGCCCTCGCTGCTCGAAGGGCCGGTGCCGCTGCGGTCACCCGCCGATCTGGTCAACCATCATCTGATCCATGAATGCGAGTCCATGAGATGGAGGCGTTGGCTGGAGCAGGAAGGCGTCTTGGACACGACGCCAAAATCCAGCACGACGCTGGATGACTGCACGCTGATCATGCGCGAGGCGATCAATGGCGCCGGAATTGCGCTTGCCGACACGATGATGGCGCAGGATTTTCTGCAGCAAGGCAAACTTGTCGCACCGTTTGACGCCCGTCACACCTACCCGGCCGGCATCTACCTGCACCAGCGCCGCAGCATCGGCAACAAGCCGGGCACCGGCCTGTTTCAGGATTGGCTGTTGTCCGAAGTAGAGGACCACAAGCGGGTGATGGCTATCACCTAAAGCAATTCCAGGAAAAGTGTGAGCGGTTTTCCGTCCGGAATTGCGCCAAACAAAGAGCCTCTAGGCATAGTCGCTATTACCGAAATTCGAATCACCCGACTGGCGGCATTCAACAGCGGCCCACCATTGCGCCCCCTCGATAATCGCGGTTCGCATTGAATATCTTTAAGGCCAAAGCCGGCAAATGGATCGGTTGCCGGTTCCCCAGCGTCAGGCTTAACCTGCACGGCCATCGCGTGGAGGCGCGTGGCCAATCAAGGGGAGGACATTGCAGTGACCATAGAAGGCGCATCGCCTGACCTGTACAACGAGGATCTCGCTCCGGCCAAGGTTCGAAACTGGGGACCGTTCTCGATCTTCAACGTCTGGACATCGGACGTCCATAGCCTGTGGGGCTACTATCTCGCCGCCAGCCTGTTCCTGTTCTGCGGCGGCTTCGTCAACTTCATCATCGCCATCGGCATCGGCTCGCTGATCATCTACGCGCTGATGAACATGGTCGGCTATGCCGGCGTGAAAACCGGCGTGCCCTACCCCGTGCTCGCCCGCGCCTCCTTCGGTATCTGGGGCGCCAACATACCGGCACTCGTGCGCGCCATCGTCGCCTGCTTCTGGTACGGCGCGCAAACGGCCGCCGCATCGGGCGCCATCGTGGCATTGCTCACTCGCCTGCAATGGTTCGACGAGTTCAACAAGACCTCGCATCTTCTCGGCCATTCCACCCTGGAAGTAATCTGCTTCGTCATCATCTGGGCGCTGCAGCTGCTGATCATCCAGAAAGGCATGGAAACAGTGCGTCGCTTCCAGGACTGGGCGGGGCCTGCCGTCTGGGTGATGATGCTGCTCCTGGCCATCTATCTCTGCGTCAAATCGGGGAGCTTCGCCTTTACCAGCGACATTCCGATGGATGTGCTGCGCGAAAAGACCGCCGATGCCGGCATTCCGGGCGATCCCGGCTCGTGGACGGCGCTCTTCGGCGTCGCGGCGATCTGGGTGACCTATTTCTCGGCGCTCTATCTCAATTTTTGCGACTTCGCCCGCTACGCGCCGGACAAGGCGGCGCTGCGCAAGGGCAACATCTGGGGCCTGCCGGTCAACCTCATCCTGTTCTCGCTGGTCGCCGGCGTCACCACCATTGCCGCCTATGACGTCTATCACGAAGTGCTGCTGCATCCCGACCAGATCTCGGCCAAGTTCGACAGCTGGTTCCTGGCGGCGCTCGCCGCCCTGACCTTCGCGGTTGCGACGCTCGGCATCAACGTCGTCGCCAACTTCGTCTCGCCGGCCTTCGACTTCTCCAACGTCTTTCCGCGTCAGATCGACTTCAAAAAGGGTGGCTATATCGCGGCGCTGATCGCACTTGTGCTCTATCCCTTCGCGCCGTGGGAAGGCAGTGCCGCGCATTTCGTCGGCATCATCGGCGCGACGATGGGGCCGATCTTCGGCGTCATGATGGTCGACTACTATCTGATCCGCAAAGGCGAGGTCGACGTCGAGGCGCTGTATCGCGAAAACGGCGAGTTCCGCTTCCAGGGCGGCTGGCACGTCAATGCTTTCATCGCCGCCGGCATCGGTGCTGTGTTCTCGTCGATCCTGCCGAACTTCACCAACTGGCTGCCGTCCTGGTGGGGTGTCTATGGCTGGTTCTTCGGCGTCGCCATCGCCGGCATCATCTACTACGTGCTGCGCACCGCCGCCGTGGGTGCGGGCGCCAAGACGGCAAAGGCCTAAAGCACTTTTTCCCTTCTCCCCTTGTGGGAGAAGGTGGATCGGCGCGCAGCGCCGAGACGGTTGAGGGGCGCGTGACGGATCACCGTCATTGCCAAGCTGGAGCACCCCTCATCCGTCGCCTTCGGCGACACCTTCTCCCACAAGGGGAGAAGGGAAGACGCTATCCGCCTACCATCTCAGCCAGCTTGCGCACGGTGTTCCAGTTGCGCGACGTGCCGATGCCGAGGCGTTTGTGGTTCATTGCCGCGAGCAGCCGTGACGTTGGCCTCTCGCGTGAAAAAGACGACCCAGATGTCGCCGGCGGAAGGCAATATCTTCTCGTCCTCGGCGGCATAGGCTTGCAGCGCCGCGACGCCCTCCACGGGCGCGGGTTTGCGCATCACCCGCACAGCCACCTGGTCGCCTGCTTCGGCTGAATCGGCCGGAAACGGATTGCCGGCGGCAAGTTTCAGCCATTCGTCGGCAGTGCGCACGATGATGTCTACATGGCGGCCGAAGGTTTTTTCGAAGGCCGTTTCCAGTCGCTGTTCGAGCTTGCCGATATCGGTCGCCCGTGCTTCGAAGACCAGATTGCCGGTTGCCACCAGCGTGCGCGGGTTCTTCAGGCCAAGGCCTTCCGCCATTGTTTTGAGGTCCGACATGACGACCCGGCGCCCCTCACCCAGGATGATGCTGTAGAGGAGCGCGACATAGGTCTGCATGGAGGTGAGGCTCCGCCCGGCGGGTGCCTAGACCAGGCGCGACTGCTCCACCGCCGCCTCGATGAAGCTGGCGAACAGCGGATGCGGCTCGAGCGGCCGGCTCTTCAGCTCGGGATGATACTGCACGCCGATGAACCAGGGGTGGTCGGGATATTCGACCGTTTCCGGCAGCACGCCGTCGGGCGACATGCCGGCGAACACCAGGCCGCAATCCTCGAGCCGTTCCTTGTAGTCGATATTGACCTCGTAGCGGTGGCGATGGCGCTCGGAAATCTGCGTGTCGCCATAGATGTCTGCGATCTTCGACCCCTTGGCGAGGTCGGCCTGATAGGCGCCGAGCCGCATCGTGCCGCCGAGATCGCCGGTCTCACGCCGCTTCTCCAGCATGTTGCCTTTCAGCCATTCGGTCATCAGGCCGACGACGGGCTCGTTGGTCGGACCGAACTCGGTCGAAGACGCGTGCTCGACGCCCGCCAGCGACCGCGCAGCCTCGATACAGGCCATCTGCATGCCGAAGCAGATGCCGAAATACGGCACCTTGCGTTCGCGCGCGAATTTCGCCGCCAGGATCTTGCCTTCGGAACCGCGCTCGCCAAAGCCGCCGGGAACCAGGATGCCATGCACCTTTTCCAGCCACGGCGTCGGATCCTCCTTTTCGAAGATCTCCGATTCGATCCAGTCGAGCTTGACCTTGACGTGGTTGGCCAGCCCGCCATGCGAGAGCGCCTCGATCAGCGATTTGTAGGCATCCTTGAGGCCGGTATATTTGCCGACGATGGCGATGGTCACCTCGCCTTCCGGATTGTGAATGCGATCGGAGACTTTCTGCCAGGGCTCCATGCGCGGCTTCGGCGCCGGGTCGATGCCGAAGGCGGCCAGCACTTCCGAATCGAGCCCTTCCTTGTGATAGGCCATCGGCACGTCGTAGATATGCGGCACGTCGAGCGCCTGGATGACGGCACTTTCGCGAACATTGCAGAACAGCGACAGCTTTCGGCGCTCTTCCTTGGGAATGGCGCGGTCTGCACGGACCAGCAGGATGTCGGGCGCGATGCCGATGCCGCGCAGTTCCTTGACCGAATGCTGAGTCGGTTTGGTCTTCAGTTCGCCCGCCGTCGGGATGTAGGGCATCAAGGTCAGATGCACATAGACGGCGTTGTTGCGCGGCAGATCGTTGCCGAGCTGGCGGATCGCCTCGAGGAACGGCATCGCCTCGATGTCGCCGACCGTGCCGCCGATTTCGCACAGCACGAAATCATAGTCGTCATTGCCGTTGAGGACGAAATTCTTGATCTCGTCGGTGACGTGCGGAATGACCTGCACCGTGGCGCCGAGATAGTCGCCGCGCCGCTCGCGCTCGATGATGTTCTTGTAGATGCGACCGGTGGTGATGTTGTCCTGCTGATTGGCCGAGCGGCCGGTGAAGCGCTCGTAGTGGCCAAGATCGAGGTCGGTTTCGGCACCATCATCGGTGACGAAGACCTCGCCATGCTGGTACGGCGACATCGTGCCGGGATCGACATTGAGGTAAGGGTCGAGTTTTTTGATGCGTGCGCGATAGCCTCGCGCCTGCAAGAGAGCCCCAAGGGCCGCTGCAGCAATGCCTTTTCCAAGTGAGGAAACCACGCCGCCTGTGATGAATACATATCGCGCCATGGGAGTCATCGCTTAACGCGGCCGGATTGATTCCGCCAGAGAAAAACCACCGCGAAGGCTTTTTCCCAAGAAGGCGCTCGGACCATGGTCCCGAAAATGGAACCCGGTGTTCTCGGACAAACGGTTTCCGTTTGTCAGCGATCATGGCCGAACAGGCTTGATCGTGAACGAGGCAAAACAAAAGGGCCGGCTGGGCCGGCCCTTTCGGCAGGATGGTGGAAACGTCAGATGATGACGACTTTGGTGCCGACTTTGACGCGGCTGTAGAGGTCCATGACGTGCTCGTTGATCATGCGGAAGCAGCCATTGGAGGCGCTGGTTCCGATCGACTGCGGCGCGATGGTGCCGTGAATGCGCAGATGCGTGTCCTTCTTGCCGTCATAGAGGTAGATGGCGCGGGCGCCGAGCGGGTTCTGGCCGCCTCCGGGCATGCCGTCCTTGTACTGGCCGTAATGCTTGGGCTCGCGCTTTTGCATGTCGAGCGTCGGGATCCAGCGCGGCCATTCCTGCTTGTCGCCGACCGCGACCGTGCCCTTGAACTGCAGGCCTTCACGACCGACCGCGATCGCGTAGCGACGCGCGGTCGAAAACGATTCGACGAGATAGAGCCGGCGCGCGCTGGTGTCGATGACGATGGTGCCCGGCTCATAGCCGGTGAACTCCACGTCCTGCGGCACAAACTCAGGCTTCACCTTGAACGGCTTCTTGGAGTCCTTCTTGGCGAGAGCCTGGTCGAGAGCCCGCGTCTCGGGCAGATAGCTGATCGACGACCGGGACGAGGTACCACCGAACAGGCCGGCGAACAGGCCGCCGCTTGGCTGATTCTGGCCGACGACCTCGCTACGCAGTTCGCCATTGTTGCCGGTCAAGGCGACATTCATCGCTTCGGCCGGAAGCGGCTCGGCCGACTGGATTGGTGTGATCGGTTCAATCGGCTCGATGACCTTGGTGGTCTTTTTCTTGGCCGGCTTGGCGTCAGCCACTTCGGTTGTTGCAGAAGCGCTCTGGCTCTTCTTGGCCAGGAAGGCCTGCCGTTCCGCTTCGGCCTTGGCCTTGGCCGCTTCACGCATCGCCAGCTTCCTGGCTTCGAGTGCCTTGGCTTTGGCGTCTTCCTTGTCGGCGACGATCTTGGCCTCGATCTTCTTGATCTGGGCGAGATCGTCCGGTGTCGGGTTTTTCTTCTTCTTGAGAAGCTTCAACTGCGTCGCATCGCTCTTGACTGCGGCGACGGTGATGGCGTCGGTTTTTTCTAACGAAACCGACTGTTGCGCGGCCATGTTTGCCGGCATTCCGGCGAAGGCCGGGGAATTCAGGCCGAATACGGCGCAAAGTCCCAGGAAAATGAAGCTGCGAAGCTGCATGGCGAAGATCCGATCGTTCAATGCTTGTTGCCCACGGCGTCGCCCGGCGTCCCCCAAGGACGCCGAAAATGCCGCGTGCAATCTATAGTCGAATAAGCGCGGGTGCCTCAAGCGCGAGACCCCGCCGCTGCCCGTCGAATCTTCGTGAACGCGCAGCATTTGCCGCGACTGTGTTCAAACGATCACAGGTCGCGGTTTGGACCAGATGGAGCTTACTGGTTCGGGACCTGCGGTGCCGCCGGCGCCGTGTTGGTGGCGCCGTTGCTTGCCGGCGGCGTCGAACCAGAGGCCGGCGCGGTGGCCGGAGCTGCCGGTGCAGGCGTCGTCGCGGCGCCATTGCCCGACGGCGGCGTCGGAGTCGTGCTGCCGGCGGGCGCCGGGGTCGTCGTGCCCGGCAATTGGTTGAGCACGCCCTTGCCGGCGCCGTCCGACGTCGCGGGAACGCGGTCGAGAATGTCGATCGGCTTCTCGCCATAGCGGGCAATGATCGACAAGGTCAGCGACGTCACAAAGAAAGCCGCCGCCAGGATCGCCGTCGCCCGGGTCAGCGCATTGGCGGCGCCACGCGCCGTCATGAAGCCCGATCCGCCACCAATGCCAAGCCCGCCGCCTTCGGAGCGTTGCAGCAGCACCACGCCGACGAGGGCGAGCACGACCATGAGATGGATGACGATCAGTACGGTTTGCATAGTTTATCCTGGCAAGGCCTTGCCCGGCCGCGGACACGACCGGTGAATTGGAGGCGGCTCAATACAATGCTTTCACGGCATTTCCAAGCCCGTGGCCGGAATATGGGAAGCAACGCGCCCTTTGCAACGAATTTGGACGGGATCCGACCCGTCCATCGTCGTGAATGTCAGCCTGAAATGCTGCGATAGGCTTCGGCGATACCCAGGAAATCAGCCGCTTTCAGGCTAGCGCCGCCCACCAGCGCGCCATCGACATTCCTGACGCCCAGCAGCTCCACTGCGTTGGACGGCTTAACCGAGCCACCATAGAGAATGCGCACTTTGGCAGCGATGGCGCCGAGCTTTTCCGCCAGCTTTTCGCGGATATGCGCATGCGCTTCGGCTACATCGACCGCGGTCGGCGTCAGGCCGGTGCCGATCGCCCATACCGGCTCATAGGCAATGATGGTGTTGGATGGCGTAGCACTCGGCGGCACCGAACCGTCGACCTGGCGCGCCAGCACGTCGAGTGTGGCGCCGGCCTCGCGCTGCTGCTGCGTCTCGCCGATACAGACGATGGCCACAAGCCCGGCGCGCCACGCGGCGGAGGCCTTGGCCTGGACCGTCGCATCGTCTTCGCCGCGTTGTTCGCGGCATTCGGAATGGCCGACAATGACATGGCTCGCGCCGGCGTCCTTCAGCATCTCGGCCGAGATGCAGCCGGTGTAGGCGCCGCTTTCCTTGGTGTGGCAATCCTCGCCACCGGCATGGACCGGCGTGCGCGACAGAATCTCCGCCGCATGCGAAAGCAGCGTGGCGGGAACGCAGACCAGGGCTTCGGTTTCCGCATCGAGCCCGCTCATGAACCCGTTGCCGATCATCCTCAGCTCATTGAGCGAGGCACTGGTGCCGTTCATTTTCCAGTTGCCGGCGACAAGTGGGCGAATTCCTGGCGTCATGGTCTGCTTCTCCGGGCAATATCAAGCTCTGGCCCTCACTACCAAAATCAGACCACAAAGCAATCGACAGTGGACCGGAAGGGCGCTATTGCGCTTGTTTCAAACTCGGCGCATGCGAAAATGCGCATAAATCGGAAGTAACGATGCTTGGTATATTGAGAAGCGCGGCGGGTACCTGGGTCGCGAAGACATTGCTTTCGCTGCTGGTGGTCAGTTTTGCCGCCTGGGGCATCTCCGGGAAGCTGATGGGCGGCTTTGCCGGCCACGATTCGGTGATAACGGCCGGTGGCACCAAGGTATCGATCAACGAATATCGCCTCGCCTATGATCGCCAGCTCGCCGTCATGTCGCAGCAGTTCGGTCAGCGCCTCACCCACGAACAGGCAAAGGCGCTCGGCATCGACAACCAGGTGCTGGCACAGCTTGTTTCCGGCGCCGTTCTCGATGAACAGGCGCGCAAGCTGGGGCTCGGCTTCTCCAAGGATCGCCTGGCCGAACTAACGCGCGAGGAGCCCGCCTTCCAGGGCCCGGGCGGCCAATTCGACCGCAGAGTGTTCGAATCGCGGCTTCGCGACCTCGGCATGCGGCCGGAGGACTACCTGAAGAACCGCGCCCAGGTGGCGGTGCGCCAGCAAATCGTCGAGGCGGTCTCGGACGGCCTCAAGGCGCCGGACACTTTCTTCAAGGCTGTGGCGCTCTATCGCGGTGAGGACCGCACCGTCGACTATCTGGCCTTGCCAAAGACGCTCGTCCAGCCGATCGAGGCGCCGAGCGACAGCGTGCTTCAGGCCTATTTCGAGGCCAACAAGAAAACCTATGCGGCACCTGAATACCGAAAATTCTCCTATGTCCGCCTCGAGCCGGTGGACATCATGGATCCGACAGCCGTCACCGACCAACAGGTCAGCGACGACTACAACAAGAACAAGGGGCGCTACACCACGCCCGAAATGCGCACCATAGAGCAGCTTGTGTTCAAGACGCCGGATGCGGCCAAGGCAGCGTTCGATTCACTCAAGGCCGGAGCCACCTTCGAAAAGCTCGTTACCGCCGAAGGCAAGACCCCCGCCGACACGCTGCTTGGCACACTCGCCAAGGACAAGATCGCCGACAAGGCGGTTGCCGATGCCGCTTTCGCGCTCAACGCCAATGAAGTCAGCCAGGTCGTTCAGGGCGCCTTCGGTCCGGTGCTGCTGCGCGTCACCGAGATCAAGCCCGAGGTGGTGAAGCCGCTCGCCGAAGTCTCCGACCAGATCCGCAAGGACCTGGCGCTGGGTGAGGCTAGCCGCATCTTGCTGGACGTGCACGACAATTACGAAGACACCCGGGCTTCCGGCAGTTCGCTGGCCAATGCGGCCGCCAAGCTGAAGCTGAAGGACATCACCATCGACGCCATCGACCGCAGTGGCCTCCGGCCGGACGGCTCCATCGTCAAGGACCTGCCGGAATCGCCGGAACTGATCAAGGCGGTCTTCGACGCCGAACCCAACACCGAAAACGAAGCACTGACCACGGCCGACAACGGCTTCATCTTCTACGAAGTTGCTTCGATCACGCCGGCTCGCGACCGCACGCTGGACGAGGTCCGCAAGAAAGCTGTCGCCGACTGGACGGCGGCGGAGACCACCAAGCGGCTCGCCGCCAAGGCGGGCGAGCTCGACAAGCGGCTCAAGGCCGGCGCCACGCTCGACGTCATCGCCGGTGATCTCAAGCTGGAGAAGCAGACCAAGCGCGGCCTGAAGCGCGAAGCCGACGATGCCGATTTCGGCAAGGAGGGCGCTGCCGTTATGTTCGGCGTCGGCGAAGGCGGCACCGGGTTGATCCCCTCGCCCACCGGTGACGGACAGATCCTGTTCAAGGTCGCCGAAGTGTTCGAGCCCGCCGGGGCCGATGCCAGTTCGGTGCCGGAGGATGCACAGAAATCCTTCACCTCCGGCATGTCGGACGATCTGCTCGACCAATTGGTGGCGCAGTTGCAGACGCAGTACGACGTCCGCATCGACCAGGCCGCCGTCGCCCAAGCCGCGACAAGATGAGCGCGCTGAAAACCTATATCGCCAAGGTGGCGGCCGGCACCGCGCTTTCCTTCGAGGAAGCGCGCGAGGCCTTCGACATCATCATGTCCGGCGACGCGACCCCTGGGCAGATCGGCGGCTTCCTGATGGCGTTGCGCGTACGCGGCGAGACGGTGAGCGAGATTTCCGGCGCTGTCGCCACGATGCGGGCCAAGATGCTCCGCGTCGAGGCGCCCGCGGGTGCTATCGATATCGTCGGCACGGGCGGCGACAATTCCCATAGCGTCAACATTTCGACGGGGTCGGCCTTCGTCATCGCCGCCGCCGGTGTGCCGGTCGCCAAGCACGGCAATCGCGGCCTGTCCTCGCTGACCGGTGCCGCCGATGTGCTGATCGCGCTCGGCGTCAAGATCGATCTCTCGCCCGAGTTCATCGGCCGTTGCATCCATGAGGCGGGCGTCGGCTTCATGTTCGCGCCCGCGCATCACCCGGCGATGAAGCATGTCGGCCCGACCCGCGTCGAGCTCGGCACCCGCACCATCTTCAACCTGCTCGGCCCCCTCTCCAATCCGGCTGGGGTAAAGCGGCAGATGGTCGGCGTGTTCCTGCCAGAATGGATCATGCCGGTTGCCGAGACGCTGAAGGCGCTGGGCACTGAGCATGCCTGGGTCGCCCATGGTGACGGCTATGACGAGATCACCACCACCGGCGAGACCCATGTCGCCGAACTGGTCGGCGGTGAGATCCGCAGCTTCACGCTGACCCCGGAAGAATTTGGGCTGAAGCGCCACACCAAGGACGAGCTGCGCGGCGGCGACGCCGCCTACAATGCCAAGGCATTGCGCGATATGCTGGGCGGGGCTGCCGGTGCCTATCGCGACACCGTGCTGATGAATGCCGGCGCCGGACTGGTGATCGCGGGCAAGGCAACGACGCTTGGCGACGGCATCGCGCTCGCCGCGCAAGCCATCGACAGTGGCCGCGCGCTGCAGGTGCTCGACCGCCTGGTCGAAATTTCGAACGGGTGAACCGTGTCTGACATTCTGCGCAAGATCGAGGCCTACAAGCGCGATGAGATCGCGGCGGCCAAGGCACGCGTGCCGCTGGCCGAGATCAAGGCGCGCGCGAAAGATGCCGACGCACCGCGCGGCTTTCTCGCCGCACTCGAGGCGAAGCACAGATCGGGCGGATTCGCCCTGATCGCCGAAATCAAGAAGGCCAGCCCCTCCAAAGGGCTGATCCGGGCCGACTTCGATCCACCGGCCTTGGCGCAGGCCTATGAAAAGGGCGGCGCCGCCTGCCTTTCGGTGTTGACCGACGCACCGTCCTTCCAGGGTGCGCCGGAATTTCTCACCAAGGCACGGGCAGCCGTTGCCCTGCCCGCGCTGCGCAAGGATTTCCTGTTCGATCCCTATCAGGTCTATGAGGCCCGCGCCTGGGGCGCGGACGCCATCCTGATCATCATGGCCAGCGTCGACGATGCTTTGGCGAGCGAACTGGAGGCGACCGCATTCGAACTTGGCATGGATGCGCTGATCGAGGTGCATGACGAGGCCGAGACGCTGCGCGCGGTAAAACTGTCGTCGCGGCTGATCGGCATCAACAACCGCAATCTGAGAACGTTCGAAACCAGCCTCAAAACCTCGGAGCAGCTGGCGCCGATGGTGCCGAGCGGACGCCTGCTGGTCAGTGAGAGCGGCATCTTCACCCATGACGACTGCCTCAGGATGCAGAAGACCGGCATCGGCACCTTCCTCGTCGGCGAGAGCCTGATGCGGCAACAGGATGTCACCGCGGCCACGCGCCTGCTTTTGACGGGCAAGGCGCCGGCCGAGGCTATCTGACAATGACATCAGCCCTCACCCATCTCGGTAAGCAGGGCGAGGCCAACATGGTCGATGTCGGCGACAAGGAAGAGACGACACGCACCGCGATCGCCGAGGGGTTCGTCTCGATGCAGCCCGAGACGCTGAAGACCATCCTCGCCGGCAACGCCAAGAAGGGCGATGTGCTCGGCACCGCGCGCATCGCCGGCATCATGGCCGCGAAGAAGACGCATGAACTGATCCCGCTCTGCCATCCACTGCTGCTCACCAAGGTTTCCGTCGACATCGAGCCCGACCATGCGCTGCCCGGCCTGAAGGTCACCGCGCTGGCGCGCGTCACCGGCAAGACCGGCGTCGAGATGGAGGCGCTGACCGCAGCGTCGGTCGCCTGCCTGACCATTTACGACATGGCCAAGGCCGTGGACCGCGCCATGGTCATCTCCGGCATCCGCCTGGTGGAAAAGACCGGCGGCAAGTCCGGCGACTACAAGGCGGGCGCCTGATGGCGCTGGTTCCCGTCGCCGAGGCGCTCGAACGCCTGCTGGATGGCGCAGCACCCCTGGCCGGCGAAAGTGTTTCTCTCTTCGAGGCGGTCGATCGTGTGTTGGCGGAGCCTGTCGTGGCCCTGCGCACCCAGCCGCCCTTCAATGCCTCGGCCATGGATGGTTACGCGGTCCGCACTGCCGATGTCGCGTTCGTGCCGTCGAAACTCTCGGTGATCGGCATGGCACCGGCCGGGCGCGGCTTTGACGGCTCGGTCGGCGAGCGCCAGGCGGTGCGCATCTTCACCGGCGCGCCGCTGCCTGAAGGCGCCGACACCATCGTCATCCAGGAAAACGTCCGGGATCTCGGTGGCGGCAATATCGAAGTGATTGAGCCCACCGGTGAGTGGCGCAACATCAGACGTGTCGGCCTCGACTTTTCCAAAGGCGACGTGCTGCTGGAAAGCGGCCGCTTGCTCGACCCGGCAGCGCTTTCGCTGGCGGCATCAGCCAACCGTCCAGCAGTCACAGTGGTCAAACGGCCGCTGGTCGCCATAATCGCCACTGGCGACGAGTTGTTGCCGCCCGGCAGCGAACTCGGGCCGGACCAGATCATCTCGTCCAACGCCTATGGCGTCGCCGCTGTCGCGCAGTCGGTCGGCGCCCGCGCGCTCGATCTCGGCATTGCCGCCGATCGCAAGGAGGCCATTGCCGCGCTGGTGCAAAAAGCGGTCGCGGCTGGTGCGGATGTCATCGTTACCCTTGGCGGCGCCTCGGTCGGCGATCACGATCTCATCCATGACGTGCTGACCGGTGAAGGCATGACGCTCGGCTTCTGGAAGATCGCCATGCGCCCCGGCAAGCCGCTGATGTTTGGGCGCCTCGGCGCTATCAGGTGCATCGGCCTGCCCGGCAACCCGGTGGCAAGCCTGGTCTGCTCGCAATTGTTCCTGAAGCCGCTTCTGGCAAAGCTCGGCGGCCGCAATCATCGCCAGGACATGCGTCCGGCGCGGCTTGGCGCCGCAATGCCAGCCAATGATCTGCGCCAGGATTATGTGCGGGCGGTGGTCAGGGACGACGAGGACGGGCTGGTGGCGACGCCGTTCAGCATCCAGGATTCTTCGATGCTGCGGATGCTGGCCGACGCCAACGGGCTGATCGTGCGGGCACCGTATGCCCCCGCATCCGCTGCCGGCGACACTTGCAGCGTGCTGATGCTGCGCTGAAGAATTGCCACGTAAACCGCTGATAATGTGTAAAAATGGTCTCTGTCATTCCGAGATCAACGTTCGCGTCAGCGCATGCGTCGGATCGGCAAGTCCATCGACAATGTCGTAGTGATGCCGGTCGGGCTCGACCACTGCGCTGGTGGTGGCGCCAAGGCCGGTCCAGATGTTGGCCAGCAACGCAGTCTGGCGCAGGAACTCCGAGCGCTCGCCGCCGCCGGCCCAGCAGGTGATGCGGGTGCCATCCAGGGGGCGCAGCAGCGCCGGGCTTTCCACCAAGGCTTCGGCCTCATCGATTGCCAGTGCCGCATTGTGCCCGGTGAGCATGAGTGGACGCAGGTCATGCAGGCCTGAGATCGAGACGACGTGGCGTATGCGCTTTGCCACGTCGGCGGCGAGCGGCGTTGATGTGGTCACCATGCGGCTGGCGAGATGACCGCCGGCCGAATGTCCTGTCAGCATCAGCGGTCCTCCGACCATTGCCGCCGCCTTGTCGATCGCCGCGCCAATTTCGCGGACGATGCCGGCGATGCGTATGTCCGGACACAGCGTGTAGGACGGCATCGCCACGGCAAAGCCGTTGCCGACCGCGCCCTTGGCGAGGTGCGACCAGTCGCTCTTGTCGGACTCCAGCCAGTAACCGCCATGGATGAACACGACGAGCCCCTTAGGAGCCGCCGTGGGCAGGAAAAGATCGAACCGATTGCGCGGTCGCTCGCCATAGGCGACATCGATGCGTGCCCGGCCCTCAGCCAATAGCCCGTCCCGAAACGCTTGCGCCGGTTCGGTCCACGCGGCCGGCCAACGGTCGCTGCCGGCGATGTTCGCGCCATTGGCGTAGGCATTGTCCCAATCGGCAATGCGGTGTTCGAGCATCGGCACCCTCCCCAAAGCGCATCCGTTTGGCGCTAGCAATGGCCGTCACCATGCCATGCGTCAATGCCTCGTGGCAAAACATTTTAGGCTTGAAACAAATTTCGACTGGTGCGATCCTGCCCGGAGAACAGCCGACAATGGGAGGTCTGCTGTGCTGTCCAAACCTGCGGATGTTCACCCTTCCCGGTGGCGTCGTCGAACAGCTGGCTGCACGAAACCTCTCGCGAAAGATGGGAACTTAAGATCCACCACCTCGGACAGTGCTTCGCGCATCTGACCAGGTAGCAAATGGGATGGCGGCGACATGCTTGGGCCTTCAGCGCATATCGACACGTTCACGCGCGATCATCTGCCGCCGCCGGATCAATGGCCGGATTTCCTGCTCGACGGTTTCGACTATCCCGAGCATCTCAACGCCGGCGTCGAATTGACCGACAGGCTGGTCGAGAAGGGCCTCGGCGACCACACCGCCCTGATCGGCAATGGCCGCCGCCGCACCTACAAGGAACTGTCCGACTGGACGAACAGGCTGGCCCACGCGCTGGTCGAGAATTACGGCGTCAAGCCGGGCAACCGGGTGTTGATCCGCTCCGCCAACAACCCTGCAATGGTCGCCTGCTGGCTGGCCGCCACCAAGGTCGGAGCCGTCGTCGTCAACACCATGCCGATGCTGCGCGCCGGCGAACTCACCAAGATCGTCGACAAGGCGGAGATAACCATCGCGCTCTGCGACACCAGGCTGATGGACGAGATGACCGCCTGTGCCAAGGACAGCGCCTTCCTGAAGCAGGTGATCGGCTTCGACGGCACCGCCAACCATGACGCCGAACTCGACCGCATCGCGCTCGACAAGCCGGTCACATTCACCGCCGTCAACACCGGCCGCGACGACGTCGCCCTGCTCGGCTTCACTTCGGGCACGACAGGCGTGCCGAAGGCGACCATGCATTTCCACCGCGATCTTCTGATCATCGCCGACGCCTACGCCCGCGAGATCCTCCAGGTGACGCCGGACGATATCTTCGTCGGCTCGCCGCCGCTGGCCTTCACCTTCGGCCTTGGCGGGCTCGCCATCTTTCCCCTGCGCTTCGGTGCCGCGGCAACGTTGCTGGAACAGGCGACGCCGCCCAACATGATCCACATCATCGAAACCTACAAAGCGACCATTTCCTTCACCGCGCCGACCGCTTACCGCGCGATGCTGAAAGCCATGGATGAAGGCGCCGACCTGTCGTCACTGCGCGTCGCCGTTTCGGCCGGCGAGACATTGCCTGCTCCGGTCTTCGAAGAATGGACTGAGAAGACCGGCAAGCCGATCCTCGACGGCATCGGCGCCACCGAAATGCTGCACATCTTCATCTCCAACCGCTTTGACGACAGGAAGCCGGCGTCGACCGGCAAGCCGGTCGGCGGCTACGAGGCGCGCATCGTCGACGACGCAATGCGCGAGGTGCCGCGCGGCGAGACCGGACGGCTGGCGGTGCGCGGCCCGACCGGCTGCCGCTACATGGCTGACGACCGGCAGAAGGAGTATGTCCGCGACGGCTGGAACCTCACCGGCGACACGTTCACACAGGACGAGGACGGCTTCTTCCATTTCGCCGCGCGTTCTGACGACATGATCGTCAGCGCCGGCTACAACATTGCCGGCCCCGAGGTCGAGGCAGCGCTGCTGTCGCATCCCGATGTCGCCGAATGCGCTGTCATCGGTGCCGAGGATGGCGAACGCGGCCAGATCGTCGAGGCGCATGTCGTGCTTGTGCAAGGCGTCTCGCCGGACGCGTTGACCATCAAGCGCCTGCAGGACCACGTCAAGGCAACGATCGCGCCTTACAAATATCCGCGCTCGGTCAAATTCATCGCCGCCCTGCCCAAGACCCAGACCGGCAAGATCCAGCGGTTCCGGCTGCGCACGGAGAAAATCAATTGAGCGAGCCCTACGATCCGGCGTCGGAAGGCGCACAGATGTCCTTCAAGGAGCGTATGTCCTACAGCGACTATCTGCACCTGGAAAAAGTGCTGGAGGCACAGACGCCGCAATCGTCGGCGCATGACGAGATGCTGTTCATCATCCAGCACCAGACCTCGGAACTCTGGATGAAGCTCGCTCTGCACGAGATCGGCGCCGCGATCCGCTCCATCCGTGCCGACCGGCTTGAGCCGAGCTTCAAGATGCTGTCACGCGTCGCCCGCATTTTCGAGCAGCTCAACAATGCCTGGGACGTGCTGCGCACGATGACGCCAAGCGAATACACCGAGTTCCGCGACGCGCTCGGCCAGTCCTCCGGCTTCCAGTCCTGGCAATACCGCGCCATCGAATTCATGGCTGGCAACCGCAACCTTGCCATGCTCGGGCCGCACAAGCACCGGCCGGACCTCACCGGCAAGCTGGAGGCGATCCTGGCCCAGCCGTCCCTCTACGATGAAGCGCTGCTGCTTCTGGCGCGCAACGGGTTCGACATCGGCGCCGATGCCAGGCGCACGGACTGGCGGGAGACGCGCACCGAAAATGAAGAAGTCCTGGTCGCCTGGCAGACCGTCTACCGCGACCCGCAGCGCTACTGGATGTTCTATGAGCTGGCCGAAAAGCTGGTCGATTTCGAGGACTATTTCCGCCGCTGGCGCTTCAACCATGTCACCACGGTCGAGCGCATCATCGGCCTGAAGCGCGGCACCGGCGGCACATCAGGGGCGTCGTACCTGAAGAAGATGCTCGAGGTCGTCCTGTTTCCCGAATTGTGGACAGTCCGGACCCGGCTTTGACGTCTTATGTCACTGCCGTCTTGACCGCAAAACGCGCTTCCTGCCAGGCGCTGCTGCGCAGGATGTCCTCAAGCACCTCGACCGCCTGCCAGACGTCCTTGTAGCCGACATAGAGCGGCGTGAAGCCGAAGCGGATGGTTGACGGCGCGCGGAAATCGCCGATCACGCCGCGCTCGATCAGGGCCCGCATCACCTGGTAGCCATGCGGATGGAGGAACGACACCTGGCTGCCGCGCGCATTGCCGTCGCGCGGACCTTCGAGTTCGAGGCCGTAGGCGCCGCATCTGGCTTCGACGAGCTGGATGAACAGGTCGGTGAGCGCGATGCTCTTCTTGCGCACCGCCGCCATGTCGACATCGTCCCAGATATCCAGCGCCCCTTTCAGCGCCCGCATCGACAGCACTGGCTGCGTGCCGCACAGGAATCGGCGGATGCCGCTGCCGGCCGTATAGCTTTGCTCAAAAGCGAAGGGCCGCGCATGGCCCCACCAGCCGCTCAACGGCTGGTGGACATCGTCGTGATGGCGTTTCGCGGCATAGATGAAGGCCGGCGCGCCTGGACCGCCATTGAGATATTTGTAGGTGCAGCCGATGGCGAAATCGGCATTCGCGGCATCGAGCTCGACCGGCAAGGCGCCGGCGGTGTGGCAGAGATCCCAGACGATCAGAGCGCCGACCTGGTGAGCCTTGCACGTCAGCGCGGCCATGTCGCGCAATTGTCCGGTTTTGTAATTGACGTGGTTGACCAGGATGACCGCGACGCGCTCATCGATCAGTTCCTCAATGGTGGGCGCATCGACGCCTTCGAGCCGCAGCACCGTGCCCGGCCGCGTCGAGGCCACGCCTTCGGCCATGTAGAGGTCGGTTGGGAAACTGTCGCCCTCGGCGACGATGACCGATCGGTTCGGCCGCATGCCAAGGGCCGCATGCAGCACCTTGTAGATGTTGATCGAAGTTGTATCGCAGACCACCGTCTGGCCGAAAGCGGCGCCGATCAGCCGTCCGAGCTGGTCGCCGAGCGCAACCGGCATATCGAACCAGCCGGCAGTGTTCCAGGCACGAATGAGGTCCTGCGCCCACTCCTGCGTCGCCGCCTTCTGCAGCTCGTTGAAGACGGCGGGCGCCGCGCACCCAGCGAATTGCCGTCGAGGTAGATCACACCTTCCGGCAGAATGAAGCGGTCGCGCATGGCACGCAGCGGATCCGCCGCATCCATGGCTTCGACTGCTGCGAGATCGAGTGTTGCATTCATGATCGATTGTCCTTCGCGCATGGGCGCGCCCAGATGAACACGTCAGGTGAAATCGGCTGGGCAATCATGAGCAGTCTGCCAAACCCTGTCAAACATTATATATAATTTACGCCATGGAAGGCTTTCATATATAATCGTGACGTGACAGCCTAAGGATGGGACAACGATGTTGGACGAAGGACTCTCGAAGACGGAAGCGGCCTACCGGCTGGTGCGTCGCGATATCCTCGCGACCCGTCTGCGGCCCGGCGCGCCGCTCAAGCTCAGCGCGTTGCGCAACAGTTATGGCATTGGCTGGACGCCGTTGCGCGAAGCGCTGTCGCGACTGGAGGCGGAGCGCCTGGTGACTTCCATCAGCAATCGCGGCTTTGCCGTTGCTCCGGTTTCGCGCACCGAATTGGAAGACCTGTCGCGCGCCAGGTGTGTCGTCGAACTGCCACTGCTTCAGGAATCGATCGAGAAAGGTGGCCACGATTGGGAAAACGCGGTCGTCGCCGCCCATTACCGGCTGTCGCGTTGCAAGACCGCTGTCGACGATCCATCCGACGAAGTGGTCGACGAATGGGATGAAAAGCACGAGGCTTTCCACGCGGCACTGCTCAGTGCGGCAGCATCCCCCTGGCTGCTGACCTTTCATTCCACGATCGCGGATCAATTGCGTCGCCATCACCGTTTTCTCGGCTTGGCGCCAACGCTGCGGGCGGCGGCCGGCCTGCAGCATGGTTACGAGGAGGCCGTGGAGGCGTTGCGCCAGGCGGTCGCAATCGAACATCACACCGCGCTCATGGAGGCGGCGCTGGATCGTAATATCGAGCGCGCGAAAACCCTGATGATCGCCCATATCGGCTATACGCTGCATGTCTATGTCCATGCCGGCGACGGCAGCATAAATAAGCGGTAGCGCAACGGGATCACGGACCGAAGCCGGTATGGCAATTTCGTGGCAAAGTTGGCATTTTGGCTTCGTTTCGTTCACGGCAGGCCAAGGATTGGTGAAAGGAGAAAAATCTCTCATCGAGCTTTGTCGGCTACTGATGCCAGACCTCGGAGCAGGATAGGCCACAGGCCATTAACCAAAACAATTTCAAAGCCGGCAAGCGCACCGCGCGGCGGCAGGCAGGCATCGAACACCGCCTGTTGCCGGGCCAAATAATTTCAGACGCCTTAACGAATTCACTAAACTTTAAACAGTTGCAGAACACAACTGGAACAGATAGGGTTTGTTCTGGGTTTGTTTTTCGATTCTGGTTCACACCCTTCGTTCAATGCCTTGGGGGCCGCCATGCTGACACGCAAGCAACATGAACTGCTGATGTTCATTCATGAACGGCTGAAGGAAAGCGGCATTCCGCCTTCCTTCGACGAGATGAAGGAAGCGCTCGATCTCGCCTCCAAGTCAGGGATCCATCGCCTGATCACGGCACTGGAGGAACGCGGCTTCATTCGCCGGCTGCCCAATCGGGCGCGAGCGCTGGAAGTGCTGCGGTTGCCGGATTCTGATCGCGCCGGGCCTCAACGCGGCAAAGAAATTCTCGCCAAGCGTCATTCAGGGCAGTCTCGGTCAGGGCGGCCTTGGCCGCCAGATCAAGCCGGCGCCATCACGCTTGCCCGCGGCCGGCAATGATGACGACGCGGTTTCCGCCGTGTCGATTCCGGTGATGGGCCGCATCGCCGCCGGTGTGCCGATCGATGCCATCCAGCATCAGACTCATTCCATCTCGGTGCCGCCGGACATGATCATGGGCGGCGAGCACTATGCGCTGGAGGTCAAGGGCGACTCGATGATCGAGGCCGGCATCTTCGATGGCGACACGGTCATTATCCGCAACGCCGATACGGCGAGCCCGGGCGAGATCGTCGTGGCGCTGGTCGACGACGAGGAAGCGACATTGAAGCGGTTCCGCCGCAAAGGCGCCTCGATCGCGCTTGAAGCCGCCAACCCGGCCTACGAGACGCGTATTTTCGGGCCGGACAGGGTCAAGGTGCAAGGCAAGCTCGTCGGGCTGATCCGGCGCTACTGAGCAGGGACGGCAGCCGGTTTTTCGGCTTTTTGATAGGGCAGCAGCCCCCTCGCCTCGCGTGAATATTTTCGCTGTGCATGCCAGGGCCGATACGGCCCGTCCACCGCGAAGTTGACGGTTGGCGGACCGGTCGCCGATTGGCGGTCGAAGAAGACGGCGGCACTGCCTTTGCGGGCAAGTTGCCGTTTGGTGACGACAAGAACCAGCGGATTGTGGCAGGCATCATAGCCGGTTGCATCATTGACGACGATCAAATCGGCGAAACCGCAGGCCTTCCAGGTGTCCTTGCGGTCTTCGACATGTGCGATGATCGCACCGGACGGGTGCCGGGCAACACAGACGCCATCCGTGCAGTAGAACGGAGCTCCCGGCGGGAGGTTGACGGCATCGGCAATGTCGAATTGCCCATCTGCCTTGCTGAACATCTCCGGCACGACGATGGTTTCGGACACCAGCGCGCGTTTCCAATTGTCGATGGTGAATTCGTTCGGGCGAGCCCGGCTGACCGCGAGTTCGCCGCCGCCGATCGGCAGCGCGACCAGCCGCGCATCTTCCGAGATCAGTACGTCCGGCGTGCGCGTATCCGACACCGTCAACAAGCCGGCAAGCGCGAATGGCACTGCCGCGAGCCGCAACCAGGTCGTCGCCATCGTGGCGATGACCAAGGCGACGGTCACCAGCAGCACCGAGTGCTGCGAAATCAACCCGACCGCATCGATTGGGGAGCGTTCCGAAATCCACGCGGATATGGCGATCATCGCCGTCAGGCCTTTGCCCATTAGGTAGAGGGATGGCGCATCCAATCCAAACGGCATTAGCAATGCACTGGCAACGGCCAGGAACATCACGACTGAC
Source organism: Mesorhizobium huakuii (assembly GCF_014189455.1). NCBI lineage: Bacteria > Pseudomonadati > Pseudomonadota > Alphaproteobacteria > Hyphomicrobiales > Phyllobacteriaceae > Mesorhizobium > Mesorhizobium huakuii. The sequence continues at coordinate 6,596,640 of NZ_CP050296.1, forward strand.
ACGATCGGCATGACGGCCAGATTGGCGAACAGGCTGAGCGGCGACACACGCTGGAAATGCCAGATGGCGAACAGCGCCGTGGCGCAGCCGGCTATGATGGAGGTCATCGCCAACCCGCCCGTCGCCAGCAGGAATTTTCGCGTCAAGAATCCGGGCAAGGATCGCTTTGGCGGTGGCGGTCTTACCTTTCCCGCGTGGTGGTCCGCCCAGCCGGCATAGGCACCGACCAGCGCGGCCGTCGCGGCGAACGACATCTGGAAACTCGGGCCGACGACTTCGTGCGGCGACACCACGATGACGGCGATCGCCGAGATCGCCAGATTGCGCATCGTCAGCGCCGCGCGATCAAACAGCACGGCAATCAGCATCACCGCCAGCATTATGAAGCTGCGTTCGGCGGCGACGACGACACCCGAAATCACGAGATAGGCGGCGATCGAGAACAGGGCGCGGCGGCCGCGTATTTCTTCACCGGCCGACGCGCGGAAAAATCCGGAAACAGCGCGAAGGCGCCGCGCAGCAGACCCATGATGGTGCCGGCGACCAGCGCCATATGCAGTCCGGAAATCGAGATGATGTGATAGATGCCGGTACGCCGCATCGCTTCGTTGATTTCATCGGGAATGCCCGCGCGGACACCAACGATGAGCGCCGCCGCGATCTCACCTTCAGCACCACCGACGGTGGCCCGGATATGGTCGGCGATGGCTTCACGGGCATTTTCTACCCCAGAGAAAAGCCGGGCCGACAACGGCATCTCACCGTCGTCGGCTGCGACAAGCTTCGGATTGCCGAGAAAGAAGCCGCTGCCGCCAATGCCGGCGAAGTAGCTGTCGAAGGAGAAATCGTAGCTGTCCGGTCGCACCGGGCCGGTCGGCGGCAACAGTTTGGCATAGCCGGTGACCAGGGAGCCGGCAGTCATTTCCGCAGGGACATTGCGCGCCGAAAGCCGGACCCTTTCCGGCGCATAGCGCAGTGTCGGCCGGGCGGTCGACGTCACGTCGATGGTCAGCCGGATGCGGCCGGTCTCCATCCGGTCGAGCGAAACGACGCGGCCGGTCACCTGCGTCGAGATTTCCGAACCCAGCATCTGGGTATCCGCCCGCCATGTCTCGGCCTTGGCGGCAAGCAGGCCAAGCGCGCACAACAATGCCGCCGTGAAGCCCAGATGGGTTTTCGGCCAGGAACGCGAGATAAGCGCGCAGATCGCCAACAGCACGACGACCGCGACAGGCTTCGCAAAATCAGGCTCCGCCGCCAGCGAATAATAGCCGATCGCACCAGTGGCCAGACAAACCGGCACCAGCAGGAAGGCGATGCCCCGGTCAAGCTCGAGCTCGGCTGCGGTCGCCACACTGTAGCGCAGGCGGGGCCAGGAAATCTGGCCGAGTTGCCGCCGGACACGCACAATCCGGCCCGAGGCAGGGGACGGAAGTGGCGCCGGGATATCCGCCTGCGGCAGCTGGCTGCCGAAGCCTGGCACAAGAGGCGATGGTGGCAGCGAGGCTGGCGGCGGGATTGCAAACAGGGACCGTTCGCTGACGCCAACACTAGCGTCGTCGCCCTGTTCCGAGCCCCGGCCTCGTCCAGCCATCGGGTCTGCCCCTTGCACCCCTGACGCCCTATGCTACATGAACGCGCGACGCGCGAAAGTCCGCGCAGCCGCACCCCGCTTCAGATGGTTTCCGAGAGTTTCATGTCCGACAAGGTCGTCACCCGTTTTGCCCCCTCGCCCACCGGCTATCTGCATATCGGTGGCGCGCGCACGGCGCTGTTCAACTGGCTCTACGCCAAACACACCGGCGGCACGATGGTGCTGCGCATCGAGGATACCGACCGCGAACGTTTCAACGAGGCGGCTACCCAGGCCATTCTGGATGGGCTGACCTGGCTTGGACTTTCCTGGGACGGCGAGGCCATCTCGCAGTTTGAGCGTGCGCCGCGCCATCGCGAGGTGGCTGAGGAACTCGTGCGTCTGGGCAAGGCCTATTACAGCTACGAGACGCCGGCCGAGCTGGAGGCGATGCGTGAGGCCGCGCGGGCCAAGGGCCTGCCGCCGCGCTACAACGGCCAGTGGCGCGATCGCGACCCATCCGAGGCACCTGCCGGTGTCAAGGGCGCCATCCGCATCAAGGCACCGACCGAGGGCGAGACGATCGTCCACGACCGCGTCCAGGGCGAGGTGCGCTTCCCCAACAAGGACCTCGACGACTTCATCATCCTGCGTTCGGACGGCAACCCGACCTACATGCATGCCGTCGTCGTCGACGACCATGACATGGGCGTCACCCACATCATCCGCGGTGACGACCATCTGACCAACGCCGCCCGCCAGACCGTGATCTACAACGCCATGGGCTGGGACGTGCCGTCGATGTCGCACATCCCGCTGATCCATGGCGCCGACGGTGCCAAGCTGTCGAAGCGCCACGGCGCACTCGGTGTCGAGGCCTATCGCGCCATGGGCTACCTGCCGGAGGCACTGCTCAACTATCTGGCGCGCCTGGGCTGGAGCCATGGCGACGACGAGATCATGTCGATCAAGGATATGATTTCCTGGTTCGATATCGGCGACGTCAACAAGGGCGCGGCCCGCTTCGACTTCGCCAAGCTGGAGGCGATCAACGGCGCGCATATGCGCCGCATGGCCGATGCCGAGCTGTTCGACATCTTCATCGCCACTCTGCCCTATCTCGAGGGTGGCCCGGCAATCGCCGCGCGCCTCGACGACAGGAACAAGGCGCAGTTGCTGGCGGCCCTCCCGGGCCTGAAGGAGCGCGCCAAGACGCTGGTCGAGCTCGTCGATGGCGCCGCCTTCCTGTTTGCCACGCGGCCGCTGCCGATCGACGACAAGGCGGCCCTCCTGCTCAATGACGATGCCCGCAAGATCCTGCGTGGCGCTCACGAAGCTTTGAACGCGCTTACAAGTGACTGGACGGCTGCGGCGGCGGAAGCCGCGATCCGCGACTATGCGCTGGCTGGTGGCCACAAGCTTGGCGCCGTGGCCCAGCCGTTGCGGGCCGCGCTGACCGGCAAAAGCACGTCGCCGGGCGTGTTCGACGTGCTTGCCGTGCTTGGGCGCGAGGAAAGCCTGGCGCGCATAGCGGATCAAATCGATTAGGAGCAAACTGGCCCAAGAAGATTGGCATTGAAAGGCGCGTTTCGCAGTGCAACATTAGGCCTTGGCCCAATCTGGCACGCACCTCCTAAAATGCGGTGGCGAATACGCGCATTGCGGTGATTTCGACGTGTCGCTCTGCAGAATTTGCCTTTGCCGGCATGAGGAAACAAGAAGGAGTTTGCAATGACCGAAGCTGCGAAAAAACTGGATGTGGGCGGCGCGAACGAAGAGGCTATCGCAACACTTGAATTCGCCGGCAAGACCCATGAATTCAAGGTGCGAAGCGGCTCCGTCGGGCCCGACGTCATCGACATCGCCTCGCTCTACAGCACGACCGGCGCCTTCACCTACGATCCCGGCTTCACCTCGACCGCGAGCTGCGAGTCCGAGATCACCTTCATCGACGGCGATGCGGGTATTCTTCTCCACCGAGGCTATCCGATCGACCAGCTGGCCGAACACGGCGACTTCCTCGAAGTCTGCTATCTCCTGCTCTACGGCGAACTGCCGACCAAGGCGCAGAAGGACGATTTCGATTACCGCGTGACGCGCCACACAATGGTGCACGAGCAGATGTCGCGCTTCTTCACCGGCTTCCGTCGCGATGCGCACCCGATGGCTGTGATGTGCGGCGTGGTCGGCGCGCTGTCGGCCTTTTATCACGACTCCACCGACATCTCCGACCCGTACCAGCGCATGGTCGCTTCCATGCGGCTGATCGCCAAGATGCCGACGATCGCGGCCATGGCCTACAAGTACCACATCGGCCAGCCCTTCATTTACCCCAAGAACGATCTCGGTTTCGCGGCAAACTTCCTGCATATGTGCTTTGCCGTGCCGTGCGAGGAGTACAAGATCAATCCGGTGCTGGCGCGCGCCATGGAGCGCATCTTCATCCTGCACGCCGATCACGAGCAGAATGCCTCGACCTCGACGGTTCGCCTCGCCGGCTCGTCGGGCGCCAACCCGTTCGCCTGTATCGCCGCCGGCATCGCTTGCCTGTGGGGCCCGGCGCATGGCGGCGCCAATGAAGCGGCGCTCAACATGCTGGGCGAGATCGGCCATGTCGATCACATCCCGGAATTCATCGCCCGCGCCAAGGACAAAAACGATCCGTTCCGGCTGATGGGCTTTGGCCACCGCGTCTACAAGAACTACGATCCTCGTGCGAAAATCATGCAGAAGACGGCGCACGAGGTTCTGGGCGAACTCGGCATCAAGGACGATCCGCTGCTCGACATCGCCATGGAACTGGAAAAGATCGCGCTGACCGATCCTTACTTCATCGAGAAGAAGCTCTACCCGAATGTCGACTTCTACTCCGGCATCACGCTGAAGGCGCTGGGCTTCCCCACCACCATGTTCACCGTGTTGTTTGCGGTCGCCCGCACCGTCGGCTGGATCGCGCAGTGGAAGGAGATGATCGAGGATCCGCGCCAGAAGATCGGCCGCCCACGCCAGCTCTACACCGGCGCGCCGGAGCGCGACTACGTGCCGATCGCCAAGCGCTGACCGAAGCTTCTTGAATCGAAAGAGGCGCCTCTCAGGGCGCCTTTTTCATGTGACGAAGCACAACGCTCGCCGCGATCTCGCCCGACGGCTTGTCCGTCGCCATGCGCCGCGCGATCTCGGCAAAGCCGTCCCTCTGCCAGGCGCGCATGCCGCTGTCGGCAAACAATGCTTCCAGTTGGCGCGCCAGATTGTTCGCCTTGACGTACTCGTTGTAGAACTCCGGAATGAGCGCACGATCCGCGATCAGATTGGGAAGCAGCGCCGACCAGACGGAAACGAAATAGGGCGCTACGGCACGTGCTATGGGATCGAGCCTGTAGGACGAGACCATCGGCACACCGGCCAACGCCAGTTCCAGCGACACGGTTCCCGATGCGATCAGCGCGGCATCGGCCTTGCCGAAAGTCTGCCACTTGCGTTGCGGATCCATGATGATTTCAGGTTTTTCATCCCAACGATTGACCGAGGCTTTGACGAGGTCGGCGACATGCGGAACCGTCGGCAGCAGCAGCCGCAGACGATGTCCGCGTCCGCGCAGCATCGATACGGTCTCACCGAACGTGTCGATCAGCCGCCGCACCTCGCCGCGCCGCGAGCCGGGCAGGACGAGCAAGGTCTTGATGCGGTCCTGGGCAAGATCGCGCGGCAAGGCCTGCGCCTTCTGGGCGGCGAGCACACCCGCATCATGCGTCAGGCGATGCCCGACATAGGTGCCGGGCGGGCCGCCCAGCCGTTCCAGTTCCTTCACCTCGAACGGCAGGATGCAGAGGATATGGTCGACATAAGGCTTCATCGCCACCGCCCTGCCCGGCCGCCAGGCCCAGACGCTCGGGCAGACGTAGTGGATGATCGGTATCGACGGATTGGCCGCGCGCACCTTCCTGGCGACGCGCAAGGAAAAGTCGGGGCTGTCGATGGTGACCAGGCAATCCGGCTTTTCCTCAGCGATGGTTTTGGCCAGTTGGCCGATCCGCCTGAAAAGGCGCGGCAGATCGCGCAGGACGGCACTGAAACCCATCAGCGCGATCTCGCCGGCGTCGAAGGGCGACACCAGGCCCAATTCCCCGAGATGGCGGCCGCCGAGGCCGACGAGTTGCACCTGGCGGCCTGTTGCCTGGCGAAGCGAACGCACAATATCGGCGCCAAGCAGATCGCCCGATTCTTCACCCGCAACGATCGCGATCTTCAGCGCCTTGTCAGCCATGCGCCGGCTCCGCTGCGGCCAGGCCAACGATGAACAGGCCGAGCTCATTGGCGCGCGACAGGGTTGCGGGACCTTCGAGGATCAGCGAGCGCCCTGCCTCGACGGCAATGCCGGCGAGCCTGGCCGCATGCGCTGCTTCGACCGTCTGTGGTCCTATGGACGGAAGATCAGCGCGCAGTTCCTGACCTGGCTTGGCGCATTTGACCAGCACACCGCGCGTCTTGCCGGCGATGCGGCCGTGGCCTCGCAAGAGTTTTGCGCGGTCGAGCAATCCGGCCGTGCCCTCGATACCCTCGAGCGCGATGGTCCGGCCGCCGACCGCGACCGCCGCCTGGCCGATATCCAGCGCGCCGATGGCCTTTGCCGCGGCAAAGCCCGCCTCAATGTCGCGCCAGTCGGACTTCTGAGGCTCCACCTTGGTCAAGGTCCCTTCGGCTGCGACAAGGTTCGGCACGATTTCGTGGGCACCCACGACCTTTATCCCCCGTGCCTCGAGGCCTCGCGCCACCACTTTCAACAGCCCATCGTCGCCGCGCGCCAGTGCCATCACGACAACCGGTATCACTGCCAGCAGGCTGAGGCTTGGGCGCAGATGCGTCAGCCTTGGCCGGCGCTTGATCTCGCCGGCAAGCACAAGATGGGTAATCCGATGTCGTTTGAGCAAGGGAACAAGCGAGCCGATCGCCTCCAGGGCAAGGGTTTCATGCTCATACTGGCGCAATTCCGGCAGACGATCGGCCTCGCCTTCCATGAGGACGATGAAGGGTGGATAGCCCTGCCCGGCCGAGCCGGCCGCAACTTCGACCGGAAGACTGCCTCCGCCGGCAATGATGCCTACCCTGGCATCTGGCGGGAGACCAAGACCAGCAGCCGCCGTCTCAGTCTTCATCATCGGCATCGTCGCCATCGCTGCCCTTGAGCGACGGCACCGCATAATGGCGCTTGCCGCGGCTGGTGATGAAATCGATGATCTTCATGGCGGTCGGCGAAGAGGCGAACTCGGCCTTGGCGAATTCGATGTTTTCGCCGACGGTGCGGGAGCGGTCGAAAATCGTCCTGTAGGCTTTGCGCAACAGATAGATTTCCGAACGCGGCAGACCGGCGCGCTTTAGGCCGATGATGTTCAAGCCGCGCAAGCTGGCGCGGTTGCCGACGGCAATGGCATAGGGAATGACATCGCCAACAAAGGCCGAGCATCCGCCGAGAAAGGCGTTGTCGCCGACACGCACGAATTGATGAACGGCGCTGAGGCCGCCGATATAGACGTTGTTGCCGATCTCGCAGTGTCCGCCCAGCGTCGCGCCATTGGCGAAGGTGGCGTTCTTGCCGACAACGCAATCATGGGCGATGTGGGCATAGGCAAGGAAATTGCCATTGTCGCCCACTGTCGTTTCGCCGCGGCTGGTGTCGGTGCCGACATGCATGGTCACACCTTCGCGGATGGTGCAGTTGGCGCCGATGACCAGCGTCGTGCGACCGCCCTTGTGCTTGGTGTTCTGCGGCGGCGCGCCCAGTGTCGCCATCGGATAGACCTTGGTCGAGGCGCCGATGGTGGTCGCACCCATGACCGAGACATGGCTGACCAGTTCGACACCATCGCCGATCACGGCCTCGGCGCTGATATGGCAGAACGGCCCTATACGCACGCCCTGGCCGATTTGAGCGCCTTCTTCCACGATGGAGGAAGGATGGATTGAAGTCTTGATTTTCATAGGCACTCGATCGTCAGTCGCCGGTGACCATCATGGCTGAAATCTCGGCCTCGGCCGCCTTGGTGCCATCGACCAGGGCTTCGCAGGCGAATTTGAGCAGGTTGCCGCGCTTCTTGATTTTCTTGACGTGAATCTTCAACTGGTCGCCGGGAACGACCGGCTTGCGGAATTTGGCGTTGTCGATGGTCAGGAAATAGACCAGCGACGGCTTCGATGCCCCAAGGCTGCGGATGCAGATGGCGCCTGCCGTCTGCGCCATGGCCTCGACGATCAGCACGCCCGGCATCACCGGCTGCTCCGGGAAATGCCCCTGAAAATGCGGCTCATTGATGGTGACGTTCTTGATGCCTACGGCGGAATCGTCACCATCGATATCGACGATGCGGTCGATCATCAGGAAGGGATAGCGGTGCGGCAGGAGCTTCATCAGCCCCATTATGTCAACCGCTTCCAGCGTCGCCGCCGCCACCATATCAGCCATTGTCCTTGCCCTGCTTGCGTGCCCTGGCCATCGTGCGCAACATGGCTATCTCTCGCATGGCTTCCGCCATCGGCTGTGCCGGATAACCGCCCCAGATCTCGCCGGCGGGAACATTGCTCATAAACCCACTTCTGGCGGCAAGCTTTGCTCCTGAGCCTATGGTCAAGTGATCGGCAAGCCCGACACCGCCGCCCATGGTGACATTGTCGCCGACGACCACGGAACCGGAAATACCCGAAAGCCCGGCTACTATGCAATTGCGACCGATGCGGACGTTATGGGCGATCTGCACGAGGTTGTCGATCTTGGTGCCCTGACCGATGATCGTATCCGACATGGCGCCGCGATCGACGGTGGAATTCGACCCGATCTCGACATCGTCCTGGATGACGACCCGTCCGATCTGGGGAACGCGTTCCGGCCCTTTGGCGCCGCCCACAAAGCCGAAGCCGTCCTGGCCGATCCTGGCGCCACCATGGATGATGACCCGATTGCCGATCAGCGCGTACTGGATACTGGCGCCCGGGCCGACATAGCCGTCACGGCCGATCTGGCAGGACTGTCCAATGACCGCGTTGGGCGCGATGACGGTGCCACTGCCGATCGAGACGCCGGGCCCGATGACCACGCCGGCCTCGATGACAGCGCCGGCTTCGACACGCGCGGTCGGATCGACATGGGCATGCGGCGAAACACCGGTTTCACCCGTCATTGGTCCCGGCGTAGCGGCTGTGGGGAACAGCAGCCGACCAACCAGTGCGAATGCCTGTTGCGGACGCGGATGAATCAAAACGGCGATGTCGGCCGGTGCCTTGTTGGCGAATTCCGCCGGGCACAGGACCGCGGCCGCCCGCAGCGACGGCATAAGCGCGGAATTGCGCCTGCCGTCGACGAAGACGAGCGCATTGGCGCCGCCTTCGTTGGCCGGTGCCAGCGCATCGATCGAAACGTCGGATTGGCCGGAATCGACAAGCACCGAGCCGGTCAGATTCGCGACTTCGGCCGCCGTATACCGGCGTGATGGCGCGAAGAACACCGGATCGGTCATTCCAGAAGCTATATCCAGCTAAGTCGGAACATTTTCTCCCGGACCCAACAGATCCGGGAGCATCGTTGGCCGCTGATCAGAAGCGGGTCGAAATGCCGAAGTTGAATTCCTGTACCTTGTCGGTCGCTTCCTTCCTGACCGGGATCGCATAGTCGATACGGATCGGGCCGAACGGCGAGGCCCACATCAAGCCCAGACCGACCGAGGCGCGCAATTTCATGTCAAGCGAACTCTGGTTGACGCTCGTGTCGATCTTGCTGCCGTATAGCGTTGCAGCGTCCGCAAACACAGCGCCACGCAGACCGAAGCTCTCCGGAATAACCGGCAGCGGGAACTGGGCTTCGGCCGAGGCATTGAAATAGGTCGTACCACCGAGATGGTCACCGGTTGTCGGATCCACGGGGCCAATGCCACCATAGGCAAAGCCGCGGATCATGCGGTCAGTGCTCTGGAACTGATCGAAGATACGGAGACTGCCATCGCCGCTATAAGCTTCCACGTGACCTGCACCGCCCGAAATCAGCCCGACCAGATCAAGCTGTTCCGACAACGTTTGGTAGATGCTACCGCGTCCGGTGACCTTAACGAACTTTGCATCGCCGCCGAGACCAGCCACTTCGACCGTGGTGTTGGCATAGATACCCTCATGCGGGTTCTTCATGTCGTCGATCGTGTTGTAGACCAGCCCCAGGCTGACCGACGATTTGATCCACGGACTTTGGGCAATGCCATCCAAGATGGCCGGCGAAATCGTGCAGTTGGGTCCATCGGGATCTGCCGTGGTGGTCGTACCGCAACTGGAATCCACCGAATATTTCTCTTGTGAGATATTGTACGCCAGTTGGGTCGTGATGCTGTTGGTTATCGGCAGTCCGAAGCGGACCGTCGCACCAACGGTGTCGCTATCGTAGTTGTTGTCGTATTGCCTCGTCGACTTGTAGACGTCGAAGCCGGCGGCGATGCGCCGACCGAGGAAATACGGCTCAGTGAACGAAATGCTGTAGTCGCGCGAATTCTTGCCGCCACCGGCCGACAGCTTGATGAACTGGCCGCGGCCGAGGAAGTTGCGCTCGGTGATCGAGCCCTCGACGGACGGGCCTGCCGAGTCGCCGCCGGTCGAATAACCGGCTCCAATAGAGAATTCACCCGTCGACTTCTCAACCACATCGACCACCAGAACGACCTGGTCCGGCTGCGAGCCTGGTACAGTCGAGATATCGACTTTGTCAAAATAATTCAGGTCTTCCAGACGCTTCTTCGCGCGCTGGATCAGCACCTGGTTGAACGCATCGCCTTCGCTGACGTCGAATTCGCGCCGGATGACATAGTCGCGCGTGCGATCGTTGCCGCGGATCTCGATGCGCTCGATATAGGCCTTGGTACCCTGGTCGACCGTATAGACCACCGAAATCGTATGATTCTCGAAGTTGCGGTCGCCGCGCGGCGTCACCTGCGCGAAGGCATAGCCAGAACCGGCCACTTTCTCGGTCAGCGCGATGATCGTGTTTTCGACGTCCTTGGCGTTGTAGACATCGCCCTTGTGGGTCTCGACCACCGAATCCAGCGACTTCGAATCGATTTCCGGGATCGTGCTTTCGACGCTGATGTCGCCGAAATTGTAGCGCTCACCTTCCTGGACGGTGATGGTGACCGTGTACTTGTTCGTCGCATTGTCGAGTTCGCCGACGGCCGACACGACCTGGAAATCGGCATAGCCGTGATTATAGTAGAACCGGCGCAGCAGCTCCTGGTCGGCGCGCAGCTTGTCCTCGTCATAGACGTCATCACGCAGAACGAACGAAATCCAGGACGAGCGCTTGGTGTTGATCACATCCGACAGACGACGGCTCGAATAAGCGCTGTTGCCGACGAAATTGATTGCCGCGATCTGCGTGCGGTCGCCTTCGGTAATCTTGAAAACCACGTTCACGCGGTTGTCACCGAGGTCCATGACCTGCGCGGTCACGCCGGCATCGTCGCGGCCGATACGCCTGTAGGCAGACTTGATTGCTTCGACGTCGGAATCGAGGGTCGCTTGCGAGAACGTGCCGCGCGGCTTCAGTTGAAGCCCCATCTGCAACGCATTGTCCTTGATCTTCTTGTTACCCTGGAACAGCACCTGGTTGACGACTTTGTATTCGGCAACCTTGACCACCAGCGTCGAGCCAACCTGGTTGATCTGGACATCCGAGAACAGGCCGGTGCCGAACAGCGCCTTGACCGCGGCGTCGATATCGGAACTGGAGAAGGCCTTGCCCGGCTTGATGGTGATGTAGTTGCGGATGGTGTCGGCGTCGACGCGCTGGTTACCGCTCACCTCCACCCTGCTGACGACAGCGGCTTCGGCCGCCGATGTGGCAACGAACTGCACTGCGAGCGCACCTGGCACGACCAGAGCGGCGGACAGTGCCGCCGCGGACGCGGCGCTCAGAAACTTGGATGCTGCCTTCATCGGGCTTAATAACCTTTTCTCGTAGTCCCCACGGCGAGAAAACCGGACGTGCGGTAATTTCCCCTACCGTATTAACCGGATTTTCCCTACACGCAAGGCTTCTGGTTAATTTGTATTTACTTAACCCTGGTGCGTGGCTTTCGCGTCACTCATATCCCCGTGCATGGTAAACGGCGTCTCAACATCGACCATGCCAAAGCCAAATTTCTTCATGATTTCAGCACCCAAACAGATCGTTCCAGAATACGAAACCCATGAAGCACAAGACCAGAAGCAGACCGGCCCGATAGGCCATTTCCATCATCCGTTCCGACACCGGCCGGCGAATGAGGGCCTCCACCCCGTAGAACAAGAGATGGCCGCCGTCGAGGGGGGGAATCGGCAAAAGGTTTAGAATACCTATGCCAACAGACAGCAGCGCGACGAGCTGCACCAGCCATTCGAAACCCAGTTTGGCCGCCTTGCCGGCCATGTCGGCGATCTTGACGGGGCCGCCCAACTGACACTTGTCTTCGCGTCCGACGGCGAAACGCTGCAAGAACTGGCCAGTGCGCTCGATGACGTGGCCTGTTTCCTCAACTGCCGCCGCGACCGCCCCTATCGGGGTGTAGCTGATGAGACGGGGCTGGCCGAGTTCCTTGTTGTTGACGACACCGATGACGGCGACCTTGACCTTGTTGCCGAGCGCGTCTTCCTGCTCCATCGGCTGCGGAGTCGCGGTCACCGTGACTTCCTTGCCATTGCGCAGCATGACGAAGGTAATGGTATCGCCAGCGCGGCCCGAGACCAGCCGCTGCACATCGCCAAAGGTTTCGACCTTGCTGCCGTCGACGCTGACGAATCGGTCACCTGGCTGGATGCCCGCCTTCGCCGCCGGACTGTCCGCCGTAACCTCCGCCACCATGGGCTCCGCGACATAACGCCCGTAGGAGGCAAACAGCACCGAAAAGACGACGATCGTCAGCAGGAAATTGAACAGAGGCCCGGCCGCCACCGTCGCCGCGCGCTTCCAGATCGCCTGGGTGTGGAAGGCAACCTTGCGTTCCGCGTCGGTCAGCGTTTCGAGCTCGTCCGAGGAGGGCTGGCTGGAGGTGGCGTTCATATCGCCGACAAATTTGACATAGCCGCCAAGCGGTATGGCGCAAAGCTTCCAGCGCGTGCCATGGCTATCGTTGAAGCCGATGAGTTCGGGACCGAAGCCGATCGAGAAGGCCTTGACCCCGATGCCGCACCAGCGGCCGACGAGGTAGTGGCCCATCTCGTGGACAAACACCACCACGGTCAGCACGAACAGAAAAGGCACGAGCGTGCCGAGAAACAAGCCGTCGGTGCTGAAAATCGCGTGAAGAATCCCGTTCAACTCATGCCCTCAAATTCTTCCGCAGCCGCGCCGTGACTGTGACATCAATCCAGGCGAATCCAAGGCGCACCCGCACCAGATCGTGGAACGACATCCTTCAAATCGAAAACAGCCCCTGCGCCGGATGATCGGCGCCCGCCGAAATCCAGCCAATCACGTATAGGGCGAGGGCCGCCGCGACAAGCCCATCGACACGGTCCATCACGCCGCCATGCCCCGGAATGAGCACGCCCGAATCCTTGCGTCCGTGCCGCCGTTTGACCCAGGATTCGAAAAGGTCGCCGGCCTGGGCGACAATCGAAAGCACGAGCGCCACAAGGCCAAGCAGAGCCAGGTTGCCGGCACCGGCTGCTGCTGCCAGCACGACCCCGGCGACAACGCCACCGACGGCGCCGCCGAGCGCGCCGCTACGCGTCTTGCCGGGCGAGATCGACGGCGCCAGTTTGGGACCGCCGACGGCGCGCCCGACGAAATAGGCAAAAATGTCGGTCGCCCAGACGACGGCGAACAAGAACAGGATGGCGACGAGGCCGGAATTGTCGCCATCGCGCAGCAGAGCAAGCGACAGGCCGGACACGGTGGCATAGGCAAGACCGCTCGCCTCCCACTGCCCGGTCTTGCGAACCAAGGCGGCGATCGCGGTTGCGGCAATCAGAATCACCACAAGCAGCAGCAGCCAGGATGCGGCAAGCCCGGCAATCAAGGCGCCGATGAAAACGACGACCAGCGCCTCGGGCAGGAAGCCCAGCCCATTGGCCGCGGCTGGCCGCGACATGCGTGTCCACTCGTAAAAGATCATCGCCGACATGGCCGCGCACAGCAGTCGGAAAGGCAGGCCGCCAAGCCAGGTCAGGCCAAGGGCGATGATGGCAAGCACGACCGCTGAAATGACGCGGAGCTGAAGGTTGCTCATCCCGCGGCCGGTCGCGAAGCGACGTCTTGCGGGCCCAATCCGCCGAAACGGCGCTCGCGGCTGGCAAATTCGCGCAACGCCTCGGCGAGGTGCTCGCGGCTGAAGTCGGGCCAGTAGCAAGGCAGGAAGACGAGCTCGCTGTAGGCGGCCTGCCACAACAGGAAGTTGGACAGCCGAAGCTCGCCGCTGGTGCGTATGACCAGTTCCGGATCGGGAATGCCTTGCGTGTCGAGAGCGCCGGCAAAGCTTTCGGCTGATATCGCTTCGGCGTCGATTTCGCCGCGCGCCACGGCCAAGGCAAGCTTGCGCGCCGTGCGAACGATCTCGTCGCGCCCACCATAGTTGAAGGCGATCACCAGCGTCAGCGCTTCGTTGCCGGCGGTCAGCGATTCGGCCTCGTCGAGCAGCCCTCTGATGTCGGGCTGCAGCCCTGCCCTATCGCCGATGATCCTGACCCGCACGCCGCTCTGGTGCAGTTCGGCGAGGTCGCGGCGGATGAACAGCTTCAACAGCCCCATCAGGTCGCTGACTTCGGACTTCGGCCGCGACCAGTTCTCCGACGAGAAAGCATAGACCGTCAGGAAGGAGATGCCGAGATCAGGCGCCGCGCGCACCGCCTTGCGCAGTGCCTCGACGCCGGCGCGATGACCGGCGAGCCTCGGCATACCGCGCGCCTTGGCCCAGCGTCCATTTCCATCCATGATGATCGCGACATGCGCGGGCGTAGTCATGATCTCGCTTTCGGGTCAGCCGGCGGCCAACCCTAAACCTGCATGATTTCAGCTTCCTTGTCGGAAAGCAGATGATCGATGGTGCTGATCGTTTCGTCGGTAAGCTTCTGGACCTGGTCGGAACGCTTGCGCTGATCGTCCTCGCTGATCGCGCCGTCCTTCTCCGCCTTCTTCAGGAAGTCCATGCCGTCGCGGCGCACATGGCGCGCGGCGACGCGGGCGTTCTCGGCATAGCCATGCGAGATCTTGACCAGTTCCTTGCGGCGCTGTTCGTTGAGCTCCGGCAGCGGAATCCTGAGATTGGTGCCGTCGACGATCGGGTTGAAGCCGAGATTGGATTCGCGGATGGCGCGGTCGACCGCGCCGACCATCGACTTGTCCCAGATCGACACCGAGATCATGCGCGGCTCCGGCACAGTGACGTTGGCAACCTGATTGATCGGCATGGTGGTGCCATAGGCCTGCACCTGGATGGCATCGAGCAGATTGCTGGACGCGCGACCGGTCCGCAGCGAAGCCAGGTCATGCTTGAACGCGGCGATTGCCCCATCCATGCGCCGCTTGAGATCGTCGTACTCACCACTCATCTTAGTCTCCTCGACCCGTCTGCCGCGGGTTCACTGCTTCGGGGCATGCCCGTTCGAGCCTCATTTCGAAAAGCCGGTTTCCCTTTTCGAGGGATCAGGCCCCGATCAATCGTCCGCGACGACCGTGCAGCGGCCGCCGCCCCTCAGAATATCGCCGAAACCACCTTTTTCGTGGATCGAATAGACGATTATCGGAATGTTGTTTTCGCGCGCAAGTGCAATCGCAGCCGTATCCATGATGGAAAGGCCACGGTTTATGACTTCGGCATGGCTGATGCGCTCGAAACGGGTCGCGTTCGGGTCCTTTTTCGGGTCGGCCGAGTAGACACCGTCGACCTGCGTGCCCTTGAACAGCGCATCCGCGCCGATTTCAGCCGCGCGAAGCGCTGCGGCCGAATCAGTGGTGAAGAACGGATTGCCGGTGCCGCCGGCAAAGATCACCACCCTGCCCTGGTTCATGTAAGCATCCGCCTGGCGTTGCGAAAAACTCTCGCAGAGTTCGGGCATGGCGATCGCTGACAGCACCACGGCATCGACGCCGATTTTGTGCAGCGAGGTGCGCAGCGCCAGTGAGTTGATGACCGTGGCAAGCATGCCCATGTGGTCGCCGGTGACGCGGTCCCCGCCCTTGGAGGCGACGGCCACGCCGCGGAAGATATTGCCGCCGCCGATGACGACGCCGACCTCGATGCCCAGCGCGCGGGCCTCGGCGATGTCGGCGGCGATGCGATCCACAACCGAGACATCGATGCCGAAATGCTGTTCGCCCATCAACGCTTCGCCCGACGCTTTCAGCAAGACACGTCGGTAGAGGGGCTTCACCGTCATCTGGTCCTCATCATTTTGCATGTGGTATCCGGGGCGGGCATTCGCGCAGGCGCCATCCCAAAACACTGGGTTCCGATACACGAAGGGCGCCGCGATGTCACGCGGCGCCCGACCAGCAAATTTGTTGCAATCATGCCTGATGGATCAGTTGGTGGACACGCTGGCCGGCAGGCCCTCGATAAGCACCGGCGACGCATAGCCGGAGGGCTTGTCGCCGGTTGCAGCACCACCGGTGACGCGCGCCTGTATCAGCGACCCGAAATAGGAATAGGGGAATGGCGCAGGGGTTCCACTGACCAGATCCAGCCGGGAGCGAAGCCCTGCCGGAATCTCGAAGTCCAGCGCGCCAAGATTGTCCTTGATCTGGCTGAGCGTCGTTGCACCGAGGATGACGGCGGCAATCCCCGGCTGCGTCGCCACCCAGTTGAGTGCGACCTGCGGCATGCTGCGGCCGAGTTCGGACGCAACCTTCTCGAGCTCGGCCACGATGGCCCAGTTGCGCTCGGTGAATTTCTGGAAGCCCGGATGCGTCGAGTTGCGGAATCCGTCGAGCCGGCCCGCATTTCCGGCCTGAGCCGGCCGGTACTTGCCGCTGAGCAGCCCGCTGGCCAGCGGGCTCCAGACCATGATGCCGGCGCCATGGCGCGTGCCGAACGGCACGAACTCGTTCTCGATCGCGCGTTCGGCCAGGGAATATTCGAGCTGCAAGGCCGAGACCGGCTCATATCCACGCAGCTCGGCGATCGCCTGTGCCCGCCCCGCATACCAGGCCGGCACATCGGACAGGCCGACATGGCGCACCTTGCCCATCCGCACCAGGTCATCCAGCGTGCGCATGACCTCTTCGGCTGGCGTCAGCCTGTCCCATATATGCATGAGATAGAGATCGATATAGTCGGTGCCCAACCGCTTCAGCGAGGCATCGACAGCTCGCATGATGTTCTTGCGGCCGTTGCCGCCCGCATTCGGATTGCCGGGCTGCATGTTCATGGCGAATTTGGTGGCGATCACCGCGCTATCGCGCAAACCGCGCTCGGCGATGAATTCGCCAAGCCAGGCTTCTGCGGTGCCACCGGTATAGAGATCCGCCGTGTCGAAGAAATTGCCGCCTGCCTCGACATAGGCGTCGAACATGGCGCGGGCTGTATCCCTGTCGGCTCCCCAACCCCATTCCTTGCCAAAGGTCATCGTGCCCAGCGCCAGCCGGCTCACCCTGAGGCCGCTGTTGCCGAGAGTGTAATAGGTCATGGTCATAATCGTCTTCCAATGCTGTTGATGGACGCCGTGGCGTCACTGGCCCGGCGTCGTCTTGACCCAAAAATTGCCGCGCTCATGCGTCATGCGAAACGCGAAGCCGTCGACCTTCCAGCCGGCAGCGGAGCGCGTCAGGTGGTGCTCATAGGTGCCCCAGACTTCCCAAAGCGGATCGCCATTGCCTTCCATCCGGTTCCAGGCATAGCCGTTGGACAGGACAGTCGCCGTGTCCGCCTCGAGAACGACCTGATGATTTGTGCGCAGATGCAGGCTTGTCTTGCTGCCCTTGAGGTTGCCGGCCCAGGCGCCGATCAGATCGTCGGAGGCAATGTTGGCCGCCGGCTGCCCGGACAGGCTGCTGAAATCGGCGGTCACCCGATCCGCGAAATAGCTGCGCGCCAGTTTCCAGTCCTGTGCGTCGACAGCGCGGTCGATGGCATCGGCAATACGGATGACCGCGCGTTCGTCCGCGAGCGCCTGCCAGCCGGATGGCTCCGCCCCGCCGGCATCGACCGGGGCCAGCGCCATGCCTGCCGCGAATGTCACATGTCTCAATGCGTTCATTTTGGTTCTCCTTGGGTGGGTAAGTTCGCAAACGGAGGGGATGATTGGTCGGCTTGGGAAACGTTTGCCCTCAGACCTTCGACAGCGCGTCGACCACCACCTGGAACCGACGCGGATCGAAATAGTCGTGGTAGGCGCTGATCAGGCCGTCCTCGAACCGGAAGACGGCGATGTTGCTGTTGGTGTATTCGGTGCCGCCCACAATGACGGCTCGATTTTTGTATTCGACGACCACGGCGTCTGAATCCGCCACCGGATAGACAGCCGCGATTTCGGACTCAAAGGATCTGAAATTGCCGAAAAGTCCCTTGAAGGCAGCCACGATCGCGGCCTTGCCGTCGATGCTGTTTCCAAAACCTGCTGGTGGATAGAAAACCAGGATGCGGCCATTCTCGGCCCAAAGTTCGCCCCAGCTGTCGATGTCCTTGCGGTGCATCAGGTTGAAGAAACTCTGCACAGCCTCGAGATTGCGCGCTTGCCTGGAATGAAAGTCGGTCATCGGAAGGCCTCTCTTGCTGGCTGATGTCAGCTGTTTGGTGCCCCTTAGATGCGCCTTCTTTGCTGCCCCGATAAGATTGCATGATCTGCATGGACTATGCGATATCATGCATGAATGGACCGGGATCTGCTTGCCCATCTGCCTGTTGTCGTAGCCGTTGCCCGGCGCGGCGGCTTTGCGCTTGCTGCGGCCGAACTTGGTATGAGTCCGTCCGCCGTCAGCCATGCGGTGCGCCTTGTCGAAGAGCGCATTGGTCAGCCGCTGTTTGCGCGCACCACGCGCAGCGTTTCGCTGACAGAAGCCGGTAAGGCGCTGGTAGAGACGGCGGCCCCTGCTCTTCAGGACATCGGCGAACGGATGGATCGCATCCGCGCCATCCAAGGCCGGCCATCGGGCCTGCTCAGGCTTAACGTTCCCAACATCGCCATTCCTCTCAGCGTGACGGCCGTGGTTGCGGCGATGGCCGAGCGTTATCCGGATGTGACCGTCGAATTGCTCACGGACCAGGGGCTGGTCGACATTGTCGGCGAGGGATTCGACGCCGGCATCCGGTTGGGCGAGATGATCGCTCAGGACATGATCACGGTCCGGCTGACGCCGCCCTTCCGCGCCGTGATCGTCGCCTCCCCGCCTATATCGGACGACATGGCCGTCCGCGCAGCGTGGCCGATCTCGCCAACCACAATTGCATCGGTTACCGGCTGGTTCGCTCCGGTGCGCTCTACCGCTGGGATCTGACCGAAGACGGCAAGGACGTCGTTGTGGAGACGACGGGCACGGTCATCGTCACGGATTCGCTGGCCGCGATTGACCTGGCGCTTGCAGGCGTCGGTCTTGCCTATGTCTTCGAACCGCTGGTGCACGCGGATCTTGCCGCTGGCCGGCTGGTGCAGGTTCTGCCGCAAACAGCGATCGAGGAGCCTGGCCTGTTCCTCTACTTCCCACGCCGGGCGGCGATGGCGCCGAAGCTGCGGGCGTTTATCGACACCGCACAAGAAATCGGCCGGACATCCCTGCGGACATCCGGCCGAAAAACACTGTCGGAATAAAGCGGTAGGAAGCTTACTTCTTGACCGCGGCCGCGACTTCCGCCGCGAAATCGGTCTCTTCCTTCTCGATGCCTTCGCCGAGCGCGAAGCGCAGGTAGGCGGTGATCTTGGCCGGTGCGCCGATGTCCTTCTCGGCATCCTTCAGCGCCTTCTCGACGGTGATGTCGGGATTGAGCACGAAGGCCTGCTTCAAGAGCACGACTTCCTCGTAGAACTTGCGCAGGCGCCCTTCGACCATCTTTTCGATGATCGCTTCCGGCTTGCCCGACTGACGTGCCTGATCGGAGAAGATCGCCTTCTCGCGCTCGACCGCCGCCGGATCGATCTGCTCCGCGGTCAGCGCCATCGGGTTGGTGGCGGCGACATGCATGGCGACCTGGCGGCCAAAGGCGTTGGCGGCATGTTCATTGCCCGTGGTCTCGATCGCGACCAGCACGCCGAGCTTGCCAAGACCGTCGGCAACCGCGTTGTGGACGTAGGTCGCCACCGCACCATGCGGAACGGTCAGCTTGGCCGAGCGGCGGAAGCCCAAATTCTCGCCGATGGTGCCGACAGCGTCCTTGATGGTGTCGGTGACCGACTTGTCCGAACCCGGATACTTCGCGGCAGCCACAGCTTCCGTCGTGCCATAGGCAAGAGCAACCTTGGCAACGTTGGCGACGATTTCCTGGAACGCGGCATTGCGGGCGACGAAGTCGGTCTCGGAATTGACCTCGACGACAGCCGCCTCGCGCACGCCGGCATCGACGCCGATCAGGCCTTCCGCCGCGGTGCGGCCGGCCTTCTTGTCAGCCTTGGAGATGCCCTTCTTGCGCAGCCAGTCGACGGCCTCTTCCATGTTGCCGTTGGTCTCGTTCAACGCCGCCTTGCAGTCCATCATGCCCGCGCCGGTCAAGTCGCGGAGTTCTTTGACCTGTGCAGCCGAAATGCTCATTGTCGCCTCTTTGTTTTAAATGCACCGACGCACCATCGAATCTCGACAGTGCGTCTGTTTAGCGTGCCAAAATATGAGAAAGATGAAGGCCGTGAACCGGCCTTCGATTATCAAGCCTCGGGGGCTTCCGAAGCCGGAGCCGGATCGAGCGCCGGTTCGATCGGAGCTTCGACCGAAGCGCCGATATCGACGCCGAGCGCGCCCTGCTGACGGGCGATGCCGTCGATCGCAGCCTTGGCGATCAGGTCGCAATAGAGCTGGATGGCGCGGGCCGCGTCGTCATTGCCGGGGATCGGGAAATCGATCTTGTCCGGGTCGCAGTTCGAATCGATGATGGCAACGACCGGGATGCCGAGACGCTTGGCCTCGAGAATGGCAATCGCTTCCTTGTTGGTGTCGATCACGAACATCAGGTCCGGGGTCGAGCCCATGTCCTTGATGCCGCCGAGCGCCTTGTCGAGCTTCTCGCGCTCGCGGTCGAGGTTCAGGCGTTCCTTCTTGGTGAGGCCCTGGGCCTCGCCGGCCAGCATCTCGTCGAGCTTGCGCAGGCGCTGGATCGAATTCGAGATCGTCTTCCAGTTGGTCAGCATGCCGCCGAGCCAACGCGAATTGACATAATACTGGGCCGAACGCTGCGCTGCATCAGCGACGATGTCGGACGCCTGGCGCTTGGTGCCGACGAACAGCACGCGGCCGCCCTTGGCGACGGTGTCGGAAACCTGCTTCAGCGCCTGGTGCAGCAAAGGCACCGTCTGCGAGAGGTCGATGATGTGGATGTTGTTGCGGGCGCCATAGATGTAGGGCGCCATCTTCGGGTTCCAGCGGTGGGTCTGGTGGCCGAAGTGAATGCCAGCTTCCAAAGCTGGCGCATGCTGAAATCAGGCAGAGCCATTCTCATTTTCCTTTCCGGTTAGCCTCCACGGACACAGGCATTTTTGGACGAAGTCCTCGAACGCCACCGGAGGTTTCAGCCGGATTTCTCCCGGGCAGACACCAAAGTCCGTGTGTGGAATGAGCGCGCATATAGAGGGGAAGTGCGACAAACGCAAGCGGGGCGGCGTTTTACCGCTCAGCGTGCGGCAATCAGCGCTCCGGTGCCGATCATCGCGCTGCCGGCGAACCGGTTCATCAGTCGCATGCGCTTGGGAGTCCTGAACCAGCCCGACGCCCGGCCGGCAAGGGCTGCATAGACACCCATGGTGAGGATATTGACGCTGATGACGGTGGCCACCACCAGCAGGCCGTCGACAAATGTCAGCGTGTCGAGATTGAGGATCAGCGGCATGATCGAGGCGTGGAACAGGATCGCCTTCGGGTTGCCCAGCGCAATCGACGCACCAAGGAAGAAGGACCGGGACAATCTCGCCTCAGCCGTCCGCGACTCATTCGATTGCGCGGTCGAGGCGCGCCACATCCTGATGCCGAGAAAGATCAGATATGCGGCGCCGGCATATTTCAGCAGTAGAAAGATCCATTCGAAGGTTTGGGCCAAGGCCACCAGCCCGAGCAGTGCCAGCGTGACCAGCACGGCATCGCCCGCGGCGACCCCGACGCCGGCCATGAAGGCACGAAGGAAACCGCGCGACACGCCATTGGTGATGACCGCGAACATCGCTGGCCCCGGTGTGGCGGCAGCAAGCGTGACGGCGACGCAATAGGCGAGAAATGCCGTTGGTGTCATCGCTTGGCCTTTCCATTGGGCACCCGCACGCGCCGGAAGATCGCGACGATCTCCTCGCGGCTGCATTCGATGGCGCCGAGCCGCACCGCGCGGTCGCGCTCGAAGCCGGTTATGTCATAATGTGGAGCGGATGTCTTGGGCGGTCCCTGGTAGGATGAACGCTTGACGCCAAGTGCTGCGGCGAAACGATGCAACTCGTCGGTGTCGTCGGCCATCAGATGGCACCAGCGATGGCCGGCCCACTTCCAGATCGCCGCATCGACGTAGACTGCCATCAAGCCCGCCGCGGCAATTGCACAACCCTGCTATTTCGATACCGGGCAAGGCTTTGTCTGGTCGAACAGCGACAGGTTGACCAGCTTGCCGGTCATCGAGAAGTCGCCATAGTCCATGACCAGATCGCGGGTGATGCCGTTCTCGTGCAACTTGAAGCTGATCCGGTATTCCGGCACTTCTTCTCCGTTCTTGGCGCTGTCGTCGAAATAGGCGATTTCGACCGGCCAGTATTTGTCGGTGGCGAGCTTGGCCAGCGCCGGAGCCTCCGGGTCGGCCTTGTCGGCTTCGGTCTTCTTGCCGACGACGACGGTGGTCGCCATCACCTTGTTGGCATCCTCCGAGCCGTCGAACAGGTTCGTCTGGTAGAAATTTTCGCCCTTCTCGGCCTTGCCGATCAGCTCGACCAGATGCTGGGTCGGAAATTGAGTGGCGGCGAGTTCCAGGCTGTTCTTCTCGGGCTTGTCGATATCGACCTTGAGCCCTTTCGCGTCTTTCGTGGCCATACCCTTGACCTCCTTGTCGAGGTTCTGGTCGACAAAGGATTTGGTTACGAACGAAAACGTCTTACCTTCGGCGTCCTCGAAAGTCGTCGTCTGCTGGTCGGTCAGCCGCGTATTGTCGTTGGTGACGATCTGGGTCACGAAACGGAATTTCACCGTGTAGCCTTCGCAGGCCGAGCCGTTGAATTCGTAGACCATGCGACCGGATATGCCTGTTATGCCGGAGCGGTCGGAGGCCTTGTTGAGGGTGAGGTCATACACGGCGCGATGCGCCTGCAGCGCCGGCACGGCGAAAGCGGGTACTATCGGGAACACGGCCGACAACAGAACGGCGTGGAATGCAAGGCGCGCTGCGCGCATGAGGTACTCCGATCGTCGCGGCTGATGGCAGGCCGCAGGGAAAGATGGTCCAGCTTAAAAAAGTCGTGGCGGAAGCGAGGCAAAAATAGCAATTTCGGCCCCGCCAGCGCGGCGCCTTCCAGCAATAGGGAAAAGCAATGAGTGAAACAATCGAAAAGCGGCTAAGTGATCTCGGCGTGACGCTTCCCGTCGCCGCCGCACCCGCCGCCAATTACGTGCCCTATTGCAGGACCGGCAATTTGCTGTTCACCGCCGGGCAATTGCCGCTCAAGGACGGCAAACTGCAGGCGAGCGGCCTGCTTGGCCGCGACGTCGACACGGCAAGCGGCAAGGAGGCGGCAAGATACTGCGCGATCAACATTCTGGCGCAGGCCAAGGCGGCACTGGGCGACCTCGAGAAGATTAGCAGGCTTGTGAAGATCACCGTCTTCGTCGCCTCCGCGGCCGACTTTGTCGAGCAGCATCTCGTTGCCAACGGCGCCTCGGATTTCCTGGTCGCTGCCCTCGGCGAGCGCGGCAAGCACGCCCGCTCCGCCGTCGGCACCGCCTCGCTGCCGCTTAATGCCGCAGTGGAAATCGAAGCGATCTTCGAAGTCGAATGAGCGAAGGCCTGACATGACCGACCTCTCCTGGCTGACCGCCCGGCCCGTTGCCCATCGCGGCTTCCACGACATGAACAAGACGCGCTGGGAAAACACGCTTTCCGCCTTCGCTGCGGCGGCCGAACGCGGCTACGCCATCGAATGCGACGTGCATCTGTCGTCGGATGGCGTTCCCATAATCATCCATGATGACGACCTGAAACGGCTGACCGGACAGGACGGTTTCGTCTGGCAGCGCAGCGCGGCCGAATTGACCGCACTCAAGGTTGGCGGCACATCCGACCAGCTGCCGACGCTGCAGGAAGCGCTCGATCTCGTCGATGGCCGCGTGCCCATGGTTGTCGAATTGAAAGGGATTCCCGGCCGTGACGAAGGCCTGGTGGCGCGCGTCGGCAAGATGCTCAAGCGCTACAAGGGCAAAGCGGCGATCATGTCGTTCGATCACTGGCTCATCCGCGATTTCCCGAAACATGCGCCCGGCATTCCCGCTGGCTTGACCGCCTACGGCAAGGACCTCAAGCTGATCGAAGCGCATTTTTCCATGCTGGCGCACGAACTCTCCTTCACCTCCTACGCGGCCGGCGACTTGCCGAACCCGTTCGTCAGCTTCGTGCGTGAAAAGCTCAAAATGCCTGTCATCACCTGGACGGTGCATGATCAGCCGGCGATCGACCTGACCATCAAATATGCCGATCAGATGACATTCGAGGGCTTCGAACCCGACTTGGTCAAAGTCGCCTGAGCGGAGTGTCTGAAACGTGACTTGTAGCGGCCCGGATGGAGCTTAAATAAGCCTCATGGATCAGGGCGACGATGGCGACGGGCAAACAGCAAATGCGGACTATTCGATCCGCATCGCCGCGGGCATCGGCGCGTTCACCTGCGATGAATGGAACGGCTTTGCCGGCACCACGCGCGGCGATGCGGAAAATGGCTATAACCCGCTCGTTTCATTCGCTTTTTTGAGTGCCTTGGAAGATTCCGGATGCGCCGTGCGACGCACCGGCTGGCAGGGACATCATTTGCGGCTGGAGACCGCGGACGGCAGGCTTCTGGGTGCCGTCCCCTGCTATCTCAAGTCGCACAGCCAGGGCGAATATGTGTTCGACCACGGCTGGTCGGATGCCTTCGAGCGCGCCGGCGGTCGCTATTACCCGAAACTGCAATGCGCCGTGCCGTTCACGCCCGTCACCGGCCCTCGCCTGCTGGTCGGCAAGGGCGAGGATCCGGATGCGGTGAAAGCCGGGCTTGCTGCCGGCCTCAAAATGGTGACCGACAAGCTTGGCGTGTCCTCGGCGCATGTCACCTTCGCCAGGGAAAGCGACGTTGCGACGCTGGAGGCCGCGGGCTTCCTGCATCGCACTGACCAGCAATTCCACTTCTTCAACGAAGGCTTTTCAACCTATGACGACTTCCTCGCCACGCTTGCCTCGCGCAAGCGCAAGGCGATGAAGAAGGAACGGCGCGAGGCGCTTGCCGATGGCATCACCATCGATTGGCTGACCGGCAACGACCTGACCGAAAAGGCCTGGGACGACTTCTTCGCCTTCTACATGGACACCGGCAGCCGCAAATGGGGCCGCCCCTATCTGAACCGCAAGTTCTTCTCGCTGATCGGCGAGCGCATGGCGGACGATATCCTGCTGGTGATGGCCAAACGCAACGGGCGCTACATTGCCGGTGCCATCAATTTCATCGGCTCCGACGCGCTCTACGGCCGCAACTGGGGCTGCATCGAGGATCACCCCTTCCTGCATTTCGAGGTCTGCTACCATCAGGCCATCGACTTCGCCATCGAACGTAAGCTGAAGGTGGTCGAGGCGGGCGCGCAGGGCGAGCACAAGCTGGCACGCGGCTACCGGCCGGTGACCATGCATTCCGCCCACTACATTTCGCACCCCGGCCTGCGCAATGCCGTGGCCGATTACCTCAAGCGCGAGCGGCACGAGGTAGAGCGAATGGGGGAATATCTGGAAGAACATACCCCGTTTCGCAAGGATCTCGAGGAATAGCAGGTCTTTGGCATGGCCGATCTCGCCAGATCGCCCGCCACATCGTCTTGCCGCTCCGGAAGAGCTTCGCTACACGAGACGCGAGGCACAATCCGGAGCGTTCGCCATGACTGCCGCCTATGACACCGACAACATCTTCGCGAAAATCCTGCGTGGAGAAATTCCTTCGCACCGCGTTTATGAAGACGACGCCGTCGTGGCTTTCATGGATGTGATGCCGCAAGGGCCGGGCCATACGCTGGTGGTGCCTAAAGCCCCGTCGCGCAATCTGCTCGACGCCAACCCGTCGACCTTCGGCCCGCTTTTCACGGTTGTCCAGAAAGTGGCTCTGGCAGTGAAGAAGGCGCTCAATGCCGACGGCGTCACCGTCCTGCAGTTCAACGAGCCGGCCTCCGGGCAGACGGTCTATCACCTGCATGTCCATGTCATCCCACGCTTCGACGGCATTCCGTTGAAGCCACACACGGGCGCGATGGAAAAGCCTGAAGTGTTGACCGAGAACGCCGGGAAAATTCGGGCAGCACTCGGAAGCTGACCCGCACCTCGTTTCGCGGACTGGAAGAAAGGCTGCGCCTTGAGCAAGCAGCTCTGCTGGGTGCCACCTCGCATCAGCCGCTGGCGGATCACATGCGCGCACTGTTCAGGGCTGAGGATCGACTGGCCATAGCCACCCTGTTGCCCAAATGAAAAAGCCCCGTTTCCGGGGCTTTTTCGAGTGAGTGCCGATCAGCCCTTGCGGGGCAGTTGCGGGACCAGGCTGCGCTTGCCGCCGTCCTTGCCCTTGGGCTCGGGCTTCTGCGCCACGATCTTCTTCGCGGCAGGCTTCTTGGCCACGGCCTTGGGCGGCTTCGGCGCGTCTTCCGGCTCTTCCTTCTTCGGCTTCACCGGCGCCTCGTCGGCCAGCGATCTGAGTTTCAGGCCGGTCTCGCCGGTTTCCTTCTTCTCGACGGTGACGCGCACCGTGCCGCCCTTCTTGAGCTTGCCGAACAGCACCTCGTCGGCCAACGGCTTCTTGATGTGCTCCTGGATCACACGGCCGAGCGGCCGCGCGCCCATGCGCTCGTCATAGCCCTTGTCGGCGAGCCAAGCGATCGCATCCGGCGACAGGTCGAAGGTGACGCCACGCTCGGAGAGCTGCGCCTCGAGCTGCATGACGAACTTCTGCACCACCTGATGGATGACCGGCACCGGCAGCGAGCCGAACGGGATGATCGCATCGAGACGGTTGCGGAACTCCGGCGTGAACAGCCGGTTGATCGCCTCGACATCGTCGCCTTCGCGCTTGGTCGAACCGAAACCGATCGCCGCGCGCTGCGCATCGGATGCGCCCGCATTGGTGGTCATGATCAGGATGACATTGCGGAAGTCGATCTGCTTGCCGTTGTGGTCGGTCAGCTTGCCGTGGTCCATCACCTGCAACAGGATGTTGAACAGGTCCGGATGTGCCTTCTCGACCTCGTCCAGCAACAGCACGCAGTGCGGATGCTGGTCGACACCGTCGGTCAACAGGCCGCCCTGGTCGAATCCGACATAGCCGGGAGGCGCGCCGATCAGCCGCGAAACGGTGTGGCGTTCCATATACTCCGACATGTCGAAGCGGATCAGCTCGACGCCAAGCGAGGCGGCGAGTTGCTTGGCGACTTCGGTCTTGCCGACGCCGGTCGGACCCGAGAACAGATACGAGCCGATCGGCTTTTCCGGTTCGCGCAGGCCGGCACGGGCCAGCTTGATCGCCGAGGTCAGCGCGGTGATCGCGGTGTCCTGACCATAGACGACGCGCTTCAGCTCGATGTCGAGGCCCTGCAGCACCTTCTCGTCATCGGCCGAAACCGTCTTCGGCGGAATGCGCGCCATGGTGGCGATCGTTGCCTCGATCTCCTTGATACCAATGGTCTTCTTGCGCTTGGCTTCCGGCACGAGCATCTGCGAGGCGCCGGTCTCGTCGATCACGTCGATCGCCTTGTCCGGCAGCTTGCGGTCGTTGATGTAGCGCGCCGACAGTTCCACCGAAGCCTTGATCGCCTCGTTGGTGAACTTCACCTTGTGGAATTCCTCATAATAGGGCTTGAGGCCCTTCATGATCTCGATGGCGTCCTCGATGGTCGGCTCGTTGACGTCGATCTTCTGGAAGCGCCGCACCAGAGCGCGATCCTTCTCGAAGAACTGGCGGAATTCCTTGTAGGTGGTCGAGCCGATGCAGCGGATCGCACCCGACGACAAGGCCGGCTTCAACAGGTTCGACGCGTCCATGGCGCCGCCTGATGTCGCACCCGCACCGATCACCGTGTGGATCTCATCGATGAACAGAACCGCGCCGGGATAGTCCTCGAGTTCCTTGACGACCTGCTTCAGCCGTTCCTCGAAATCGCCGCGGTAGCGCGTGCCGGCCAGCAACGTGCCCATGTCGAGCGCGAAGATGGTGGCGTTGTGCAGCACCTCGGGAACGTCGCCCTCGACAATGCGCTTGGCCAAGCCTTCAGCGATCGCCGTCTTGCCGACGCCGGGATCACCCACATAGAGCGGGTTGTTCTTGGAGCGGCGACACAGCACCTGGATGGTGCGGTTGATCTCCGACTCGCGGCCGATCAGCGGATCGATCTTGCCGGCCTTGGCCTTGTTGTTGAGGTTGACGCAATAAGCCGTCAGCGCATCCTGCTGCTGCTTTTTCTTGCCGCCTTCCTCTTGCGGCTCGGCGCCGTTCTGGCCGCCCTGCTCGTCATCGGCGCCGCGCGGCGAACGCGTCTCCGACGCACCGGGGCGCTTGGCGATGCCGTGCGAGATGTAGTTGACCGCGTCGTAGCGGGTCATCTGCTGTTCCTGCAGGAAATAGGCGGCGTGGCTCTCGCGCTCGGCGAAGATCGCGACGAGCACATTGGCGCCCGAGACTTCCTCACGGCCAGACGACTGCACATGGATCACCGCGCGCTGGATGACGCGCTGGAAGCCGGCGGTCGGCTTGGAATCCTCATCGTAGCCGGTGACGAGATTGTCGAGCTCGGTGTCGATATAGGTGAGAACAGTGTGCTTGAGCTCATCGAGATCGACATTGCAGGCGCGCATGACGGCGGCCGCCTCAGTGTCGTCGATCAACGCGAGCAGCAGGTGTTCAAGGGTTGCGTATTCGTGGTGCCGCTCATTGGCGAGCGTCAGCGCCTGGTGAAGCGCCTTTTCCAGGCCTTGGGAGAAAGCCGGCATGTTACCTCACTTCTTCTCCATCACGCATTGCAGCGGATGCTGATTCTGTCGGGCGAAATCCATGACCTGAGACACTTTGGTCTCGGCCACCTCGAATGTATAGACCCCGCACTCGCCCACTCCATGATTGTGAACATGAAGCATGATGCGTGTGGCGGCTTCGCGGTCCTTCTGGAAAAAACGCTCCAGCACGTGAACCACGAACTCCATCGGAGTGTAGTCGTCGTTGAGGATGAGGACCCGGTAAAGGCTGGGCTTCTTGGTTTTGGTTTTGGTGCGCGTGATGACGGCCGTCCCGCGGCCGGCTTCATTGCCGTCGCCGCTGCCGTTTTGCATCCGCGCCACTTGTCTCGTGGCAGTCAAACCGATCGTCACGTAATCCTGCCTCTTTCGAATCCTCATGCGAGTTCGACATGTAGGTGTTCGATGGACGATTTTAAGCCCTTCTGGTTAGCTGACAATATGGCTAGGTGACCAACTTGGCGGATTTTCGCAATCGTGAAGCGCAACGCGGCTCCAGATCGGAAATTGGCATGAAAAAACCCGGCCGCGTTTCCGCGACCGGGTTCTGTCCCGGGCCCAAAGGGCCGAATCTGAAACTGTCGGGCGAAATTACTTCGCCTTGGCAACGATCGATCCGAACGGCTTATAGGCTTCCTTGGCGAGTTCGGCATAGAGGTCGCCGATCTTGGTGGCCTCGGCGACGAACGCCTCGTAGGACTGCTTGGCATAATCGGACTGAATCTCGATCGCCTTGTCCAGCGACTTGGCCGAAAACAGCTTCTCGACGGCGGCGCTGCCAGCCTCAAAGCTCTTCTTGGTGTATTCACCGGCCTCAGTGGCGATCGCCTGGGCGCCCTTGGAGAGCGAAGCGAAGCTCTTCAATCCGGTGTCGGCGAATTCCTTGCCGTATTTGCTGAAGTCCTCATAGGTCTGGGTCATTTCGCGATTCCCTTGACGGTTGAGGCGTCCTTCTTCGGGGCGCCCTTGTGCAATGCACTAGAGTATATTGTGCGCCGCACAAAAGTCAACATTTCGCCGGCGTGCGGAGCCCCGCCTGCGCAGGCAATGGCTAAAAATCAAATAAAGTGCGTTTCAAGCCCGAAGAAAATGGTGAACGCGGCGGTTACCATAAACGGATTGGTAACGCTGCCCCGCTAGTTTGGCTGGAAGTGAGGCAGGACCCTTTGCCGCCTCCAACGCAACGAAGAATTCAAGGGAAATATCAGTGCGTAAGGCGTTGTTGGGCATCGTTTCCAAATCCACCTCCCCTCTCAAAGCGATCATGGTCTTCGCCCTGGCGTTGACGTTCGTTTGCGCCGACGTTGCCTCCTCACTGGCAGCGCGGCAGGCAGCTATTGTCGTGGACGCCAAGACGGGCAAGGTGCTGTATTCCGTGGATGCCAATGGCAGGCGCTATCCGGCGTCGCTGACCAAGATGATGACGCTTTATCTGACCTTCGAAGCCATGGCGAAGGGCAAGATCAGCAGGAATTCGCCGGTCGTGTTTTCGGCTCACGCCTCCGCCGAGGCGCCGACGAAACTCGGCGTGAAGCCGGGCGGTTCGGTCACGGTCGAAACCGCGATCCTGTCGATCGTCACCAAGTCTGCGAACGACTCGGCCACCGCGCTCGGCGAAATGCTTGGCGGCGATGAAACGACTTTTGCCCGCATGATGACCGCCAAGGCGCGGCAGCTCGGCATGAACGGCACCGTCTTCCGCAATGCCAACGGCCTGCCCGACCCCGGCCAGTTCACCACCGCGCGCGATATGGCGACGCTCGGCATCGCGCTCAGAGAGCATTTTCCCCAGTACTATGGTTATTTCTCGCAGCGCTCCTTTCTCTACGGACGCCAGCGCATCAACGGCCACAACCGTCTGCTCGGCCGCATCAAGGGCGTCGACGGCATCAAGACCGGCTATACCCGCGCCTCCGGCTTCAACCTTGTTTCGTCCGTATCCGACGGCAACCGCCGCCTTGTTGCCGTTGTCATGGGCGGCACGTCGGGTGGCAGCCGCGACAACCAGATGGCATCGCTGATCAACACCTACATGCCGAGGGCCTCGACCCGCGGCGGCGGCGATCTGGTTGCCAAGGCCGACAGCAGCAACCCGATCAAGGCCCTTGCCAAGGTTCTCCTGCCCAAGCACGACGCGCCGACCCCGGACGACAAGCCGGTGGCGGTGGCCAGCGCCGACGACACATCCGTTGCCGAAGACGCGACTGTTGCGCAGGGTGATGACGAAGAGAGCGCCGAGGCCGAAGCACCCAAACTGGTTGTCCCGGCAAAGAAGGTGAAGACGGTCATTGTCGCCGCGCCCAAGGTCGCCACGGCACAGGTCGTGGCCGCCTATGCCGAGCCGGCACCGGCTGCCGAGCCGACGCCGACCGTCGATCCGGTCAACACCGCTTCGGTGCCGTCGGGCTGGGCGATCCAGGTTGCGTCCTCGCCAAAACAGTCGGAAGCCCAGGCATTCCTCGACAAGACCACCAAGCAGGCGCCGAAGGTGCTGGCGGCTGCCGCCGGCTTCACCGTCGCCTTCGACAAGGACGGCGTCACCTATTACCGCGCCCGCTTCGGCGGCTTTGGTTCGAAGGACGCCGCCTGGAAGGCCTGCACCGCTTTGAAGAAGAAGAAAATCGAGTGCTTCGCC
The DNA here is from genome assembly GCF_014189455.1 of Mesorhizobium huakuii. Classification (NCBI taxonomy): domain Bacteria; kingdom Pseudomonadati; phylum Pseudomonadota; class Alphaproteobacteria; order Hyphomicrobiales; family Phyllobacteriaceae; genus Mesorhizobium; species Mesorhizobium huakuii. Next base: position 6,628,171 of record NZ_CP050296.1, read on the forward strand.
GTCCAGCAGTAGGACGGCGTGGAAGCGATCTCCCGGAAAAATTCTGCGTCGAAGGAGACTAGTTGTGATTGGAGAGCAAGACGTCCTTGGCTTCGTTGATTCGCGCCGCCAGGAAAGACGTGCCGCCGATATCGGGGTGCAGGCGCTGCATCAAGCGGCGGTGCGCCTTGCGGACATCCGCCGCGGCGGCCCCCGCTTCAAGACCAAGGACCTTGTAGGCCTCCTCCTTAGTCATGGCGCCCGAACCTGGCGCAACACCCAGCCCTTCGCCACCGTTCGTCTCAGTGTTTTTGCGCCAGACGGGAAATCTGCCGTCAAGATACGTCTCTAGCAACTGGCGGCTCTCCGCGTCGCCGGAGAGTTCGCGGTAGAGATGCTGCAGCTCCGCAAGGCCCATCGCGCCAAGCATCTTGCCATCATGGCGACCGGCCAGGACCAGTCCTTCGAGGCCGCCCGTATTGTGATCCAGCTCCATTTCGAGCGCTGCCGTCCGCACCGTTGAGCGTTTTCCCGACGCCGGCCTGACATCGGGCCGGTTCGCGCGCGTTGCGGCGTACCAGCCGATCGCCACGAACAGCATGATGCCGCCGATTCCGCTTCGACCAACCAGAAGCACGGCGCCGCCCACCAGCGCCAGCAAGATCGGCCCGAGTGTTCTCATCCCGCTTGCAAGCCGGGCCGGATCAGCCCGCAAAAAGGCCGAGGCTACGCCCATGAGCACCAGCAGCAATGCGACCAGACCGATAATTGCGCCTAACATTTCCCACCGCCCCGCAGATACCCTGTCCGTTTGGACAGCCGCGTGATGCCAACAAACACTTTTTCTGCGCCGGAATGATGGCCTTCACCCGGACAGGAAGAGGATCGCCGTGGGGGATGGCTCTCCAACCCCGCTGTCCTTGTCGGCTTCGACAGCTTTTCATTGCGCATGGATTTCAAGATGTGGCGTTGTCGAGCCGCTTGCAAGTCCAGCGCGGAGCAAGATGGAGGGCCAGAAAGCCCACGTCAAAACAGGCAACGCGTCCGCGCGATGGCCTACAGCAAGCCGAGATCGGCAAGCTCGCGCCTGAGTTTCGGCGGCATCTCGACCAGCCCGGCCTTGCCCTTGCCGAGATCGGTCGGCGCATCCGACGGTTTCAGATAGCGCCAGCCCTGGAAAGCCCGGCGCGGCTGCCAGTCGGTGCGCACGACTTGCGGATCGAGCATCAGGTGGCAGCGGCCGATGCCCTCGTCGTCGGTGAACGGCCGGATCTCGGTGATCAGCTGGCGGCATTGCACATTGCCCTTGATCACCCAGTAGAGCGACCCGCCATCGGTGATTTCGGCACCGCGCGTCGGCACCATGCGGGTGGTGTGCCAGTGTTCGGCAGGTTCCCCGGCGCGGCGCCGTTCGTCGAGACGGAACTCGATCCATTCCTCGAGATCCTCGACGCTGTCGCAGCCGACGCACAGTTTTAGGAGATTGAGAGCCATTCGCTAAGGTTAGTCCGGAGCGCCGGGACGTCAACGGCCTGAAGGACTTCTCCACAGTGCCAAGCGTTGCTCAGCACTCCACGACATTGACGGCGAGCCCACCAAGGCTGGTTTCCTTGTACTTCTCGTTCATATCGAGGCCGGTCTGGCGCATGGTCTCGATCGCCGCGTCGAGAGGCACGAAGTGGACGCCGTCGCCCTTGATTGCCAGTGAGGCGGCCGTTACCGCCTTGACCGCGCCGAGTGCATTGCGCTCGATGCACGGCACCTGGACCAGCCCGCCCACCGGATCGCAGGTCATGCCGAGATGGTGTTCGAGGGCGATCTCGGCGGCATTCTCGACCTGCATGGGCGTGCCGCCCATAACGGCGCACAGGCCGGCCGCGCCATCGCCGAGGCGGAACCGACCTCGCCCTGGCAGCCGACCTCGGCGCCCGAAATCGAGGCATTGGTCTTGATGATGCCGCCGACGGCGGCCGCCGTCAGCAGGAAGTCGCGGATGCTGGGCTGATCAGCCTCGGGGTGGAAATGCAGCCAGTAGCGCAGCACCGCAGGCAGCGTGCCGGCGGCCCCATTGGTCGGCGCGGTGACAACGCGGCCGCCGGCGGCATTCTCCTCATTGACCGCCATGGCATAGATCGACAGCCAGTCATTGGCGAGCAGCGGATTTGGCCGGTTCTGCTGCCACTGTTCCTGCAGCTTGTCGTGGAGTTGCCGTGCCCGGCGGCGCACCTTCAACCCGCCCGGCATGATGCCGTCCTGCGACAGGCCGCGGTCGATGCAGCTCTTCATGGCACCCCAGATGGCGTCAAGGCCGGCGTCGAGCTCCTCGCGCGACATCTGGGTTTCCTCGTTGACGCGCTTCATCTCGGCAATGGAAAGGCCGCTCTTGTCCGCCATCTTCAGCATCTCAACGGCGTTCTTGAAGGGATACGGCACCTTCTTGCCTTCGGTCGTGACCGAGCCCTTGGCCTTCATCCGCTGCAGCTCTTCTTCCGAAACCACGAAGCCGCCGCCGATCGAATAGTAGATGCGCTTGAGCAGCAGGCGGTCACCGGCATCGTAGGCATAGAACGCCATGCCGTTGGCGTGACCGGTGAGCGGTGTCTTGCGGTCGAGCACCAGATCGGCGGCCGGGTCAAAGCGATAGGATGGATGGCCCGGCGGCGTGAGCCGCTTTTCCAAGGCAATGCGCGCGGCGACGCCATCGGCCCGATCCGGGTCGACGGTCTGCGGCGTCAGGCCGGCAAGACCAAGCACCACTGCGCGATCCGAGCCATGGCCAATGCCGGTATAGGCGAGCGACCCGTGCAGGCTAGCGCCGACGCGATCCACCGCGACACCGGCCGGTCGCGGCCAGTCGCCATTGAGGACTTCGTCGAGGAAACGGGCGGCCGCCGTCATCGGCCCCATCGTGTGCGAGCTGGAGGGGCCGATACCGATCTTGAACAGGTCGAAAACCGAAAGGAACACGCTGTCTCCTGGAGTCACGTCGAGGACTACATATAGGAATTCCCGCGATGTTTCCGCTCTTTTGACAATCGCGGCGCAGCACCTGCCGACCTTGTTTGCTCCGGCAGCGACATTGATTGCCGGACCGTCGGGGCGCGGCTATTCTTTGCGTGACGCACCAGCGCGGTTTGCGGTTGCGGAGGGGGACATGATGCTCGTGTTGAATGCCAGGCCGAAACCAGTGCATATCGACCCTAAGAAGACCGCCGTGGTCGTCGTCGACATGCAGAACGCCTTTGTCTCGGCGGGCGGCATGTTCGACCTCGCGGGCATCGACATTTCGGGCGCGGCGCCGGCCATCGAGGCCAACAAGCGCCTGCTTGGCGTGGCCCGCGAGAACGGCGTGCCGGTGATTTACCTCCAGATGTCCTACCGGCCTGACCTCAGCGACGCGGGAGACCCCTCCTCGCCGAACTATCAAAAGGAATTGGGCATGGTGCTGATGCGTGAGCGCCCGGAGCTGCGCGGCAGGCTGTTGATCGACGACAGTTGGGATTGGCGGATCGTCGACGCATTGAAGCCCGAGCCCGGCGACCAGGTCATCCGCAAGTCGCGCTACAGCGGCTTTTGCAACACCGGCCTGGAAGCGTATCTGCGTGCCCGGGAAATCCGCTATCTCCTGTTCACCGGGGTCGCCACCAACATCTGCGTCGATGCGACCGCGCGCGACGCCTACATGCTGGAATTCTGGCCCATCCTGATCGAGGACGCGATCAACCATTCCGGTCCGGACTTCAATCGCCAATCGACATTGTGGAATTTCGAGAACGCCCTGGGATGGGTCACCAGGACAGACATGGTCGTCGAAGCCTTGCAAATGCAAGCCGCCGAACCCTTGCTGACATAAGAAGCCAGGGTAAGAACAGAGCATGGGCAATTCCTCCTATTTGTCGACGGCCGATCTCGCGGCGCTGGGCCTTTTCCTCCTCGCCTGGGTTCTGCACACCCTCGCTTCCGACGGCAGGCTGGTCAGCCGGGTGTCGCTGACGACGGCGATGAATGCGCAGCGCGAAGCCTGGATGCGCACCATGGCCGAGCGCGAGATCCGCATCGTCGACACCGCCATCATGAGCGGCCTGCAGCAGGGAACCGCCTTCTTCGCCTCGAGTTCGCTGATCGCGCTCGGCGGCTGCTTTGCCTTGCTCGGTGCGTCCGACCGGGTGCTTGAAGTGCTGAGCAACCTGCCGCTCGGCGGCGCGCCGTCGCGCCCGGCCTTTCAGATCAAGGTGCTGGGGCTGGTGCTGATCCTGGCCTTTTCCTTCTTCAAATTCGGCTGGGCCTACCGGCTGTTCAACTATTGCTCGATCCTGATCGGCGCCGTGCCGATCCCGCACGGCGAAGCCTCGCGCAATCCGGTCACGCAAACGGCGGTCTGGCGCGCGACGCAGATGAACATGCTCGCCGGCAAGCATTTCAACTCCGGCCTGCGCGGCGTGTTCTTCTCGATCGGTTATCTCGGCTGGTTCGTCGATCCGATGGTGTTCGTGCTGTCGACGCTTCTGCTGCTGGCCGTGCTGGTGCGACGCCAGTTCTTCTCGGCGGCGCGGCGCGCCGTCATCGGTCAGCCGCCAGGTGCTGGAAACGGCTGATCGATGCGGCCGGAAAGCCAATAGGCGAAAAGCCCGATCCATTCGCGGAGCGCCATAGTGGTGTTTTGCACGGAATCGATCGCATTGTCGCGAAACAAACCGACACCTTCCTTGCCAGACGTGTGATAGTCGACCGGCCATGGAACGGTTGGAAAACCAGCCTTATCGAAAAGCGCCTTGGCTCGTGGCATGTGGAAGGCGGAGGTCACCAGAAGCCAGGTCTCGCCCGGCTTCGGTTCGACAAGCTCACGGCTGAAAACCGCATTTTCGTAGGTGTTGCGTGACTTGTCCTCGAGCACAAGACGATCGGCCGATACACCAAGCGGAACGAGCAGGCGGGACGCGGTGTCGGCGTCCCCCTCGGCGTCGATGAAAAACGCGCCGTGTCCGCCTGATATAACCACCTTGGCCTGTGGAAAGCGCCGGGCGAGGATTGCGGTCTCGACCATGCGGTCGCCGCTGCTGCCCAATTCGTAGCCGCCACGCGCTAAGTTGATGGCACCCTCGAAGCCGCCGCCGAGCACGACGATGCCGTCGACCTTTTGTGGCAGTGGCGGGCGCGGAAAGCGCTCCTCGAGCGGGTTGAGCATCATCGCGCCAAGCGACGTCCAGGTCGAAAGCGCCAGAATCAGGAAGGCGAGAACGCTGCCGGTGACGGCCAACCGCCGCCGGCCGATCAGCCCGGCAATCAGCCCCGCCAGGAGCAGAAAGATCGTCAGGTTGAGTGGCTGGAGGAAGAACCAGAAGACCTTGGAAAGAAGGAAGAACATCGCCTCACCCCATTACAGCGCCACGTGGGCCTTTGGTGCACCAAGGACGCTGTAACACTTTGATTTTGCGTATAATCCCCCTCGAAAATCGATTTCGATTTTCGAGGTCATACGCTGGACGAGCGACCTCTTACCACCACTTTTCCGGCTGAAATGTGCCGGCCGCCTGCTCGATGATGGCAGCCGTCTGGAACAGCGTTTCTTCCTCGAACGGCCTGCCGATAAGCTGCAGCCCAAGCGGCAGGCCCTTGGGATCGAGGCCGGCGGGCACGGCGATGCCCGGCAGGCCGGCCATGTTCACGGTGACCGTGAAAATGTCGTTGAGGTACATCTTGACCGGATCGGCGGCCATATCCTCGTCGGCGATGCCGAAGGCGGCGGACGGCGTCGCCGGGGTCAGGATAACGTCGACGCCGGCGGCGAAGACGTTCTCGAAGTCGCGCTTGATCAAATTGCGCACCTTCTGCGCCTGCAGATAGTAGGCGTCGTAATAGCCGGCCGACAGAACATAAGTGCCGATCATGATGCGGCGCTTGACTTCGCGGCCAAAGCCGGCGGCGCGGGTCTTCTCATACATCTCGACAATGTCCTTGCCCGGCACGCGCAGGCCGTAGCGGACGCCGTCATAGCGCGCCAGGTTGGACGATGCCTCCGCAGGCGCCACGATGTAATAGGCCGGCAGCGCGTATTTCGTATGCGGCAAGGAGATATCGACGATCTCGGCGCCGGCATCCCTGAGCCAGGCAATGCCCTTCTGCCACAGCGCCTCGATCTCTTCGGGCATGCCGTCGACACGATACTCCTTCGGGATGCCTACCTTCATGCCCTTGATCGGCTTGCCGATCGCCGCCTCATAGTCCGGCACCGGCCGGTCGACCGAAGTCGTGTCCTTCGGATCGACCGAGGCCATGGATTTGAGCAGGATAGCGGCATCGCGCACGTCGCGCGCAATCGGCCCGGCCTGGTCGAGCGACGAAGCGAAGGCGACGATGCCCCAACGCGAACAGCGGCCATAGGTCGGCTTGATGCCGACCGTGCCGGTGAAGGCGGCCGGCTGGCGGATCGAGCCGCCGGTGTCGGTGGCTGTCGCGCCGGCGCACAGGAAGGCCGAAACGGCGGTTGCCGAGCCGCCGGACGAACCGCCCGGCACCAGCTGTGCATTGTCCAGGCTGCGCTGGGTCCTCGTGCCGCCGGCCGAGACGAAGCCGCCGTCGCCCTGATGTGTCGTCGGCATCACCACCGTGTCTAGGCGCGAGCGCCGCCACGGGTTGATGACCGGGCCGTAATAGGAGGTCTCGTTGGACGAGCCCATGGCGAACTCATCCATGTTGAGCTTGCCGAGCATCACCGCGCCGTCGGCCCACAGATTGGCGGTCACGGTCGATTCGTAGCGCGGCTTGAAGCCGTCGAGCACGTGGCTGCAGGCCTGGGTGTGGACGCCTTCGGTGCCGAACAGGTCCTTGATCCCCAGCGGAATGCCTTCCAGCGCGCCACCCTCGCCCTTGACCAGCCTGGCGTCGGACGCCTTGGCCATGTCGCGTGCCTTGTCGCCGGTCACCGCGACATAGGCATTGAGCGCCGGATTGGCGCGATCGATCGCCGAGAGATAGGCCTCGGTGATCTCGGTCGCGGTGATTTCCTTGCCGCGCAGCTTGGCACGGGCCTGCGAAATCGTCAGTCGGGTCAGGTCGCTCATCAAAGGCTCTTTTCGTAAAACACCGACCACTCGGAATCGGGATAATCCAGCACCGGCCCGCAGCGCGAGAACCCGGCACGTTCGTAGACGGTCCAGGCGGCAGGATGACGGTCGCCCGTCTCCAGCACCAGCCGCTTCAGTCCTTCCTGCTTCGCCAGCGCTTCGACCCGCTTGACGATCTGAGCGCCGATCTTGCGGCCGCGATGCGAAGGCCGCGTATACATGCGCTTGACCTCGCCAATGGCGTCACCATGACGCTTCAGCGCGCCACAGCCAATGGCGATGCCGTTGTCGCGGGCGATGAAAACGGTGGTGTCCTGGCCGGCCATCTGCTCGACCGTCAGATGGTAGCAATGTTCCGGCGGAGTCAGTTCGAGCAAGGTCTCGTTGAGTTCGTGGACCAGGCCACGCACATCGTCCTGCAGCGGCGTCTCGATGGCGATCTCGATGGCCATCGGCGCCTTACTCCACGACCTTCGGCACGAGGAAGAAATTCTCTTCGGTCGCCGGCGCATTGGCGACGATGTCGGCCGCCTTGTTGCCGTCGGTGACGACATCCCTGCGCTTCTTCATCTCCATCGGCGTCACCGAAGTCATCGGCTCAACGCCGGAGACATCGACCTCGTTCAACTGCTCGACGAAGCCCAGTATGGCGTTCAGTTCGCCGGTCATGCGTTCTGCATCCTCTTCGCTCACCGCAATGCGGGCGAGACGCGCGACGCGCTTCACAGTCTTGACATCAACGGACATACTTTTTGCCTCGGGAAAACCAGTTCGGGCTATAGCGGCGCGGCGCGCGGTGCGCAACATGCATCGTGCCAGGCATCGCACTAGGCTGCCGTACTGACCTGGTCCTTGGGGCGGCGTAGCGGGTTGGGCAACTCGAACGATCGCTTCTTGGACGAACACATGCCGCACGCGCCCTCGTCTTCCAGCGCGGCGAAGGCTCGCAATTCCGCATTGGAACAGCCGGGCTCAAGCGGCCGATATGCCAGATAGGGATCCCACTTGTCGGAAAGCCGGTATTTTGCCTTCTGCATCGGCAGATAGGCGAGAGGCGCACACTTCCAGATCTGTCCGGCGTGGAGTTGCTTGCATTGGCGAGCCGGGCAGACTTCCCAACTGGCACGAGGATCGCCATCCTCGAACGGCGCCATGGAGCTGCCGAAGCCTTCGTAGCGACGGGTCCAGTTCTTGTCTGATGGGCGGATCTGGATATACAGCTCGTGTTCCCGGCGCCATGCCTCCAGCAGATCGAAGACCGGTTTCAATCTCTCCTGGTACTCCTCGGAGGCGTGATGAACCGAGACACTCAATTGGGTGTTGCCATCGGCGGCGAGAATTGCCGGCAATGTCGGATGCCGGTGCAGGAAAAAGCCGTTGCTGACGATCTCTATGCGGGCACCCGACCAATGCCGCCGGACCAGCCCGACAAAGGCAGGCAGCTCCGGATGGATGGTGGGCTCTCCGCCCAGGATGGAGAACCAGGCAACGTCTATGCGCCGGCTCCACTGCCCCATCCAGCGGTCTGCCTCCTCGAGCGAGACGGTGCCGGAATGCCCGTGATTGGAGTAGTGCGAACAGCTTTCGCAGGAGAGATTACAGCCATGCGCGACATGCAGTTCCAGTTTTGGGAACACCAGCCGCTCATGGCGAAAAAGCGACTTGATGCGCTGCATCATGGTCATGGCAGGACAACGCCCTCGCACAGATAGTAGCTGCCGCTGTTACCGCTCGCCTCGCTTTCGTCATCGATCGGCCGGACCGATACGAGATCGACCTGCGTCGGGTTCATTTGCGTCACCGAGAGCACATCGGGAAAGACATAGCCCGGCTCCTGGCAGATGGCCGTCACCGCCCAGCTTGGCGAGCGTGTCGCCTTGCTGACCTGAACGAACTCGCAATTGTATTCGACGCCTTGCAGGCCGTGCGCCGACAACACAATGTTGCCGGCGTCGATCAGCGTCTGCAGCGTATCCTTTTTGGCCTGCGTGCAAAGCTCCTCCGATTGCAGATAGACGCCTTCGATGAAGTCATCCGCGGCGAGCGCGGGCGATGCCGCGACAAACATCGACACACAAAGAGATCGCCCCAACGCCATGGATTTGTTCCGCTTTGGCTGTTTCTAGATCGTTATCGTTTCACCGATTTTCGTCAATGCGACCTTCACGCCGGATCCCTCCAGGCCGGCCTGGAATTTCTCAGGCGTCGGATCGATCATCGGAAACGTGCCGAAGTGGCAGGGGACGACCGTGTCGAACTTGAAGAAACGGCGGCAGGCAAGTGCCGCCACCGCGCCGCCCATGGTGAAGCGGTCGCCGATCGGCACGATGCCGATCTTTGGCTCATGCAATTCATTGATCAGCGCCATGTCGGAAAAGATGTCGGTATCGCCCATGTGGTAGAGCGTCCGGTCATCCGGGAAATGCAGCACCAGTCCACCCGGATTGCCGAGATAGACGTTCCTGCCGCCGTCTTCGCCAAACGAGGAGGAGTGCAGCGCCTGGACGAAAGTGGTGGTGAAGCCACCGCAATCGACCGTGCCGCCGATGTTGCCGGGATTGATCTTGCTGCCGTCGGCGCCCTTGCCGACCAGATACATGCAGATCTCGAAATTGGCGACCAACTGGGCGCCGCTTTTGCCGAGCACTTCCAGCGCGCCGCTGATGTGGTCGTTATGTCCGTGTGTCAGCAGGACATGCGTAATCCCTTCGGCCGGCCCTTCCCAGCCGCCCGTCCAGGACGGATTGCCGATCAGATAGGGGTCGATGAGGATCTTGGCGTCGCCGGTTTCGATACGGAAGGCCGAATGGCCGTACCAGGTCAGTTTCATGCAATGCATTCCTCGATTTTTGCCGGGCCAGAGGATAGAACGCCGATGGCCCCGAGATCAAAGGGTATAGTGTCCGCCGCGCCTCCGGAAGGACGCGTGCCGCTGAAAAAGACGAGGGAAAACCGTTGGCTGTCATCACGATTGAGCAATTGCCGGCACGGCTCGCCGATGGCAGGACGCTGGCGGGGCTCGATCTCGGCGACAAGACAATCGGCGTGTCGGTTTCCGACCGGGGATTCGCCTTCGCGCATCCGCGCCCGGTCATCATGCGCAGGAAATTCTCGCTCGATGCCGCCGTGCTTCTGGCCTTGCTAGCGAAGGAGAATGTCGGCGCTGTGGTGATCGGGCTGCCGATCAACATGGATGGGTCGGAAGGTCCGCGTGCGCAGAAATCACGCGCCTTCGTACGCAACATGGCGCAGCTGAGCGACCTGCCCTTCGTGTTCTGGGACGAACGGCTGTCGACGGTGGCGGCCGAAAGGACGCTGATCGAAATGGATTTCTCGCGCGCCAAACGCGCCGGCAAGATCGATTCGGCGGCCGCGCCTTTATTCTGCAGGGAGTTTTGGACCGGCTTCAGTCGCTCGCTGCATCCGTTCGAACGGAACCGGACCCTCCCAGCGCTGTTTAAGCCAGCCGGCGATTTCGCGGCGACGGCGGAACGCCCACAGCGCCATCAGCAGAAATCCGTCGAAGATGCACGTCTTCGCCACCATGCCGGGGATGATCGTCGGATCGATGCCTAGCATCTGGCCATAGAGCTGGAAGAAGAAGTCGTGCATCTGCCGGCTGAGCATCACGTAACCGAAATTCATGTCATTGGCCGACAGATAGAACCATCCCCAGAACAGCGCCATCGGAGCCGCCCAAAATGCGAAGATGTAGCGCATCAGCGGCCTCCCTTCGCTTTAGGGCCGGTCCGGTTGGGGCTGGTCCGGCCTGATATCATGGAGAGCAGCGAATTGTGGGCCGCCGCCTTCGCCATGTTGTGCGCCGTGGCGTGGAAAGCAGCGTCCTCCGACACCGCTGCCGAGCGCCGCTCGGCAAGCATCGCGACATAAGAGACCAGAAGCGCGGCGAGTTGCACAGCGACGACCATGAACAGCCCGTTGATGCCTTGCGCAGCGCCGCCGATCAGGATCATCGACAGCACACCGGAAGCGGAAATGAAGGCGATGCGAACGACGCTGTCGGCGCCCGGGCTGGCCGCATCGTTGATCAGCGTATCGACAAAGGCCCAAAAGAACAGCACCGACACGACCAGCAAGGCGATCGCCAGCGGCGCGACAACGACGATGTTTTCCAGATTGACGAAGCGGGCGCTCTCGACGGTCACACCGAGTACGCCGAGGGCTGCCGTGACACCGCGGTCTCCATCGATGCAGATCAGCGCCAGCAGGGCGAAAACGATCGCCCAGTGCACAGACAGAAAAGAGGTCAATACGTGTCGCATCGTGGTTCCTGCTTCGGCAGGAATGACAGTGGGCTTTGCCGCTCGCCGCCGCAACGGAAACCATTTGTTAAGGTTAACGGCGATCCACAGGGCACGCCATAGTCCCCTCGGATACGTTCGATGCACCCGATCTCGGCTCAGTTCACCGGCGGATAGAGCGTGTCGATGATCATGCGCGCGTCGTGGCGCGAATCGATCATGCCATAAGTGTTGCGCCACTGGCCGGCCAGGCGCGTCTCGACGAAGGCATCGGCGATCCGCCCTGCCCCGAGCCGCCGCAGTTCCGCCGCGGCCGCCGACAACGCCAGCTGTTCGGTCAGCAGGCGTGCCGAGCCCTCGTCGGTCGAAGCCACCTGCATCGCCGCCTTCAGCACGCCGATCGTGCCGCGCCCGCCGGCACCGAGGTCACGGTCGATGCCGGCCAGCACCTCTTCGAATAGGCCCGGCGCCCGGCCAAGCACGCGCAGCACATCGAGCGCCATGACATTGCCCGACCCTTCCCAGATCGCATTGACCGGGGCCTCACGATAATAACGGGCGAGCGGCGCTTCCTCGACATAGCCGTTGCCGCCGAGGCACTCCATCGCCTCGTAGAGCAGCGGCGGCGCGATCTTGCACACCCAGTATTTGACAACCGGCGTCATGGCGCGGGCAAACGCCGCCTCACCGCGATCGCTCGCCGCCTCGTCGAAGGATCGCGCCAGCCGGAACGACAGAGCCGTGGCAGCGGCAACATCGAGCGCCATGTCGGCCAATACCCGCTGCATCAGCGGCTGCTCGATCAAGGTCGAGCCGAACACCTGGCGATGGCGGGCGTGATGAACCGCTTCCGCCAGCCCTGCCCGCATGATCGCCGACGATGCCACGGCGCAATCGAGCCGGGTCAAGGTCACCATGTCCATGATCGTCTTCACGCCGGCGCCGGGTTCGCCGACCATCTCGCCGATGGCGTTGACGAACTCGACCTCGGAAGACGCGTTGGAGCGGTTGCCGAGCTTGTCCTTCAGCCGCTGGAAGCGGAAGCCATTGCCCGAGCCGTCGCCGAGAACGCGCGGTACGAGGAAGCAGGACAGTCCCTCCGGTGCCTGCGCCAGAACGAGGAAGGCGTCCGACATCGGCGCCGACATGAACCATTTGTGCCCGGTCAGGCGATAGAACCCGCTGCCGGCGCGTTCGGCCCTGGTCACATTGGCGCGCACATCCGTGCCGCCCTGTTTCTCGGTCATGCCCATGCCGAGCGTCAGCCCGGTCTTCTCGACCGGCGGCTTCTGGCTCTGGTCGTATTTGCGTGTCGTGACCCGCGGCGCCCATTCACGAAACAGTTTCGGGCTGGCCATCAACGCCGCCAGCGAAGCGCTGGTCATGGTGATGGGGCAAAGATGCCCGGTCTCGAGCTCGGCGGTCAGGTAGAAACGGGCGGCTCGGACCTGGTGGCGGCGGCCGATCTCGGCGTCGCCGTTTTCCCAGACCGAGGAATGCAGCCCGTTGGCCACCGAGCGGCGCATCAAGGCGTGATAGGCAGGATGGAACTCGACCAGGTCGATGCGCCGTCCCTGGCGATCATGCGTCCTGAGTTTCGGCGTCTCGACATTGGCCAGGCGCGCCAGTTCCTGCGCTTCCTGCGTCAGGACAAAACGGCCGAGCCCGTCGAGGTCCTTGCGCACCGGGTCGGAAAACCGTTCGGCAAGCTGGATCAGCAACGGATCGCCTCGCCAGGCGTTGCCGCCCGTCAGCGGCGGCGGCTGGTTCGTCACGTCGTCGGTCACAATTCGTCCTTATCGTCGGAAAGCCACGAATCCGGGGCCATTGGGTAGATATAGCCAAGCGTTGCCGCGCGCGCGACGAAAATACCGGGGAGAACGGCGCCAATCCAAAGCGGGTGCTTGCGGGCGCGAAATCCGCACCCTATAGCAGCGCCTTGAGATGACCGACGCTTCGTCCCTGCCACTCTATCCTCACCGCCATCTTCTGGGCATCAGCGATCTTTCGCCGGCCGACATCGAGCTTTTGCTCGACAGGGCGGATCGGGCCGTCGCGATTTCGCGGCAGTCCGAGAAGAAAACCTCGACGCTGCGCGGGCGCACCCAGATCAACCTCTTCTACGAAGCCTCGACCCGCACGCAGTCCTCGTTCGAGCTGGCCGGAAAGCGGCTCGGCGCCGACGTCATGAACATGTCGGTGGCGAGTTCTTCGGTGAAGAAGGGCGAGACGCTCATCGACACCGCGATGACGCTCAACGCCATGCGGCCCGACATCCTGATCATCCGCCATCAGTCGGCGGGTGCCGCGGCACTTCTGGCCCAAAAGGTCGGCTGCTCCGTCGTCAACGCCGGCGACGGCGCGCATGAACACCCGACGCAGGCGCTGCTTGACGCGCTGACCATCCGCCGCGCCAAGGGTCCGCTGTCGAAGCTGATCGTGGCGATCTGCGGCGACATCCTGCATTCGCGCGTGGCGCGCTCCAACATCATGCTTCTCAACGCGCTTGGTGCACAGGTGCGGGTGGTGGCGCCTTCGACGCTGCTGCCGTCCGGTATCGAGAAAATGGGCGTCATCGTCACCCGCTCGATGGCCGAGGGCCTCAAGGACGCCGACGTGGTGATGATGCTGCGGCTGCAGCGCGAGCGGATGGAAGGCGCCTTCGTGCCTTCGGTGCGCGAATATTTCCGCTATTTCGGCCTCGACGCCGAAAAGCTGAAGGCCGCCAAGGACGACGCGATGGTGATGCATCCCGGCCCGATGAACCGCGGCGTCGAAATCGCCTCGGAAATCGCCGACGGTCCGCAAAGCGTCATCCAGGAACAGGTGGAGATGGGCGTCGCCGTGCGCATGGCGGTGATGGAAGCGCTGCTCGACCCCCGTCGTAATCAAGAGGGCCACAACCAGGAAGGGCGCGGCGCATGAGCATAATGGTCTTTGAACGCGCCCGCATTGTCGACCCCTCGCGCGGCATCGACGAAGTTGGCTCCGTCATTGTCGAGGGCCGCAAGATCGTTGCCGCCGGCAAGGCGGCGCTGAACCAGGGCGCGCCTGAGGGCGCCACCGTTATCGACTGTGCTGGTAAGGCCATCATTCCCGGCCTGATCGACGGCCGCGTCTTCATCGGTGAACCAGGCGGCGAGCATCGCGAAACCATCGCTTCGGCGAGCGTTGCCGCGGCGGCCGGCGGCGTCACCTCCGTCGTCATGATGCCCGACACCGACCCGGTGATCGACAATGTCGCGCTGGTCGAGTTCGTGCTGCGCACCGCCAAGGACACAGCGATCGTCAACGTCTTCCCTGCGGCGGCGATCACCAAGGGGCTCGATGGCCGCGAGATGACTGAGTTCGGCCTGTTGCGCGAGGCCGGCGCCGTTGCCTTCACCGATGGCCGTCACACCATTTCCAACTCACTGGTGATGCGCCGCGCGCTGACCTATGCCCGCGATTTCGGCGCCACCATCGTGCATGAAACGCAGGATGCCGACCTCGGTTCATCCGGCGTCATGAATGAAGGTCTGTACGCCAGCTGGCTTGGCCTCTCCGGCATTCCGCGTGAAGCTGAATCGATCCCGCTCGAGCGCGACCTTGCGTTGGCGCGGCTGACGCGCGGCTCCTATCACGCAGCGAAGATTTCGACGGCGATGGCGGCAAACGCCGTGACGCGCGCGAAAGCCGATGGCGCGGCAGTGACGTCAGGCGTGTCGATCCACAATCTGTCGCTCAATGAAAACGATGTCGGCGAATACCGCACCTTCTTCCGCCTGACGCCGCCGTTGCGCGCCGAGGAAGACCGGCTGGCGATGATCGAGGCAGTCAGGGACGGCACGGTGGACATCATCGTCTCCTCGCACGATCCGCAGGATGTCGACACCAAGCGCCTGCCCTTCGCCGACGCCGCGGCCGGCGCCATCGGCCTCGAAACGCTGCTCGGCGCGGCCTTGCGGCTCTACCACAATGGCGACGTGACCCTGCTGCGACTGGTCGAAACGCTGTCCACCGCGCCGGCAAAGCTGTTCGGCCTGCCCGGCGGCACGCTGAAGCCCGGCGCCATTGCGGACCTTGCACTTGTCGATCTCGATGAGCCCTGGATCGTCAGCGAAAGCGGCATTCGCTCGCGCTCGAAAAACACCTGCTTCGAAGGCGCGCGCCTGCAAGGCAAGGTCTTGCAAACGCTGGTGGCGGGCCGCACAGTATTTTCAGCTTAATCCTGCCGACCAGCCAATCTTCGCAGCACTCTGGTTTCGCGGTACGGTGAACTGTCATCCACCCACTCTTCCGAGAGCCTTTGCCATGAGATCGCATCATCCTTCCTGGCTGCAGTCGATCTGGCGTCGCCTTCGTCCCGCGCCGAAGATCATCGTCACACAGAAGTTCAACCGGAATTCCAGAAGGTGAGTTCCCTGATGCCGCCGGAGGATAGCGGTGCCTGGCTGCTGGAGAGGCTGCGGCAGCAGATCGGATTGAAGACTCTCGCAGCCAGCCGGCTGCTCGACTTCGGCTGCGGCGTCCGGTTCACCCAGGCTATCCTAAATCGCAGGATTCCGATCCAATCCTACACTGGCGTCGACTGCTTCGCGGAGATGATCGACTTCCTGCGCTCCACCGTACGCGATCCCCGTTTCTCCTATGTCCTTCTGGACGCGCACCATCCGCTCTATAACCCGAAAGGGCGCCCACTCTCCAATGAGACGGAACTTCCGCTGCCCTTGCGCGCCTTTGACGTCGTCTCGCTATTTTCTGTGATCACCCACCAGAATCCCGATGACGCGGCGTTCATCTTCACCCTCCTGCGCCGCCACACGGCAACTCAGGGCCGCCTTCTTTTCACTTGCTTTCTGGATGCCGGGATCGCCGAGTTCGAAGACAGGAGCCCGGACAGGAACGGCGGCATGTGCTTTTACAATCCTGATTTCCTTGCCCGTCTGGTTGAGGGCTGCGGTTGGCGAATCGTCCATAGAGCGCCAGGCGAAGGGCCCCTGATCGGTGACTCGTTCGTCATCGCCTTGGCTTGAACGCAAGCCAAGCCGGTGACATAAGAAAATACGGGGGGAAACAATGAATTACGGCATCATCCCAGCACTTGTGTTCGGCTACCTCTTAGGCTCGATTCCCTTCGGGCTGCTGCTGACGCGGGCCGCCGGCCTTGGTGACGTGCGCAAGATCGGCTCGGGCAACATCGGCGCCACCAATGTGCTGCGAACCGGCAACAAGGGCCTGGCCGCCGCGACGCTGCTGCTCGACGCGCTGAAGGGAACCGCCGCCGTTCTGATTGCTGGCCATTTCGCACCAGAAACAGCCGTCTGGGCCGGTCTTGGCGCCTTTCTCGGTCATCTCTTCCCGGTCTGGCTGGGTTTCAAGGGCGGCAAGGGCGTCGCCACCTATCTCGGCGTGCTGATCGGCCTTGCCTGGCAGGTGGCGCTGATTTTCGCCGTCGTCTGGCTGGTGATGGCTTTCCTGTTCCGCTTCTCCTCGCTGGCAGCGCTGACGGCAGCCGTCGTCGTGCCGATTGCTCTGTATTTTATGAGCACACCGCAAATACCCGTCCTGTTCGTGGTGATGAGCATCATCGTCTTCATGAAGCATAGGGCGAACATTTCGCGGCTGCTTGCCGGCACCGAGGGCAAGATCGGAGCCAAGGGATGAGCGAGCCGGCCGCCGGGCCGCGCCTCAGCGACCGGCAGCGGCTGAGCTGGCTGCGGCTGATCCGCACCCAGAATGTCGGCCCCGCTTCCTTTCGCGACCTGATCAACCGCTTCGGGTCCGCCGAGGTGGCGTTGGAAATCCTGCCGGAACTGATGATTTCCGGTGGCGCCAGCCGGATCGCTCGCATTCCCTCCATCGCCGAAGCCGAGGCCGAACTCGAGGCAGCCCGCCGGGCTGGCGCGCGTTTTGTCGGCATCGGGGAACCGGACTATCCGCCTTTGCTGAGAAGCATGGATAATCCGCCGCCACTGCTCGCGGTGAAAGGCAATGCCTCTGTCTTCCGGCTGCCGGGCGTTGCCATCGTCGGCGCCCGCAACGCATCCCTGGCCGGTATCAAGATGGCACGCATGCTGGCGGCCGATCTTGGCGGCGACGGTTATGGCATCGTCTCCGGCCTGGCGCGCGGTATCGACACGGCGGCGCATCAAGGCAGCCTGGCGACCGGCACGATCGGGGTGTTGGCCGGAGGGCTTGATCTGCCCTACCCGCCTGAAAATGCCGGCCTGTGCGCGGAAATCGCCGAGCGTGGCGCTGTCATCTCGGAAATGCCGTTCGGCTGGCAGCCGCGCGCCCAGGATTTTCCGCGGCGCAACCGCCTTGTCGCAGGTGCTGCCCTTGGGCTGGTGGTGGTCGAGGCAGCGCAGCGCTCGGGCTCGCTGATCAGCGCCAGGCTTGCCGGCGAAATGGGCCGGCTGGTCTTTGCCGTTCCTGGCTCGCCGCTGGACCCACGCGCGGCCGGCACCAACGGCCTGCTCAAGGACGGCGCGACGCTGGTCACCGAAGCCTCTGATATTTCAAGAGCGATCGCGCCGCTGACCGGCATGCGGGCGCCTGACGTGCCGCCATTCGACGACCCGCCGGATTTCTCGGCCACGCCGCCACCCGGCGAGAGCGACCGTGCCAAGGTGATCGAAGCGCTCGGTCCGACGCCAGTGCCGGTCGACGAGATCATCCGCCACACCGGCCTGCATCCGGCCCAGGTCTTCATGGTGCTTTTGGAACTCGACCTTGCCGGCCGGCTCGAACGCCATGCCGGCGGCAATGTCTCGCTGGTTTTCGGGGAAAGCTAACCGCAGCTCAATGGCGTTTGGGGTCCTTCTCCCCGATCTCGGCGTAGTCCGGTGTGTTGGCTCCAAACAAATCCTTCTCGACAGCCTTGCGCCAGACTGCATCGGCGTCCTCGGGACGCAACGGCTCAACTGCCGTCTTGGCATCACCGCTATGCGGCTCGGAGCGTCGCCGAAGCCAGGCGGGCATGATTTCCCGGATGAGGCTGGTCAGTTGGATCATTGCAAACTCCTTCCATGCGCGTGAATGGCTTGGGTGCAATCCGGTTCATTTGGCCATTGCGGCCAGCGTGGCCGCGGTCTCGCGTCTACTCATCCCGTCCAGCCAGGCCAAGGCCGCATCCACGCCGGCCAGCGCAAAAGGTGCCGCTGTCGATCCGTATGGCTTTATGCGAACCGAGATGCCGTCCAATTCGTTGACGACCTCGAACCCGTTCTCGTCTGACGTATCGTCACCGAGGAACACCGGGCGCCGTCCCCTGAAAGCCGGAATTTGCATGAAGCGTCGGATCGCTGCTCCCTTCGCCGCCTCCAGCGGCATCAGTTCCACGCCGGCGTTGCCCGCCAAGACCCGATAGCCTGCGGGCAACCTGTCCAGTGCCTGTTCGACCAACTCCGTCGCGCGCTGCAACAAATGCGGCGCCGCGCGTGTATGAATGGCCAGGATCGGTCCCTTGCGTTCGATATAGACATCCGCATTGTCCAGTTCCGTCGCGATTTCGTCGGCAAGTGCGGCAATGTCAGCCGGTTCGACGGCGGCTTCGACCGCACCATCGCGCGCCAGCCTGTGCTCGAGGCCATAAAGCCCGGCGGCGCGCAATCTGAGAGGTTGGAAGAGATGGTCGACGGCGGCGATCGACCGTCCGGTGATGAACGCAAGCGCTCCGTCCAATTGCGATTCAAGCCGTGTCAACAGCATGCGCAACTCCTCACTGACGACCACCGCATCGGGATGCGCGGCATGTTCGAGAAGCGTGCCATCGATATCGAGGAACAGGGTCCATGGCCCTTGCGGGACAACGGGTTCCGGCGGGTTTGGCAATATCGACATCACAGCGCCGCCACGCGTCTGCGATCGAGCAGCGATATAACGTTGGCAGGGGCCGCTGGAGAAGCACCCACGGCACGATCGACCGCGTCACGCTTGCGCAAGCGCGCGGCATCGAGAAGCATGCTGCCCGCCCACCTGTAGACATTGTTTTCGCGCACGATCTCGCGCATGCGTCGCATGCGCTGGCGTTGCTCCTCCTCGGACATGGTCAAGGCCTGCAGCAAGGCGTCGCCCATCATTGCCGCGTCATAGGGATTGACGATCAGGGCTTCCAGCAGCTCCTTCGAGGCTCCGGCGAACATGCTGAGCAGCAGCACACCCTGTTCATCCTCGCGCGCCGCGACAAACTCCTTGGCAACCAGGTTCATGCCGTCATGCAGGCTGGTGACCATGCAGACGTCGGCGGCACGGTAGATTTCGTAGACCTGCAGCTGCGAGTGATGTTCCGTCACCATCAGGACGGGGGTGTAGCCTTCGCGGCCATAGCGCTGGTTGAGATCCTCGGCATGGAGCAGGCACTCCTCGTACAATTGTTGATAGGCAGGCAGAGTGCCGCGGCTGGGCGCCGCGATCTGCAAGAGCGCCACCTTGCCGATCCATTCCGGGTGAAGCGTCAGCAGTTCATCGAGTGCGTTGAAGCGATCGAGGATGCCCTTGGTGTAGTCGAGACGCTCAACGCCCACGCACAGCTTGACATGTTCGGCCAGGCCGAATTTCTCGCGAACCTGCCGACGGCATTGCGCGACATCTGGCAGTTTGTCCAGGTGCGGCGGCGACCACTCGATTGAAATCGGATAGGCGTGCACCAGGCTGATCTCGCCGCCATAGGAAATGGCCGAATCCTCGCGCTCGATCCTGCTTTCCAGGAAACGGTCGACGCTGTCGATGAAGTTGTTGCAATGGAACTGGGTGTGGAAGCCGACGATCGAACTGCCGAGCAGGCCCTCGAGAATCTTCTCGCGCCACGGGCAGATGCTGAACACTTCCGAATTCGGCCATGGAATGTGCCAGAAGGTGATGATGATCGCCTCCGGCAGGCGCTCGCGGATCATCCGCGGCAACAGCGCGAAATGGTAATCCTGGACCAGCACGATCGGCCGCTCGTTACGTGCTTCCGCGACAACGGTGTCGGCGAATTTGCGATTGACCGCCTCATAGGCTTCCCAATCCGAGGCGCGGAATATCGGCCGGGTGAAGGCGATATGGCAAAGCGGCCACAGGCCCTCATTGGCAAAGCCGAGATAATAACCTTGCTGCTCCTCCTCGCTCAGCCAGACGCGGCGCAGCGTGTAGGAAGGATTGTCAGGCGGCACCTCGATCCGGTCGTTCTTGTCGACCACCAGCGCGTCGGCCGAACCGCCGCCATAGGCGATCCACGTGCCCGCACAGGCGCGCGTGATCGGCTCCAGGGCGGAGACGAGCCCGCTGGCGGGTACGACCAGCTGGATGTCGTCGCCCTCGCGGTTGTGGATGTACGGCTCACGATTTGAAACGACGATCACCTGGGCATCGGGCAATTCGGTTGCCAGGATGTGACGCAGCGTTTCGGGTGACCATTGCACCAGCGCGGCAACGGCCGACTGACCGTTCTTCTCGAATTCCGGCAGTGAGCTGTGAGCGGGGCTGGCCCCCACGGCGGCAATCCGCGCGCCCCTGCGCGCCCGCACCACCATCGTCACCAGCGCGATGACCAGGACGCCGACAGCTGCAAGGGTGAAGAGCCATAATGCGAATGAAGGAACAACCAGATACGAACTGTCGTCGGACATTGAAACCGATTACCTTTCAATGGGATACCGCAGCGTCTTCGTTGACTGGGAGTTCCGGCACCCATAGTCTGGTGGTCCAACGCCTGTGGTGCGGGATGGTTCCGATTTTTCAGCTCCTGACCACCAGAGGCACCAGCCCCTCATGCGGTTCGGCAAGGAAGGCGCCGACACGGTCCCCGACGCGCTGGAATGTCAGGTCCACCGACGCCTGCCCTACCGAAAGATGGCGAATGACGAGGCTATCGATGCCGATAGGCAGGCGCGGCCGGGTCACATGGATCTCGCCTGTCCAGCCATCGATCTGAAGGCCGAGGCACGATTGCATGAGCATGAAGGCCGAGCCGGCGGACCAGGCTTGCGGCAGGCAAGCCACCGGATAGGCAATCGGTGCTTCGCCGGCCGCGCGCGTGAAGCCGCAAAACAGTTCGGGCAGCCGCATGTTGAAATGAACGGCGGATCCGAAGGTTCCACTCATCAGCCGCACCACGCTGTCGCGGTTGCCGTATCGCGCCAGTCCGGTGGCGCAGATCGCGGTGTCGTGCGGCCAGATGGACCCGTTGTGATAGGACATCGGATTGAAGAAGACCGCGTCGTCCGCCAGCGTCCGCAGTCCCCAGCCGGAATGGAACGAAGCCGACAGCAGTTGGTCGGCGACCATGCGCGCCCGGTCCGGACTGGGAAGGCCGACATAAAGCAGGTGACCGGCATTGGATGTGCGCACCTTGCAGGGTTGGCCTTCGCCGTCCAGTGCCAGCGCATAATAGCCGAGGTCTTCGATCCAGAAATGGCGCTCGACTTTTTGGCGAATGGCGTCGGCGCGTATTTCCCAGCTCTCCGACCGCTCCGTTTCGCCGCGCAGCCGCGCCAGTTTCGCCAGGCCCTGGAACGCCGCGAAGACATAGCCCTGCACCTCGACCAGGGCGATCGGCCCCTTCGGAATGCGGCCATCAGCGTGAAAGACGGAATCGAAACTGTCCTTCCAGCCCTGGTTGGCAAGGCCGGATTCCGCAGCGCGCTGGTAGGTGAGGAACCCCGTCGAACGGCTCGCCGTTTCGATCCACTCGGCCGCGGCGCACAGCGATGGCCACAGCGTATCGATAAAGGCTATGTCCCCCGTGCGGTCCGCATAGGCGCAGGCAAGATGGATATAGAGCGGCGTCGTGTCGACACCGCCGTAGTAGCGGCCGAACGGCAACTCGCTGAGTGCCACCATCTCGCCCTTGCGGGTCTCGTGCATGATCTTGCCGGGTTCGGAATCGCTGAAAGGCGAGGTCTCGGTCGCCTGGTGCTGGGCGAGAAACGCCAGCACGCCCCGCGCCAGACCAGGATTGAGCCAGAGCATCTGCAAGGCTGAAATCACCCCGTCCCGGCCGAAGGCGGTGGAGAACCAGGGAATGCCGGCATAGGGATAGGGCCCGGTCGGCAGTTCGGTCGTGAGCAGCGCGACATCGGCGCGCGCCCGCGCCATCCAGTCGTTGAAAACGCGGCCAGAACTGTGCAGCGTCGCACCATGCCGTCGCTTGGCGCGCATGCCGAAACGAGCACGGGCGGCAGCAGCACGAAACCGCTGGCTTTCGGGGCGATCGTCGGTCTCGTTGCCGACTTCCACGTACAGCGTCTGACTGCTGCGCTTGGTGACGGCGATGACGAAATCCGCCCGCTCAGAGGTCAGGTGATCGGGCGTCTGCGAAAATGAAATCGCGGATGTGCGCACCACCTTGTCCAGGCCTTCGTAGCGAAGCACAACCGCGCTCTGGGCAATCACAGCCGTATGGGCCGTTCCACGCTTCGAGCGGGTCGAGCCGCGGACCTCGAACATGTCGCGAAAATCGGCGGCAAAACGCAGCGACAGCAGGATCGTCGAATGCTCCCGGCTGTAGTTGGACAGCGTTATGCGCTCATAAAGCCTTTCCTCCCACAGCAACCTGACGCGCTCGATATGAATAGCGCCTTGCGGTATCTGGCGGCCAGCGGCGCTCTCAATCGGCAGATTGGTCAGGTTGGTGGTGAACAGCACATTGTCCTGGCTGAGCGACGCACCCAGCAACGATGTCGACCGCCCACCGACGGTCAGGCGGAATTCGGAAAGCACGCGCGTGTCGTCGCGAAAGAACCCGTCCCCGACGCCGCGTATATCGCCATAGGCGTCGGCGACGACAAAGCAGTCGCCATGCTTGAGGGCGAAGAGCCTGTGCGGTTCCCGCGGCGCCGTCTCATCGAGAGACGCCAGTGCGATCGCCGGATCGAGCGTGCGCTCGTCAAGTGGGCTGATGGTCAATAGGCCTGTCCCTGTTCATTCTGAAAGGCACTTCCGTTATGAGGCCTTGACGTGACCGCCGGCGTCGACCAGCTCTGCATAAGCGGCGGCGTAATCCTGCCCCATCCTGCGGGCTGAAAAGCGCCGCTCGAACACCGCCCTGACACGCCGTCTGTCGAGTTGCAGGAGAGCCGGCATGGAGGCAACGGCATCCTCTATGGTCTCGACGACGAAACCGGTCACGCCGTGATCGACGATCTCCGGCATGGCGCCGCAACTCCAGGCCATCACAGGCGTCCCGCACGCCATCGCCTCGATCACGGCAAGGCCGAACGGCTCCGGCCAATCGATCGGGAAAAGCAGGGCGGCTGCGTTCCCGAGAAACGCCGTCTTCTGCTGCTCATTGATCTCGCCGACATATTCGATCTGTTCGCCATCGATCAGCGGTTGGACGACTTCCTCGAAATAGGCGCGATCGTCCTCACCGATCTTGGCCGCGAGCTTGAGTTTCAAGCCGGTGCGGCGGGCGATCTCGATCGCCCTGTCCGGTCGCTTGTCTCGCGACATCCTGCCGAGAAAGGCAAGATAGCCGCCATCGGAGCCCGCCTCGAAATCGGGCTCGTAGAGATTGACGGGCAGCCCGTGATGGATTGTCGCCAGCCAGTTCGCGGAGGCAAGCCGTGCCCGCTGGCTGCGGGATATGGAAATCATCGGGAAGCGCGGGAACCGGTCATAGGCTTGTGCGAGATCCGCGTAATCCAACCGGCCATGCGGCGTCGTCACCGTGCGCTGCGGCATGTCGCGGAAGAACGGAAAATGCAGGAAATGGCTGAGATGGAAGTGAATGACGTCGAAATCGTCGGCCCGTTTCCTCACCTCGTCGAGCATCGAAAGATGCGCCGCGATCTCGGATTTCAGCGGACGCGGATCGAGACGCAGCGCCCGCTCGCGGCATGGCACGAGTTTGGCGGAGGTTTTCGTGTCGCCGCTGGCGAACAACGTCACCTCGTGGCCAAGGTCGACGAGCGCCTCGGTCAGGTAGGAAATAATGCGCTCGGTGCCGCCGTAGAGCCTTGGCGGCACGGATTCGTACAGTGGCGCGACATGGGCAATCTTCATGGCCCGGCCTTCCCTCAATGAGCTGGTGATAGGAGCGAAATGCTTCAGGCGCAGTATCGTTCCGGCCTGATTGCCAGATACGCCGAATGGTCGAAGAGCGTTTGATGTCCGACCTGGCCGCCCTATGTCCTTTTGGCTTGCCGAAATTTGCACTCTGCTGATGGAGGCTTAGGTGCAGGAACCGAATGATGTGCAGGAACCGAGGCATATCGCAGCCCGACGCCTGAGCATGATCATCGAACAATATGTCGAGGCCGGAAAACGGCGTTATGACTTTGTGTCGACGGATCAGGCCGCCAGGGTGATCCGCAAGATGCTGAAACCCGCGGACCCTGCCCTCCCTGACCGCAAGCTCGACGATATGGTCGCAGCGCTCGCCGTCAAGAACGGTTTGGCGGTCGTCTTCGATCGCGGCGTCAGGGCACCGACCGAGGGCACCGAGGCCGACCTGAGCACAAAGGAACCTCCCATGCGAGCACCAACGGAGACCCCGGATGTTGCCGGCGCGGTGGATGCCATTCTGGGCACTCAGACCGCCCCGCTTTCCCAAACCACTCCGCTATCAATGAGCGCGGTGATCTCGCTGCTGCGCCAACGCACAGGCACCAAGCGGTCTGACGCGGATCTGGAAGGCCTGATCGCGAAGAAGGCCGCCGTTCTGGACGTGCATCTGTCGAGGGGGGACTAACGGCCGCTGCGCGTGGCAAAGGTTCACGAACCTTCAGCTTTTCGCCATTGGGTAACGGTTCGCTCATAGGAAAAGCCCGCCACGGGAGCGACCCGCGGCGGGCTTTTGAAGTGGCTACATCCCTAAGGAATCGACCGCTGTATTTGTATTGTGCACCGCGTGATTGCCTTAGCCTATGGTGTGATCGCGGAAGTCTTGGCTCAAAGGCTCCCGCCCGTCTCGCTTCTGAATTGCCTCTCCCGGAAACGCTTCCCCACTCGAGACGACGTCGTCAAAAACCATTTTGTTGACCCGACATGCTCGACCCAGCGCCGCCAGTTTCGGTCTCGAACGATATTGCGTGATTTCAACTCGAAAATTGGTGAGCGCGATGGGATTCGAACCCATGACCTACTGATTAAAAGTCAGTTGCTCTACCGGCTGAGCTACGCGCTCCCGTGGGCGCGAAAAGGCGGCCCTCGAAATTGCGCGGAACATAGGGAGAGTGCCTCGACCGGTCAACCGGAAAAAGCGCGTGCGCGGGCCATACTTTTCAAGCACTGCCACCATGCCTGCCTGCCCGCTTCGGTCACGAGCGCTACGCTCCTCGCGAAGCAATAGCGCTGCCTCTCGTCGACACCGGTCACAGGCCGGAGAAATATTACAAATCAGCAACTTGGGATTTGGCGAGGAACCTTCCCGCATATCGCCCGTTGTCTCGCCACAAGGGACGTCAATCACCCTTTCGAAGGAGAAGACAGTGAACAAGATCGTATCGGGTATACTGGCGACCACTTTGTCAGTTTCATTCGCTGCAGCGGCCATGCCGGCCAATGCTGCTCAGATGTTTGTGCCCCAGGCATCAGGGACTTCGTCAGATATCGTGAATGTCGGCGAGTCTCGCTACGACCAGTGGCGTCATGGCAATCGTCATTTCAATGGCAATCGCAATTTTGGCAACCGCAATTTCAACGGCAATCGTAGCTTTGCGCGAAACAATGACGGCGGCGGCTACTGGAACGGCCATCGCGGCTATCGCGACTATCATCGCGGCTATCGCCGTCACGGCGACTATTGGTTCCCGCTGGCAGCGTTCGCGACTGGTGCGCTGATCACCGGTGCGATCATCAACAGCGAGAACAATCGCGTCTACGAAGGCAACTCGCATGTCCAGTGGTGCTACGACCGTTATCGCAGCTACCGCGCTTCGGACAACACCTTCCAGCCGAACTACGGTCCGCGGCAGGAGTGCCGCTCGCCTTACTGATCCAAGGTTGAGTGTCAGTAGATGAGTATGAGTAAGGGACCCGCGTCGGAACGGCGCGGGCCTTTTCCGTATGACTTTCAGCATCCCGATCAGCGGAATGAAGTTTCCAGTCAGTTCGCCCAGTCTACGCGTTTGAGGATCAGATAAAGGCCACCCCCTTCCCCGCGCGGAGAGCGGTAAGCGCCGAGTGCGTCGCATATCCGCACCATCGCCGCCGTCAGGTCCCAACCCAGTGCTTCCAGGTCGTCTTTCGTGTCGGTCACATAGGCCTGCTGAAGTTCGGCGATATCGTTCTCCTCGCCGAAGGAACGAACCCGCTTTGCGTCGCCGAGAAGTTCGCCAGGCAAGTTTGAATTCGACCAGGCCCAGAGCCAATTGCCAGCTTTCGCGCTCGTCGAACCAGCAATCTGAATCTCGGCAACGACCTTGACGGTACCATTGTCCGAAAACAGGAGCCTGCCGGTCGTCAGGTCGTAGTCATAGCGCGGCCAGTGACCGAGGCGGAACTCCTTCTCCAAAATGGCATTCTTGGCGGTTAGCTGTTCAAAAGCCTCGTCGCGCCAAGCAGGATACCAGTCTGGCTGCATGTCCCCCACCTTCAGCTCGTTCTGTGGTGACCGTTATGGCACGCTCAGCGTCCTGCGCACAGCATCGCGCCAGCCTGCCAGCTTGGCGGACCGCGTGGCGATATCCATCTCCGGCTTGAACCGCCGCTCGAGCGCCCAGCTCTTGGCGAACTCCTTCGCCTTCGGCCACACTCCGGCTTTCGAGCCGGCGAGCCAGGCCGCACCCAGCGCGGTCGTCTCGAGGATGGTCGGGCGGTCAACCGGCGCGTCGAGTATGTCGGCGAGCCGCTGCATGGTCCAATCCGACGCCACCATGCCGCCGTCGACCCTCAGCACAGTTTTCGCCGAAGTGCCCTTCCAGTCCTTGCGCATGGCGTCGAGCAGGTCACGGGTCTGATAGGCGACGGCTTCGAGTGCGGCGCGGGCAAATTCTGCCGGTCCGGAATTGCGGGTTAGCCCAAAAATCGCGCCCCGTGCCTCTGCATCCCAATGCGGGGCGCCGAGACCGACAAAGGCCGGTACCAGATAGACGTTCTGCGTCGGGTCGGCCTCGGCAGCCAGTTGCCCGCTATGCTCGGCCTTGCCGATCACCTTGATGCCATCGCGCAGCCATTGCACGGCAGCCCCTGCGATGAAGATCGAGCCTTCCAGCGCATAGGTTGTCTTGCCGTTCAGCCGATAGGCTATGGTGGTCAAAAGCCGGTTCTTCGACCGGACTAGGTCGCTTCCGGTGTTGAGCAGCGCGAAACAGCCGGTGCCGTAGGTGGATTTCATCATGCCTGGCTCGAAGCAGGCCTGGCCGATGGTCGCGGCATGCTGGTCGCCCGCGACACCGAGGATTTTTATCTCGGCGCCGAAGAGATTTTTCTCGGTCACTCCATAATCATCGGCGCAGTCTTTCACCTGCGGCAGCATTTTTGCCGGGATGTCGAGAATGGCCAAAAGCTCGTCGTCCCAGGCATTTTCCGCGATGTTGTAGACCAGCGTGCGCGAGGCGTTGGTGGCGTCGGTGGCGTGGACCTTGCCGCCGGTCAGCCGCCAGATCAGAAAACTGTCGATGGTGCCGGCCAGCAATTCGCCCTTCTCGGCGCGTTTCCTGGCGCCCTTCACCTTGTCGAGCATCCAGGCGATCTTGGTGCCGGAGAAGTAGGGATCGAGCAGCAAGCCTGTCTTGCGCGTGAATTTCTTCTCCAGGCCCTGCTTCTTCAGTTTCTGGCAGAGCGGCGCGGTACGGCGGTCCTGCCAGACGATGGCGTTGTGGATCGGCTTGCCCGTCGCTCTGTCCCAGATCACAACGGTCTCACGCTGGTTGGTGATGCCGATCGCCGCGACATCAGACGCTTCGCTGCCAGCATTCTTCAGAGCGGCCTTGACTGTGGCGATGACACTTGCCCAGATCTCTTCCGGATCGTGCTCGACCCAGCCGGAGGCCGGATAGTGCTGGGTGAATTCCTGCTGGCCGCTGCCGACGACTTTCATCTGGCCGTCGAACAGGATCGCCCGGGTCGACGTCGTTCCCTGGTCGATTGCCAGCACAAAACCGTTCATCCCAACGTCCTCCGCCTCGATACAAAGAAGGGAGACGGCAACGCGCCGCCTCCCCCAGTTTCACACGGGCGCGAACGCCCGCATAGACAGTTACTTCTGCCAGCTCTTCACCAGCTCGTCATAGTTGATGGTGATCGGCTTGTCCTTCTCCTTCTCGAGCTTCAGCTGAGGCGCCAGATTGCCGCCCTTGACCGCGTCGGCGTTCCAGTAGGCAAGGTCATGCTCTTCGGCCATCTTCGGTCCGATGTCGCCCTGGACACCGGATTTCTCGATACGGGCCATGACTTTTTCCTGATCGGCGCAGAGCGAATCCATGGCTTCCTGCGGTGTCTTGGCACCCGAGGATGCGTCACCGATGTTCTGCCACCAGAGCTGCGCCAGCTTCGGATAGTCCGGCACGTTTGTACCGGTCGGCGTCCACTGCACACGGGCCGGCGAGCGATAAAACTCGATCAGACCGCCGAGCTTCGGCGCACGTTCGGTAAAGCTCTTGTCATGGATGGTGGAGTCGCGAATGAAGGTCAGGCCAACCTGGCTCTTCTTCACGTCGACGGTCTTCGAGGTGACGAACTGCGCATAAAGCCACGCGGCCTTGGCGCGGTCGGTCGGCGTCGACTTCATCAGCGTCCAGGAACCGACGTCCTGATAGCCGAGCTTCATGCCGTCCTTCCAGTATGAGCCGTGCGGCGACGGCGCCATGCGCCACTTCGGCGTGCCGTCGTCGTTCATGACCGGCAGGCCGGGCTTGACCATGTCGGCGGTGAACGCGGTGTACCAGAAGATCTGCTGGGCAACATTGCCTTGCGACGGCACGGGGCCGGATTCGGAGAAGGTCATGCCCTGGGCTTCCGGCGGCGCATAGGCTTTCAGCCAATCAAGATACTTCTGGATGGCGTAGACCGATGCTGGTCCATTGGTGTCGCCGCCGCGCGCGGTGCACGAGCCGACAGGCCGCGAATTCGCATCGACCTTGATACCCCATTCATCGACCGGCACACCGTTCGGCAGGCCCTTGTCGCCATTGCCGGCCATCGACAGCCAGGCGTCGGTGAACCGCCAGCCGAGCGACGGATCCTTCTTGCCGTAGTCCATGTGGCCATAGACCTTCTTGCCGTTGACGTCGCGGCCGGTGAAGAATTCGGCAATGTCCTCATAGGCCGACCAGTTGACCGGCACGCCGAGATCGTAGCCGTACTTGGCCTTGAAGTCGGCCTTGTTCTTCTCATCGTTGAACCAGTCGTAACGGAACCAGTAGAGGTTCGCGAACTGCTGGTCGGGCAGCTGGTAGAGCTTCTTGTCCGGCGCGGTGGTGAACTTGGTGCCGATGAAGTCGTCGACGTCGAGCATCGGATCGGTAACATCCTTGCCTTCGCCCGCCATCCAGTCGGTCAGGTTGCGCACCTGCTGGTAGCGCCAGTGAGTGCCGATCAGATCCGAATCGTTGACCCAGCCGTCATAGATGTTCTGGCCGGTCTGCATCTGGGTCTGGATCTTTTCGACGACGTCGCCTTCCTGGATGACGTCATGCGTGACCTTGATGCCGGTGATGGCGGTGAAGGCCGGTGCCAGCACCTCTGACTCATACTTGTGGGTCGTCAGGGTTTCCGAGACCACCTTGATGTCCATGCCGGCGAAGGGCTTGGCCGCGTCGATAAACCACTGCATCTGCTTTTCCTGGTCGGCACGGGAAAGCGTCGACACACCGCCTATCTCCTTGTCCAGAAAGGCTTTTGCCTCATCCATCCCGGCATAGGCATTGCCTACGCCGAGCAACAGGACAAGGGCCGTTGTTGATGTTAAAAATTGCCGTCGCATGTGTTTCCTCCACTGTTTCAGGTTTCAAGTGCGATCTGGAGCGGCGGCCGGCACGCTGCCGCTCCAACAGTTTCCCCCTCTATACGTAACGGAACACGCCGATGGCGTAGACCACGGAGAGAGCGAGAGCCCACCAGAGGCTCGGTCCGACAAGACCCAGCCAAGCGAGATGGATAAAGGCGCTGCCGAGCAGCGACAGGAACAGGCGGTCGCCGCGCGTCGTCTCGAAGCGCAGCAGGCCGACGCGCGGATTGCCGCCCGGCGAGGCGTATTCCCAGGCGCCCATGCCGACCAGCAGCAGAGCGATGACGCCAAAAAAAGCGGCCGTCGGCCAGGTCCATGCCATCCAGGAGAAGTCGAAGTTCATGATCATACCCTCCCTAGGGCGAAGCCCTTGGCGATGTAGTTGCGCACGAACCAGATGACGAGCGCGCCGGGGATCAGCGTCAAGACGCCGGCAGCGGCGAGAAGTCCCCAATCCATGCCCGACGCCGAAACCGTTCGGGTCATGGTGGCGGCAATCGGCTTGGCATCTGTCGTCGTCAGCGTGCGGGCGATCAACAGCTCGACCCAGGAGAACATGAAGCAGAAGAAGCAGGCGACGCCGATGCCGCTGGCGATCAGCGGCATGAAGATCTTGACGAAGAAGCGCGGGAACGAATAGCCGTCGATATAGGCGGTTTCGTCGATCTCCTTCGGCACGCCCGACATGAAGCCTTCGAGGATCCACACTGCCAACGGCACGTTGAACAGGCAGTGGGCGAGCGCCACCGCTATGTGCGTGTCGATCAGGCCGAAGGCCGAGTAGAGCTGGAAGAACGGCAGCGCGAACACCGCTGGCGGCGCCATGCGGTTGGTCAGCAGCCAGAAGAATAGATGCTTGTCGCCAAGGAAGCGGTAGCGCGAGAAGGCGTAAGCCGCCGGCAGCGCCACCGACACCGAAATCACCATGTTCATCACGACATAGGTGATCGAATTGATATAGCCTGAGTACCAGACCTTCTCGGTGAAGATCGTATAGTAGTTGGCCAGCGTCGGCGCATGCGGGTAGAGCGTCAGCGAGTTGACGATCTCCGCATTGGTCTTGAAGCTCATATTGATGAGCCAGTAGATCGGCAGCAGAAGGACAATGATGTAGAGCGTCGGCACGATCCACCACCAGCGCGATTCCTCGCCGCGCCGGCGCATGCGCTTGTCGAGGTCGCTCTGCGACAGCGAACTGGCCAGGCCTTCCGCGGCGGCGGACCCGTTCATCGCATTGCGCTCGGTTCGTTCATTGGCGCCAGCCATCTCAGCGCTCCGCGTCGTAATTGGTCATCACGGTGTAGAACACCCATGACAACAACAGGATGATGAGGAAGTAGACCAGCGACATGGCGGCAGCCGGGCCAAGGTCGAACTGGCCGAGCGCCGTCTTGACGAGGTCGATCGACAGGAATGTCGTCGAGTTGCCCGGACCGCCGCCGGTGACGACGAAGGGTTCGGTGTAGATCATGAAACTATCCATGAAGCGCAGCAGCACGGCGATCAAAAGCACGCGCTGCATCTTCGGCAGCTGGATGTAGCGAAACACCGCCCAACGCGAGGCACCGTCGATCTTGGCCGCCTGGTAGAAGGCATCGGGGATCGAGACCAGCCCGGCGTAGCAGAGCAGCACGACGAGGCTGGTCCAGTGCCAGACGTCCATGACGATGATCGTCACCCAGGCATCGAACGGATCCTGCACGTAATTGTAGTCGATGCCGATCGCGTTGAGGTAATAACCCAGCAGGCCGATGTCGTTGCGTCCAAACACCTGCCAGATGGTGCCGACGACGTTCCACGGGATCAGCAGCGGCAGTGACATCAGCACCAGGCAGACCGGCACGCCCCAACCCTTCTTCGGCATGTTGAGCGCGATGAAGATGCCGAGCGGCACCTCGATCGCCAGGATGATGAAGGAAAAGATCAGGTTGCGGACCATCGCTTCCCAGAAGCGGTTGGACGACAGCAGTTCCTCGAACCATTCGGTTCCGGCCCAGGTGAAGACATTGTTGCCGAACGTGTCCTGCACCGAATAGTTGACGACCGTCATCAGCGGGATGACGGCAGTGAAGGCCACCAGCACCAGCACCGGCAGCACGAGGAACCAGGCCTTGTTGTTCCAGGTCTTGTCCATCTATGCCCCCATCTCGACACGCCAGGAATTGGCATAGATGTTGATGCCGGCTGGATCGAACCGCACCTTCGGTTCTGCTGGAACCGTCTCGTCCTCGCCGATGATGGCCGCGATCTCGCGGCCCTCCAGTCTGGCCCGCACCACCTTGTGGCGGCCGACATCCTCGACCTTGCTGATCGAAACGGCCATTCCGTCGCGGCCGAGCCGCACATATTCGGGACGAATGCCGAGCTCGACGGTGCCGCTGCCGGCTTTGGGCGCGCCCGGCAATTCGATCCGCTGCGAGCCGAGCGTCGCCGTCTTGCCGTCGATCGCCACCGGCATGACATTCATGCCGGGTGAGCCGATAAAATAGCCGACGAAGGTGTGGCGCGGCCGCTCGAACAGTTCCGCCGGCGTGCCGATCTGGACGATGCCGCCGTCATACATGACGACGACCTGATCGGCGAAGGTGAGCGCTTCGGTCTGGTCGTGGGTGACATAGACCATGGTGTAGCCGAAGCGGCGATGAAGCTGCTTCAGCTGCGAACGCAGCACCCACTTCATATGCGGGTCGATGACGGTCAGCGGCTCGTCGAACAGGATGGCGTTGACATCCGAGCGTACCAGCCCGCGGCCGAGCGATATCTTCTGTTTCTGGTCGGCGGTCAGGCCCCTCGCCTTCTTCCTGGCCCAGGACGCCAGGTCGATCATCTCCAGCGTCTCGCGCACCTTGCGGTCGACATCGGCCTCCGGCACGCCGCGGTTGCGCAGCGGGAAGGCCAGATTGTCGTAGACGGTCATGGTGTCGTAGATGACCGGGAACTGGAACACCTGCGCGATGTTGCGTTCCTGCGTCGACAGGTTGGTGATGTCCCTGCCGTTGAACAGCAACTGGCCGTGCGAGGGATGCAGCAGTCCCGAAATGATGTTGAGCAGCGTGGTCTTGCCGCAGCCGGACGGACCGAGAAGCGCATAGGCACCGCCATCCTCGAACGTATGATGCACTTCCCGCAGCGCGAAATCGGCATCCTTCTGCGGGTTCGGCAGGTAGGAATGCCTGACATGGTTGACGTCGATACGCGCCATATCGCCCTCCTCAAGCCGCCAGCTTCGGCGCGGTCACGGCGCGGCCGTGCTCGTCGAAGACCATGATGTGACGCGGATCGATGAACACCTCGACCACTTCGTCGGTTTCGAAATCGCGGATGCCGTGGGTCAGCATGACCCAGCGCACATCGGCGAAGTCGAGATGGATGAAGCTTTCCGATCCGGTGATCTCGGTGATGGTCACCTTGGCCCGCACCGGCACAGCCAAGGCGTTGGGCCGGTCGAGCGACAGATGATGCGGCTGGAAGCCGATCGTGTAGTTGCCGTCGGCAATGCCGACGAGTTCGGGCGGCACCGGCAGCTTCACCCCGCCTTCGAGCAGGAAGTCGGCGCCCTTCTTGGCCAGCACGATGGTATTGAGCGGCGGATCGGCGAAGGTCCTGGCCGTCACCAGATCGACCGGCTTGCGGAACACATCGATGGTCGGCCCGAACTGGGTGATACGGCCTTCCGACAGCGTTGCCGTGTTGCCGCCGAGCAGCAGCGCCTCATGCGGCTCGGTGGTGGCATAGACGAAGATGGTGCCAGCGGCGGCAAAGATCCTCGGCAGTTCGGCCCGCAATTCCTCGCGCAATTTATAGTCGAGATTGGCCAGCGGCTCGTCGAGCAGCACCAGACTGGCATTCTTGACGATCGCGCGCGCCAGCGCGGTGCGCTGCTGCTGGCCGCCCGACAGGCTGAGCGGCGTGCGGTCGAGATAGGGTGTCAGCTTGAGCAGTGCCGCGGCTTCACGCACCTGACTGTCGATCTTGGCCTGCTCGACGCCGGCGACCCTGAGCGGCGAAGCGATGTTCTCATAGACGGTCATCGCCGGATAGTTGATGAACTGCTGGTAGACCATGGCGATCTTGCGCTTTTGCACCGGCGTGCCGGTAACGTTCTGGCCGTCGAACCAGACCGAGCCGGAGGTCGGCACATCGAGGCCGGCCATCAGCCGCATCAGGCTGGTCTTGCCAGAAAGCGTCGGCCCAAGCAGAACGTTGAGCGAGCCATGCTGAAGCGTCAGCGACACGTCGCGAATGTGCGCGACCGCACCGACCGTCTTGGTGACGTTCCTCAGTTCCAGCATGACGCCTCCTCCCAGGCTTTCCGCATCAGCTCAAGACCCTCTTCATTCGGCGGCCGCGACATGCCGCCGGCTTATGCCGTGCATGAATTCATCAAGTGCCGAGACCTGCTCGCGGCTGAGATGCAGGCCGCGCTTGGTGCGGCGCCACAGCACATCCTCTGATGTGACAGCCCATTCATTTTCAACGAGATAGCGCACTTCGGCCTCGTAGAGATCGCCACCGAAATTGCGGCCGAGCTCGGCATTCGACTTGGCAAGGCCAAGCAGGACCTGGGCGCGCGTCCCGTAAAGCCGGGTCAGCCGGCGGGCGAGGCGCGCATCGAGGAACGGATAGGCCGTCTTTAGCTTCGCCACCTGCGCGTCGAAACCGGTGGCCGGGAAATCGCCACCCGGCAGCGGCGCATCCGATGTCCACGGCTTGCCGCGCTTGCCGAGAAAGCCTTCAATCTTCTCCAGCATCGATTCCGACAGCCGGCGATAGGTGGTGATCTTGCCGCCGAAGGCATTGACGATCGGGGCAGCACCCTCGCCGCCATCGGCCTTCAGCACGTAGTCGCGCGTCGCTTCCTGCGCCTTGGAGGCGCCGTCGTCATAAAGCGGCCGCACCGCCGAATAGGTCCAGACAATGTCGGAACGCTTGACGGCTACCGCGAAATACTCGCTGGCCGCGGCGCAGAGATAGTCGATTTCGGTGTCGCTGATCTTCACATCGTGCGGATCGCCGGGGTAATCCTGGTCGGTGGTGCCGATCAGCGTGAACTCGTCCTCA
The DNA here is from genome assembly GCF_014189455.1 of Mesorhizobium huakuii. Lineage (NCBI taxonomy): Bacteria > Pseudomonadati > Pseudomonadota > Alphaproteobacteria > Hyphomicrobiales > Phyllobacteriaceae > Mesorhizobium > Mesorhizobium huakuii. Next base: position 6,663,393 of record NZ_CP050296.1, read on the forward strand.
TAGGGAATGGCGAAAATGATGCGGCCATCCTTGTTCTGGAAGAAATAGGCGCGCGGATCGTCGAACTTCTTGGCGATGACGATATGGCTACCCTGCACCAGGCGGACATTGTGCACATCGTTGAGGCCAACGACGCCGGAAAGCACGTGATCGACCCACGGCCCGGCCGCATTGACCAGCAGCCGCGCCTTGACCTCTTCGGTCTCGCCGCTCCGCAGGTTCTCGATCTTGATTGTCCAGAGGCCGTTTTCGCGGCGTGCGCCGATCACCTTCGTGCGGGTGCGGATCGTTGCACCCCGGTCGGCGGCATCGCGTGCGTTGAGCGCCACCAGCCGCGCATCGTTGACCCAGCCGTCGGAATATTCGAACGCCTTTTTGAACAATGGCTTCAAAGGCTTGCCGGCGGGATCGCTTGCCATGTCGAGCGTCCTGGTCGCCGGCAGCAATTTGCGCCCGCCAATGTGGTCGTACAGGAACAGGCCGAGCCGGATCAGCCAGGCCGGGCGCAGGCCCCTGGCATAGGGCAGCACGAAGCGCATCGGCCAGATGATGTGCGGCGCGTTCTTCCACAGAACCTCGCGCTCCATCAGCGCCTCGCGCACCAGGCGGAACTCGTAGAATTCGAGATAGCGCAGGCCGCCATGGATGAGCTTGGTCGAACCGGAGGAGGTTCCGCTGGCGAGGTCGTTCATCTCAGCGAGAAAAACCGAAAACCCGCGCCCGACGGCATCGCGGGCGATGCCGCAACCGTTGATACCGCCACCTATGACGAAAATGTCCCGGACTGAAGACGTGTCCACTTAACTCCTCCACGATTTCGCATTGCACCATTTTTGGTCTTTTGCGAAACCGTGGCGGAATTATTTCGAACTCATAACGAATGTCAAACGAAATATCACGAGCCCGTGAGATGATCGTAAAAGCGCCCTACCCAAGCGACGTCTCGATCAGCTGAACCTCTGCCTCCTGGCAGATCTTGCGTACCGACGGAATATCGCAGCGGTCGGTGATGAAGGTATTGACCTGCGACAGATGGCCGATGCGCACCGGCGCCGTGCGCTCGAACTTGGTCTGGTCGGAGACCAGAATCACATGCCTGGCATTGGCGATGATCGCCTGCGCCACCTTCACCTCGCGAAAATCGAAGTCGAGCAAGGCGCCGTCATGATCGATGGCCGAGGCGCCGATAACGGCGTAGTCGACCTTGAACTGCCTGATGAAGTCGACCGCCGCTTCACCGACGACGCCGCCATCCGAACCGCGAACCACTCCGCCGGCGATCACCACCTCTATCGAAGGATAAATGCGCATCCTGTTGGCAACATTGATATTATTGGTGATCACCATCAGGCCGTTATGGTCGAGCAACGCCTTGCTGACCGCTTCCGTCGTGGTGCCGATGTTGATGAATAGCGAGGCGTTGTCGGGGATCAACCTGGCCGCCGCGCGGCCAATCGCTTCCTTCTCGTCCGCGGCGATCTTGCGCCTGGCCTCATACTCCATGTTCTCGATACCGGACGGGAACAATGCACCGCCATGGATGCGCGAAAGCAACCGCTGGTCGCAGAGATCGTTGAGGTCCTTGCGAATGGTCTGCGGCGTCACGTTGAAATGCGTGGCGAGGTCGTCGACCAGCACGCGGCCATGATCCTTGGCCATCTGGATGATCTCGGCATGGCGTGGCGACAGATACATGGGCGGCCTCCCGTTTTCGTTTTTCTTGTCTATAGCCGAAAACGAAAGCAATGAAAAGGCATAAGCCGGCTAACGAAATCGCCTGATTGCAAAGGCAAACTCTTGCGCTATCCGATATTGGCCTGTCAGACCGTGCCGCGTGCGATTTCGGTGATGACGGCAAAGCTGCATCGACATCGCTTGCGGTCGCTTCGAACTGGCCGACCTGGAAGCGGATCGCCACCTGCCCATCGACCCTCGTCTGCGTCAGGTAGATGCGGCCATCGTCGTTGATCGCATTGACCAGTCGCAGATTGTGCGCGTCCGCATCGGCGCTTGAGGCCGCCCTGTGCCGGAACGAAAACAGCGACAGCATCGGTTCGCTGACGATCTCGAAATCGGTCTCCCCGGCCAGCCGCGCGGCAAGGCGCTCGCTCCACGCCACATGGTTGCGGATCATCGCCCGCAGGTTTTCCAGCCCATGAGCCCGCAACAGGAACCACAGCTTTAGGGCGCGAAAACGCCGGCCGAGCGGCACTGACCATTCCGAATAGTTGATGATGCCGTCATGACCGTGGGTTTTCAGATAGTCCGGCTTGATGGCCAGCGTCCGGACATGGCTTTCGGGATCGCGCAGGAACTGGATCGAGCAGTCGAACTGTGCGCCAAGCCATTTGTGCGGATTGAAGACGATCGAATCGGCACCTTCGACACCGGTCCAGAAATGCCGGTACTCCGGGCAGATCATTGCCGATCCGGCCCAGGCCGCATCGACATGAAGGTAGAGGCCGTACCGCCTGGCGACCGCGGCGACCGCCGCGATGTCATCCGTGCCGCCCGTGCTGGTGCCGCCGACGCAAGCGATGATGCCCGCCGGCAGCAGGCCGGCTTGCCGGTCGGCCACGATGGCTGCTTCCAGGGCAGCGGTGTTCATCGCGCGAAAGCGGCCGGAGACCGGAATGCGCACGAGATTATCCTCGCCGATGCCCGACACCCAGATCGCCCGGTCGATGGACGTGTGCACCTGATCCGAGGAATAGATGCGCAACTGCCCCTGCCCGGCCAGCCCCTTTTTGTTGCCTTGCCAGTCCAGCGCCCGCTCGCGCATGGTCAAGACGGCATTGAGAGTCGCCGATGATGCCGAATCCTGGATCACGCCGGAAAACCCGTCAGGCAGGCCGAGCGCCTGCCGCATCCAGTCGACGGTGCGCGTTTCGAGTTCGGTTGCCGCCGGCGACGTCTGCCAAAGCATGCATTGCGCGGCCATTGCAGAGACGAGGTACTCAGCTACCACCGAAACCGGCGCCGCGTTGGCCGGGAAATAGGCAAAGAAGCGTGGATGTTGCCAATGCGTCATCCCCGGCACGATCTTCTCTTCGAAGTCGGCGAAGATCCTGTCCATCGGTTCGGCGTCTTCGGGCGGCGACGCTTCTATGCTCCTGAAAATGTCGCCGGGCTCAACGAGCGGCCGCACCGGCCGTTCGCGCAAATTGTCGCGATAGTCGGCGCCCCAGTCGGCGGCACGCTGCGACCACTGCCGGAACTCGTTGTTGTCCATCCTGTCCTCCCGACACGATCGCAATGCCGGCACGCTTCGCCCGGCTCTCAAATCCATCAGTAATTAACATGTGAAATATATGCAAGGCCCGGTGATTGCCGCCCGCGCCCTACCCCGGGAAATCCGGCAGGCTGGCAAAAGCCGACTTCAGCGCATTCGACCAGCCATCGGAGATCGTGCGGTAGTACTGGTCGTCCTGGCCGATCCGCTTCTTCAGGCCGACCTTGAAAGAGTCCTTTTCCATGAACAGCAGGTCGAGCGGCAAGCCGACCGACAGGTTCGATTTCAGCGTCGAATCGAACGACACCAGAAGCAGCTTCACCGTCTCGGCGAGGCTCATCGTGCGCTCATAGGCGCGGATGATGATCGGCTTGCCGTATTTGGTCTCGCCGATCTGGAAGAACGGCGTGTCGTCGGTCGATCTGATGAAATTGCCCTCGGGATAGATCATGAACAGCCGCGGCGGACTGCCCTTGATCTGCCCACCCAGGATGAAGGAGGCGTTGAAATAGGAATCGGCCTTCTCGCCGACGGGGGATGCCTGTGCGATCACCTCTTTGACCGTGTCGCCGACCAGCCGCACCGTCTGGTACATGGATGGCGTTTCGAGCAGCTTCTCGTGGCGGTCGGTCACCGCCTTGGTGCGTTCGTCGAGCAGGCTGACCACGGCCTGCGTCGTCGCCAGATTGCCGGCCGACATCAAGACGATAACGCGCTCACCCGGCTGTTCCCAGACATGCATCTTCTTGAAGGTCGATATCGAATCCATGCCGGCATTGGTGCGCGTGTCCGACATGAACACGAGCCCGCGATCGATCTTCAAGCCGACGCAATAGGTCATGGAATCTCTTCTGGCACTAATCCTTGCGGGATTACTGCTCTACCGTGACGGTGACCGCAAGCCGTTCTTCCGCCTGTCCCAGTCGAATTCCCGACACCGGAGAGGCGTCGCGGTAGTCGCGGCCGGTGGCCACCTTCACATAGCGTTCGTCGGGAGAAATACCGTTGGCGGGATCAAAGGCAACCCAGCCGAGGCCCGGAACATGCGCTTCAGCCCAGGCATGGCTTGCCGCCTGCTCGACGGCATCCATCATCAGATAGCCGCTGATGTAGCGCGACGGAAATCCCATGGCGCGCGCAGCGGCGGCAAAGATATGGCTATGGTCCTGGCAGACCCCGGTTTTCAACGCCAGAGCCTCTTCGGCCGGTGTCGTCGCATTGGTGGTGCCCGGCGTATAGGCGACACGCTCGCCGATCATGGCCATCAGCCGGTGCAGCCTTTCGATATCGGTGCCCGTACCGACCGCCTCGGCAAGATCACGGATGCCGCTGCCTATGGTGGTCAGCTGTGTCTCCTGCGCGAACAACCACAGTGGCGCGAAGCCCTGATGTGGCCCGCAAACGCCTGTTGTGTCGCGCGTCACCACTTCGCCCGATGCCTCGACTGTGATGAAGTCGTGGTCACCCTCGACGCTCAGCAGTCTTGTGTCGTTGCCGTAGTGATCGGTAAACCGCACTTCTTCGCGCGCGCCTTCGACCTTCAGCGCCCAGGACAGCACCGTCTGTGTCTGCCCGCTCACTGGCAGCAGCCGTAGCCGCTGCAGCAGATATTGAACCGGTGCGTCGTAGCGATATTCGGTCCGGTGCGTGATCTTGAGTCGCATGGAGCCCTCAATAAAACTTGTAGTCCTGCGCGATCTCGTCGCCGAGCCTGGTGTTGTCGCGAATGAAGCCGGCGAGGAACTCGTGCAGACCCGCGTCGAATATATCCTTGATTGACCCGGCCCTCAGCATGGCTTGCGTTTTTTCCGCCGTCGCGTGGCAGGCATGACGTTCGCCGTAATCGTCGCTGAGGAATTTCAGGTGCTCGGACAGGAAGCGATAGCAGAAGGTCAGCGAACGCGGCATGCGCACATTGAGGATCAGGTAGTCGGCGATATTGGTGGGTTTGTAATCGGCATCATAGACCCAACGATAGGAGCGATGCGCCGAAACCGAGCGCAGGATCGATTCCCACTGATAGTTGTCGAGGGTCGAGCCGACCCAGGAGATCGACGGCAACAGCACGTAATATTTCACGTCGAGGATGCGCGCCGTGTTGTCGGCGCGCTCGACATAGGTGCCGAGCTGCGAAAAGTCGAAGATCTCGTTGCGCAGCATGGTGCCGTAGAACGAGCCGCGGATCAGCGCCGTTTCGCGCTTGATCGCATCGAGCACGCTTGGCAGGTCGCGCTCGTCGATCGGCCTCGCCAGCATCCGCTTCAGCGACATCCAGGCTTCGTTGATGCTTTCCCAGGTCTCGCGCGTCAGCGCGGTGCGCACCATGCGGGCATTGTTGCGAGCCGTCTCGATCGACGACATCGTGCTCGACGGGTTCGAGGTGTCGCGCAAAGGAAATCGGCGACGTCGGCCGCCGTATAGTCCGAATACTTCTGCTTGAAGGCGACGTCGGAGCCGGCGCTGAGCAGCACCGAATTCCACTCTTCCGATGCACTCTGGGTGCGGGTCAGCGCCATACGCAGCCCCGCATCAACAAGACGCGCCATGTTTTCAGCCCGCTCAATATAGCGGTTCATCCAGTAAAGCCCGTTGGCGGTGCGACCTAAAAGCATATTAGCTTGCTCCGATGTCGAGCGAATAGCGAATAGCGAATAGCGAGTAGGGGAAAGAATTTTTCATGACTTCTGTTGCAGGCTCCTGATCATCGAACGCAGCATTTTCCCAATATCGTCGGCCTGGCCAAGCAAGTTGGCGACCTCCGCTTCGACCATCAATCCTACCTCTCCACACAGGATGATATGTGTCTCCAACTCTTTTAGTGAGCCCTGCGCCACACGAAGAAACTGTATGAAGGCTCCTGTACTTTCTCGCCCGTGACCTTCAGCGACATTTGCTGCAATGGAAGCAGCCGAGCGTCGTATCTGAGAGGTCATTCCGTATACTTCGCTGTTCGGAAAGCCTTTCGTGGCCGAGTAGCAATTCACTGCCAACCCTAGGGCCGCCTTCCAAACAATCAGGTCCCTGTAGGAATTGATCGCCGTCGTATCCCCTCTCTTTCCCTACTCGCTATTCGCTACTCTCTATTCGCTCTTTCAATCATCCAGCACCCAGGTATCTTTGGTGCCGCCGCCTTGCGAGGAATTGACCACCAGCGAGCCTTCCTTCAGCGCCACGCGCGTCAGGCCGCCGGGCACGATCTGGATGCGGTCCGAAACCAACACATAAGGCCTGAGGTCGACGTGGCGGGGCGCCAGGCCCTTGTCGGTCAGGATCGGGCAGGTCGACAGCGCCAGTGTCGGTTGGGCTATGTAGTTCGAAGGCTTCGCCGCCAACTTCTTGGCGAAGGCCTCGCATTCCTTCTTGGTCGCCGCCGGGCCGACCAGCATGCCGTAGCCGCCGGAGCCGTGCACTTCCTTGATCACCAGTTCATGGATGTGTTCGAGCACATATTTCAGGCTGTCCGGCTCCGAACAGCGCCAGGTTGGGATGTTGCCGAGGATGGCCTTGCGGCCGGTGTAGAATTCGACGATCTCGGGCATGTAGGAATAGATCGCCTTGTCGTCGGCGATGCCGGTGCCCGGCGCGTTGGCGATGGTGATGTTGCCGGCGCGGTAGACATCCATGATGCCGGGTATGCCAAGCGCCGAATCCGGCCGGAAGGTCAGCGGGTCGAGGAAGGAATCGTCGACGCGGCGGTAGAGCACGTCGATCTGCTTGTAGCCTTCGGTCGTGCGCATCGCGACATGGCCGTCGACGACACGCAGATCCTGGCCCTCGACCAATTGCACGCCCATCTGGTCGGCAAGGAAGGCATGCTCGAAATAGGCGGAGTTGAAACTGCCGGGCGTCAGCACCGCGATGGTCGGCGCGCCCTTGGTGCTCTGCGGCCGAACCGCCGCCAGCGACTGGCGCAGCAGCTGCGGGTAGTTCTCGACCGGCCGCACCTTGATCTTCTGAAACAGCTCGGGGAACAGCTGCATCATCGTCTCGCGGTTCTCCAGCATGTAGGAGACGCCGGACGGCGTGCGTGCATTGTCCTCCAACACGTAGAACTCATCTTCGCTGATGCGCACGATGTCGACGCCGATAATGTGGGTGTAGACGCCGGCTGGCGGCCGCACCCCGATCATCTCAGGCAGGAACGCCTCGTTCTTGGCGATCAGGTCCCTCGGGACGCGGCCGGCGCGCAGGATTTCCTGGCGATGATAGATATCGTCGAGGAAGGCGTTCAGCGCCTGCACGCGCTGTTCGATGCCTTGCGTCAGGCGCCGCCACTCATTGCCTGAAATGATGCGAGGAACGATATCGAACGGGATCAGCCGTTCGGACGCCTCCTGCTCGCCATAGACGGCGAAGGTGATGCCGGTCTTGCGGAAGACGCGTTCGGCGTCCTGCATCTTCTCGGTAAGTCTGGCTGGATCCTGCTCCTTCAGCCAGCGGTCATAAGCCGAATACGGTCTTCTCAATCCGGAGACTTCCGGAAGCATTTCATCGAACGCTGCCAATCGCATACTCCCCTGTGACGCCATTTCACTGGCGTCGCCGCAGAAAATCAAGCGCAATCGGTGATTTGGGAGATCGCGACGATCAGTATGTTGCGGCTGCCTAAAGTTTGGGCAGCTGAAATATGACCTTGATCAGGCTTTGCCTCGTGCCCGGGCAGATGCCTTCCCGGCTAGAAGGCGCGGAAGGTGACGACCGTGAACGTGTCCTTGATGCCGGGGAGAATCTGCACCTTCTCGTTGACGAAATGGCCGACGTCTTCCTCGTCATCGACATAGAATTTGGCGAGCAGATCGTAATTGCCGGCGGTGGAGTAGATCTCCGAGGCGATCTCGGCATCGGCAAGCGCGCTGGCAACCTCGTAGGATTTGCCCAACTCGCATTTGATCTGCACGAAAAACGCCTTCATGGCTTCGTCCCGCTAAACGTCCAAGTCCAAGCGGCCCTTCTGGCAGACTGGAGGCGGCCTTTCAAGCACTGGAATGCGCGCTGAGCCGGCGCGGGCCCTGGCCACGGCCTCGCGCAGCTCCACAACCGGCATGCCGCGCTTGAACAGCCGGCCGCCGACGAGCGCCCCACCTTAAAGGAAGCTTAAGCACAGGGAATCCGCCACGGCGAGGACGAATATTGGCGGACGCTGAAACCGTGAAGCGCCCTCGCGCGTATGTTAGGATGTCTCCTGGCTTTTTCCGGAGGCATCTTTAGAGGGACAGTGGAGACAGGCCATGCGCCGCGCCTTTTTCGCATTCGCGTTCGTCATGCTGGCGTTCTCGGCGTTTGCCGGCGATGCCGAAATCAAGGCAGGCCAGGCTGTCATCGATGGCCAGTTGAAGGCGCTGCTGGCCGATGACGGCGCCAAGGCCTACAGCTTCGCCGCTCCCAACGTGAAGCAGGTGTTCCCGACCGTCGACGCTTTCATGAACATGGTGACCAATGGCTACCCGCCGGTGCGCAAGCCGCAGTCCTATGCCTTTGGCAAGGTCGAGCAGACAGGTCCAGGATCGATCATCCAGCAGGTGCTGATCGTCGGCCCCGACGGCAAGGATTATGAGGCGGTCTACACGCTGCAGCAGCAGCCCGACGGCACCTTCCAGATCACCGGCTGCAGCCTGCGCGCGTCGAATTCGCTGAGTACTTGAGACTCCATTTAAGGCGTGTGGATGTTCGGAACGTCTTGAAGGGATCAAGCTTCAGACGGTGCGGTTAGCACTTCGCGGAGCCGTCACCACGTTCGACGGCATACGCTTCATTGCTTTAGCGGATTGCGGAATACTCACTTGAACCATGATCACAGAATGTGGATGTGCTATGGTGATGATGTTTTCTCGGCAACGACCTTATTGTGTGAATTGCATGAGGGAATTGGATTTCGCCGTCGTTCAAGCGATTTTTTCCGCTGTTTGGCTTACGGCGCTTTTGATGCTCGTGTTCTGGGCGGTGAACCATCGTTCATTTGTTCGCCGCAACTATGTAACCCGTGGATATTCACCAAAAATGAAGAAGGCGACGCCCGAAATCGAACAGGGTGCATCAATTCCTTTCAAAGTTCGCGAAACCTTCCCAGGTCGAATTTTGGGGATCAAGGAATGGACTCCCGGGGAGATCAACCTCATCATTACATCCTACAAGGAGCGCCATCCTGAGGAATGGCAGGCCTATCTTGATGCCGAGAGCAACAATGGGTTCATTTCGAGTGCGATGAGCGATCGCATCTATCTATTCATTGAGGAATTGTTTCCCGGCCTCCATCGGAAGCATTATCGTGCCGGCGTGGTTGATTTTCGATTTGCCAATTCGCGTACTTTTCACTTTTCCATGTGGCAGCCTGAAAATCGACTCTTGCGCAGGGAAAATCTGTCGGCGCACATAAAGAAACATCGGCAAGTTGTTAATGGCGAAGTCGAATGGAATGAAGAGCAGGCCATTATTTTGCTCGAGCATATACGGAACAATGACCCAGATCTCTGGGCATACTATTGCGACGCATACAACAACATCGGCTTCTTAGGCCCCGGAATTGTCGGTCGAATTAAGGCGCATATTGCGGCTCTGTTTCCTCTTCCGGAGGATTGTAGCAATAACGGTGTAATGCGCGGGCTATTGGATGAGGCCAATCGCCGGTATGGCTTTGAAATGCTCAAGCCGGAAAACGCCAAGATATTAGATCGGCTTGAGACTGAGTGGTTCAATGAGCGGCGTGGGTGGATGACTTTTGAAGATTGGCATCAGCAGGTAAAGTTGCGCCCCAAAAACAGTCCAGACAAACGTGATTAAGACCGCACTGCCGCCGGAATATCGCCTCTCGCCCAGCCCTCGGAAATCTCCGCCGCGCGGGCTTCGAAGGTTTGGGCTTCGATCGCAGCGCGGATGTCCTGCATCAGCTTCTGGTAATAGAAAAGATTGTTCCAGGTCAGCAGCATGGCGCCTAGCGCCTCCTGTGAGCGCACCAGATGATGCAGATAGGCGCGCGAATAGTCCCGCGCCGCCGGGCAGTCGCTTTCCTCGTCGAGCGGGCGCGGGTCGTCGGCATGGCGGGCATTGCGCAGATTGACCTTGCCGCGCCTGGTGTAGGCCAGGCCGTGCCGGCCGGCCCGCGTCGGCATCACGCAGTCGAACATGTCGATGCCGCGCGCCACCGATTTCAGGATATCGTCGGGCGTGCCGACGCCCATGAGATAGCGCGGCTTGTTATCAGGCAGTTCCGGACAGGTGATGTCGAGCATCTCGAGCATCACCGCTTGCGGCTCGCCGACCGCTAGGCCGCCAACCGCATAGCCCTTCAGCTCCATCGCGCTCAGCGCCTGCGCCGAACGCACGCGCAACGCCGCATTGTCGCCGCCTTGCACGATGCCGAACATCGCCTTGCCCGGCTGGTCGCCAAACGCCGTCTTGCAGCGCTCGGCCCAGCGCAGCGACAGCTCCATGGCGCGCTCGATCTCCTTCAGCTCGGCCGGCAGCGCCGTGCATTCGTCGAGCTGCATTTGGATATCGGAATCGAGCAGGCCCTGGATCTCGATCGAGCGCTCCGGCGACATTTCGTAGGGCGCGCCATCGATATGCGAGCGGAAAGTGACGCCTTTCTCAGTCAGTTTCCTGAGCTTCGACAGCGACATCACCTGAAAACCGCCGCTGTCGGTCAGGATCGGATGCGGCCAGCGGGCGAATTCATGCAAACCGCCAAGCCGCGCCACACGCTCGGCGCCAGGGCGCAGCATCAGATGATAGGTGTTGCCCAGGATGATGTCGGCGCCGACGCCGCGCACCTGGTCCATATACATGGTCTTGACGGTGCCGCCGGTGCCGACCGGCATGAAGGCCGGCGTACGGATCTCGCCGTGCGGCATGTCGATCAGACCGCGCCGCGCCTTGCCGTCGGTGGCGAGGACCTTGAAGCTGAACGGCTTAGCCATTGAATTCCTTGTCGTGGATCGGCGCGTCAGGCGCCTGTCTGTCGAGCGACTGCCGGTATTGGATGCAGCCGCGCATGAATTTGGGCCAGGGCGGCACGGCGATTGCCGGTTCGGTTTTCTCCGGCAACAGGTCCCACAAATCGGGGTGGTGCCAGCAAAGATCGTGGCCCGATGTGTCGCGATGCGCGCGAATGCCGGCGCGCAGTTTTCTCACCTCGGCGATCAGGCTTTCGCGGTCAAGGGCTTCAAGATCATCATCCATCGCTCGTCTCCGCTCGATACAGCAGGCTTGCGTCTCCATAGGAGTAGAACCTGTAGCGGTTCGCAACGGCATGCGCATAGGCCGCACGCATCGTGTCGAGGCCGCTGAAGGCCGAAACCAGCATGAACAGCGTCGAGCGCGGCAGATGGAAATTGGTGATCAGCATGTCGGCGGTGCGAAAATGGTAGCCGGGCGTGATGAAGATATCGGTCGGGCCGGACCACGCAGGCACCGTACCGTCTTCGCGCGCCGCACTCTCCAGCAGCCGCAGCGAGGTCGTGCCGACAGCGATGATGCGCCCGCCCCTCGCTTTGGCTGCATTCAGCGCGTCGGCTGTTTCCCGGCTGACCGAACCTATCTCGGCATGCATCTTGTGGTCGGCGGTATCGTCCACCTTGACCGGCAGGAACGTGCCTGCGCCGACATGCAAGGTCACGAAGTGGCGTTCGACCCCCTTGGCGTCGAGCGCCGCAAAAAGCTCCGGCGTGAAATGCAGGCCGGCAGTGGGCGCGGCAACGGCGCCTTCCTCCCTTGCATAAATAGTCTGGTAATCGGCACGATCGCGCTCGTCGTCATCGCGCTTCGAGGCAATGTAAGGCGGTAGTGGAATGTGGCCGACGGCGTGCAGCGCCTCGTCGAGGAACGGCCCCGACAGGTCGAAGCCGAGCAGCGCCTCACCGCCCTCGCCCTTCTCGATCACCGTGGCGTCGAGCTGGCCGAGGAAGCAGGAATTGCCGTCATGGCCGAAATGGATGCGATCGCCGGCGGCAATGCGCTTGCCCGGCCGCATGAAGGCCAGCCAGCGGTCCGGCGCCACGCGCATATGAAGTGTCGCTTCGACCTGCGCCGCCGCTTCGCCGCGTCGCCTTATGCCTTTGAGCTGCGCCGGAATGACCTTGGTATCGTTGAACAGCAGCACATCGCCGGCCCTGAGCAAGGATGGCAGGTCGCCGACCGTACGGTCGTCTAGCGACTCACCCGGTTTTACCACCAGCATCTTGGCGCTGTCGCGCGGCTCCGCCGGGCGGAGCGCGATGCGCTCTTCCGGCAGATCGAAGTCAAAGAGATCGACGCGCATCAGTAGAGCCGGATGAGCAGCGCTCCGGCCAAGAGCAGCACCGCGCCGGCGACGCGGCCGAGCGAGATTTCACGCACCGCGACGCCAAGGAAACCGACACGGTCGATGAGCATGCCGGCCAGCAGCTGGCCGGCCACCAGGAACGCCATCAGCGCGGCGGCGCCGATGCGCGGCGTCAGGATAGTCGAAAGCGTAACATAGAAGCCGCCGAGCATGCCGCCGGCGACGAACAGCCAAGGCGCCGGCGCCTTCCAGTCGAGCGAAATGCCTTGCAGCTTCACCACCGTGACGGAGATGATGCCGAGCACGATCGCACCCGACAGGAACGAAAACGCAGCCGCCGCGACTGGGAGACCCAGGTCGCGCGCCAGCTGCGAATTGATCGGGGCCTGGATGGCAATGAAAGCGCCGGACAGGATGCCGAGAAGCGACCAGACGACGCCCATCATTGCCGTTTCGCCTTACTTGACGTCTGCCGCGACCTTCAGAGACACGATCTTGTCGGGATCGACCACCGGCTCGCCGCGCTTGATCTTGTCGACATTGTCCATGCCTTCGATGACCTGGCCCCAGACCGTGTACTGGCGGTTGAGGAAGGCTGCATCGTCGAAGCAGATGAAAAACTGCGAATTGGCCGAGTTCGGGTTCTGCGCACGCGCCATCGAGCAGGTGCCGCGCCATGGTTGGCGTTGGAGAATTCAGCCTTCAGGTCGGGCTTGTCGGAACCGCCCATGCCGGCGCGGGAAGGCGCAAAGGTCGGCTTGTTCGAATTGCCGAACTTCACGTCGCCGGTCTGCGCCATGAAGCCGTCGATGACGCGGTGGAAAACGACGCCATCATAGGCGCCTTCCCTGGCCAGTTCCTTGATGCGGGCGACATGGCCGGGCGCCAGGTCGGGGAAAAGTTCGATGACGACCTTGCCTTTGGTCGTTTCCAGGATGAGCGCGTTCTCGCGGTCCTTGATTTCAGCCATGTCAGATATCCTTTTGAGAAAACAGAAATTACTTGTCGGCGGCGATGCGCACCTTGATCATCTGGTCAGGGTCGGAGACCGTACCGTTGTCCGCCTCGTCACCCTTCTTGATGTGGTCCACCAGTTGCATGCCGCTGACGACATTGCCGACGATGGTGTACTGGCCATCGAGCGGCGGCGCCGGCGCGAACATGATGAAGAACTGCGAATTTGCGGAGTTCGGATCCTGCGAGCGGGCCATGCCGACCACGCCACGCTTGTAGTGCTCGGTCTGCGAGAATTCGGCTGGCAGGTCGGGCAGGTCGGAACCGCCGGTGCCGACGGCCTGGGCATTAAAGCCCTTCTTCATGTTGCCGAACTTGACGTCGCCGGTCTGCGCCATGAAGCCGTCGATGACACGATGGAAAGCGACATTGTCATAGGCATGGTCACGCACCAGCTTCTTGATCTGCGCGACATGCTTGGGCGCGAGATCGGGCCGAAGCGCGATGGTGACGTCGCCGTCCTTCAGCGTGATGATCATGGTGTTTTCGGGATCGGCGGCATAGGCCGAGACAGACGCGGTCACGAGACCGGCAAGCACGACTAGGAACGAGGCAAGCTTTTTCAGCTGCATGGTCTTCTCCGAGAAACTTATTTTGCAAATTTGGCGGTGAGCGCGCCAGCGACCGCCGCCGGCACGAAGGGGCGGATGTCGCCGCCCATCGAGGCTATCTGGCGCACAAGTGTGGCGGTAATGGTGCGTACCGACGGGCTGGCGGGCAGAAAAACCGTCTGCAACTCGGGCGCCATGGTCTCGTTCATCCCGGCCATCTGCATTTCGTAATCGAGATCGGTGCCGTCGCGCAAGCCACGGATCATGATCGAAGCGCCCTCTCTCCTGGCAGCATCAATGACCAGCCCGTCGAAGGCGACCACCTTGATGCGGGCGCTATCGCGACCGAATTCGGCTTTCGTGGCGGCTTCGATCAACTGCACCCGCTCCTCGAAGGAGAACAACGGCTTCTTGCCCGGATGAATGCCGATCGCGGCATAGACGATGTCGGCCACGGCCAGCGACGCCTTCAGCACGTCGAGATGGCCGTTGGTCAGCGGGTCGAAGGAGCCGGCGTAAAGGGCGGTGCGTTCAGTCATGGCAGGTGCTTCTAGCGAGCCTCTCTCGCAAAGGCAAATCCGATCGGCGCGAAGGCCGTGAACCTTTTCCGGCGCATGAACGACAGATGAACACGCTGATCACGAAGCCTTCACGCAGCGTTCACTAGGTTGCACCTTAATAAGATGAAACCAAAATCCCATCTATCCGTTGTAAGGCGCAGGAGAACACGCATATGCTGATCTACATGCTCGCCACCGCAATGACCGTCGCCATGCTGATCGCCACCGTATTTGGGCTGCATCAGGAGGCACAACGCGTCCGCGTCAAGGCAACCACCAAGCGCTTCGAAGGCTTCGGCCCGCGCAAGCCATATCGTCACTACTAACTCAGTCCAGACTTGCTGCCGCGCCGGCCAAGGGGCCGGCGTTGCTATGTCTGGACTTATTCAGCGCTATCCGGACCGGCGTCAGTCTCGGGAGCAGACTCCGTACCGCCCTCGATGGTCTCTTCGCTTTCCTCGTCCGACTGCGGTTCCGAGATGCGCTCGACCGAAACCACCTTCTCACCCTCAGCCGTATTGAAGATGGTCACGCCCTTGGTGGCGCGGCTGGCGAAACGGATGCCGTTGACCGGCACCCGGATGACCGTGCCGCCATCCGAAACCAGCATGATCTGGTCGTCATTGCCGACCGGGAAGGTCGCCACCAGCCGGCCGATTTCAGCCGTCTTCGACACGTCGGTGGCGCGGATGCCCTTGCCGCCGCGGCCGGTCAGGCGGAAATCATAGGACGACGAACGCTTGCCGTAGCCATATTCGGTCACCGTTAGCACGTACTGTTCGTGCGCCTTGAGGAACTCGTAGCGCTCGTCGGAAAGCTCCGTCTCCTCGCCGACCTCCTCATTGGTCAGCGCGATCTCCTCCTCTTCACCGGCGGCGATGCCGGCGGCAGCCCGCCGTTCGGCCGCCGCACGCTTGAGATAGGCGGCGCGTTCGGCCGGCGGCGCATCGACATTCTCGATCACCGACATGGAGATGATGCGGTCGGTCTCGGCCATGGTAATACCGCGTACGCCGACAGAGTTGCGGCTCTGGAAGACACGCACGTCGCCGACCGAGAAGCGGATGCACTGGCCGGAGCTGGCGGTCAAAAGCACATCGTCATTGTCGGTGCAGGTCTCGACGCCGAGGATCTCGTCGCCTTCCTCCTCCAGCTTCATGGCGATCTTGCCGTTGCGGTTGACCTGGACGAAGTCGGACAGCTTGTTGCGGCGCACTGTGCCACGCGTGGTGGCGAACATCACGTCGAGTTCGCCCCAGCTCGTCTCGTCCTCGGGCAACGGCATGATTGTGGTGATGCGTTCGCCCTGCTCGAGCGGCAGCATGTTGATCAGCGCCTTGCCGCGTGACTGCGGATTGCCGATCGGCAGCCGCCAGACCTTTTCCTTATAGACGATGCCGCGCGAGGAGAAGAACAGCACCGGCGTGTGCGTGTTGGCCACGAACAGCCGGGTGACAAAATCCTCTTCCTTGGTCGACATGCCGGAGCGGCCCTTGCCGCCGCGTCGCTGCGCCCGGTAGAGCGACAGCGGCACGCGCTTGATGTAGCCGGAATGGCTCACCGTCACGACCATGTCCTCGCGCTGGATCAGGTCCTCGTCTTCCATGTCGGCGCCGCCGTCGGTGAGTTCGGTGCGGCGTGGCGTGCCGAACTCGTCGCGCACGGCGGCGAGCTCGTCCTTGACGATCTGTTGGACGCGCGCGCGCGACGACAGGATGTCGAGGTAGTCCTTGATCTCGTCGCCGATCGTGTTCAATTCGTCGGCGATCTCGTCGCGGCCGAGCGCGGTCAGGCGCTGCAGGCGCAATTCGAGGATGGCGCGCGCCTGTTCCTCGGACAGATTGTAGGTGCCGTCCTCGTTGATGCGGTGGCGCGGATCGTCGATCAAAAGGATCAGCGATTCGACATCACCCGAGGGCCAGCGCCGCTCCATCAACTGTTCGCGCGCCGTCTGCGGATCCGGCGCCGTGCGGATCAGCTTGATGACCTCATCGATATTGGCGACGGCGATGGCCAGACCCACCAACACATGGGCGCGGTCGCGCGCCTTGCGCAGCAGGAATTTTGTGCGCCTTGTGATGACCTCTTCACGGAAGGACACGAACGCCTTCAGCATGTCGATCAGCGTCAACAGTTCCGGCTTGCCACCATTCAGCGCCACCATATTGGCGCCGAAAGAGGTCTGCAGCGGCGTGAAGCGGTAAAGCTGGTTGAGGATGACGTCGGCGACGGCATCGCGCTTCAGTTCGATGACAACGCGATAACCCTGGCGGTCGCTTTCGTCGCGGATGTCGGAAATGCCCTCGATGCGCTTGTCGCGCACCAGTTCGGCCATCTTCTCGATCATCGAGGCCTTGTTCACCTGATAGGGAACCTCGGTGATGATGATCGATTCACGATCGTTGCCGCGCTGTTCGATGTTGACCTTGCCGCGCATGACGATGGAGCCACGGCCGGTCGAATAGGCGCTGTAGATGCCGGAGCGGCCGAGCACGATGCCGCCGGTCGGGAAATCCGGCCCTGGAATGATCTCCATAAGCGCCGGCAGATCGATCGCCGGATTGTCGATGACGGCGATGGCGCCGTTGCAGACTTCGCCGAGGTTGTGCGGCGGGATGTTGGTGGCCATGCCGACGGCGATGCCGCCGGAACCGTTGACCAGCAGATTGGGAAAGCGCGCCGGCAGGACCTTCGGTTCGGTGTCCGAGGCATCATAAGTGTCCTGGAAATCGACGGTGTCCTTGTCGATATCCTCCAGAAGCTCATGCGCGACCTTGGTCAGCCGCGATTCGGTATAGCGCATCGCCGCCGGCGGATCGCCGTCGATCGAGCCGAAATTGCCCTGCCCGTCGATCAGCGGCACACGCAGCGACCAGTCCTGCGCCATGCGCACCAAGGCGTCGTAGATCGAGGCGTCGCCATGCGGATGGTATTTACCCATCACGTCGGCGACCGGGCGGGCCGATTTCACATATTTGCGGTTCCAGTGGTAGCCGCTCTCATGCGCCGCATAGAGAATGCGGCGATGCACCGGCTTCAGGCCATCGCGCACGTCCGGCAGCGCACGGCTGACGATCACGCTCATGGCGTAAGAGAGATAGGAGCTCTGCATCTCCTCGATGATGGAGATGGGCTCGATGCCGGTGGGGCCGCCGTCGGCGCCGCGCGGTGTCTTTTGGTCGGTCAAATCGGATCACAATCTAATCAGGAATCACTCACCGCTTATATAGGAAGCGCGGCCGAAACTCCAATGTTCGCGCCACTTTTCCAGTGTCATTTTTGATGGTAATTTCAAAAGGATACCGCAGATTGCGACGATATGGCCACAACGCTTTTCGCCGCCACCAAGGCAAAAGCCGGCAATGGACCAAATTCCCCAAGCAAAAGCCGCGAGCACCATGAATTGGCGCCGGTGGCTGCCATTTCAGGCACTGAGCGGCTGGCAGCCCCGGGATCTCAATGGTGATCTTGTCGCCGGCCTGACATTGGCCGCGATTGCCATTCCCGAGCAGATGGCAACGGCCCGGCTCGGCGGCTTTGCTCCCGAGGTCGGCTTCTTCGCTTTTGTTGCCGGTTCGGTGGCGTTTGCCCTGTTCGGCGCCAATCGCCATCTCTCGGCCGGCGCGGATCCGACCATCACGCCGCTGTTCGCAGGCAGCCTGGCGCTGCTCGCCACATCAGGCTCGCCGCATTATTTGGCGCTGGCCGCCATGCTGGCATTGATGGTCGGGCTGATTGTGACGCTCAGCGGCATCTTTCGCCTCGGCTGGATCGCCGATCTCCTGTCGGTGCCGGTTACCACGGGGTTTCTGGCCGGCATCGCCGTCCACATCATCGTTTCACAAATGCCCGGGCTGCTCGGCCTGCCTTCAGAGAGCGGTGAAACCTTGCGCCGTGTCGGCGAGATCGCCGGCAATCTCCATCTCACCAACCCCTGGAGCCTCGGGCTCGGCATTGGCGTGTTCGCGATCGTGCTTGGCGCCGAGCGCATCAGCGCCCGCATTCCCGGCGCCTTGATCGGCATGGTGCTTGCCACGCTTGCGGTCGCCGTCTTCGGCCTCAGGGATCGTGGCGTCGAAGTGCTGGGCGCCTTGCCAAACGGCCTTCCGCGAGCCTACCTGCCGGAGGCTGGCCTCGATGACGTGCAGGCGCTGGTTCCGCTGGCCTTGCTGATCGCCATTGTCGTCATGGTGCAGACGGCGGCGACCTCACGCTCCTTCGTGCCGCAACAGGGCGATCCCGACGTCAACCGCGATTTCGTCGGCGTCGGCGCCGGCAGCATCGCGGCCGGCCTGTTCGGTGCCTTTGCCGTCAATGCCAGCCCACCGCGCACGGCAATCGTCTCCCAGTCGGGCGGCCGCTCGCAACTGTCCGGCCTCATTGCCGCGCCATCGTGCTGGCGCTTGGTGCCTTTGGCGGCGGCCTGCTCGCCAATGTTCCGCAGGCCGCCCTTGCCGGCGTCCTAATGTTCGTTGCCCAGCACATTCTGCGCTGGAAAGTGTTCGCCAGCGTCTACCGGCAGGCACCGGTCGAATTCGTGTTGATCCTGATCACCATGGCGGCGATCGTCGTATTGCCGATCGAGACCGGCGTGGCGGTCGGCATCGGCCTGTCGCTGCTGCATGGCATATGGAGCGCGACGCGCACGGAGCCGATCGAGCTCGAACAGGTGCCGGGCACTTCCGTCTGGTGGCCACCGGGTAAGCCCAGTGCCGGCGAACAACTCTCGGGCGTGCTGGTCGCGGCCTTCCAGGCGCCGCTGTCCTTCGTCAATGCCGACCGCTTTAAGCGTGGGCTATGCGATCTCATCGACGCCAGGAACGAAACCGTGAAACTGGTCGTGCTGGAGGCCAGCAACATCGTCGAAATCGACTATACCGCCGCGCAGGCGCTGATCGACACCATCCTTCATTGCCGCAAGGCCGGCGCGGTCTTTGCCATAGCGCGGCTTGAATCGCTGCGCGCCCAGGCGGCGCTGAAGCGGTTCGGCATCGCTGAAATGGTCGGCACGCAGCACATATTCCACAGCGTCGACGCGGCGATCAAATCACTTGGTCCGGGCAAACAGCAGCAGCAAGAACAGGATGGAGTGCCATGATTGACCCCCGAGAACCCATTGTCACGCCGGTTCCCGTCGAGGAATTGAGGCCGACGCAGATAACGGTCGGCATGAGAGAAGTTGCGTTGAAGCGCCAGATGATCCGGGAACAGGACGCCAGGAAGAAGACCGGCGCCTTTCTCGGCAAACACATGGTGCCGGTCGTACTGGGTCCCAAAAATCGCAACTACGTCACCGATCACCATCACCTCGCTCGCGCCCTGCTTGAGGAAGGCGTCAAGGACGTGCTGGTGACTGTGATCAGCGACCTGTCCGCGCTCGACAAGGACGCGTTTCTTTTCGTGCTCGATAACAGAGGCTGGATGCACCCGTTCGATGAGAACGGCCGTCGCCGCGATTACTCGGCAATTCCGAAGACAATCGGCGAGCTGATCGACGATCCGTACCGAAGCATGGCGGGCGAACTGCGCCGGCAAGGCGGCTTTGCCAAGGACACGACGCCGTTCAGCGAATTCATTTGGGCGGATTTCCTTCGTCGGCGCATCGACCGCAATGCGGTTGTGAAGAACTTCGACAAGGCGATGAAGGATGCCTTGACGCTCGCCAAAGGCAAGGACGCGGACTATCTGCCGGGCTGGTGCGGGCCGACGTCGGATTGAGCCTGCCTCGGCCGAGGCGAGTGCATAGCGGTGCCGCCTGACCGGCGATAATCGCCTGGCGTCTCACCCATGACACGTCGAAACCGGCGATTGAACGTCGACAGGTCGTTGAAGCCGGCGTCGAAGGCGATGGTCCCGATCGCATCATCCGACAGGCGCAGCCGCAGCGCGGCGCGGTGCAGGCGGGTCTTGAGCAGGAACTGGTAGGGCGTCATCCCGGCAACCTGCCGGAAAATGCGCAGGAAATGATAGGGACTGGTCGCCGTCTCATCCGCCAGTGCCGATAGCGAAACCGGCCCGTCGGCATCCAGTTCGATCCGCCGCACGGCTTCGGCCACCCGTTTCTGGTCGCGGCGGCTCGGTCCGTGCCTGACAGGCGTGGCGCCGCAAGCCGTGGCCACGGCCGCGCCCGCTATACGCAGGGAAACTTCCTCGAAGGCATCCTTGTCGGCCATTTCGCGCGCGGTTTCCGCCTCGGCCAGCAACGGCGCCAGAGCCGGCAAGGGCGGCAGGCGCGGCGCCTCGAAGGTGAGCGTCCTGGCGCCCGGCACGCCGGAGACAATCCGTTCCATATAGGCAGGTCCGAAATGAAACGACAGACAGCGGTCGCCGCTGCCATGCTCGTGGCCGCATTCATAGCACGTGCCTGAATTGCCGAGCAGGAGCGCGCCCGGCGCCAGCATCGCGGTGCCTTGTTGCGCGCGGTAGCGGAACGTGCCGCTTGTCACCGCGGCAATGCAGAAATCCTGATGGGCTTCCTCGAACGGCCGGTCGCCTACACCGGCCGTGCAGATCACATCCGCGACGTGCCAGCCGGGTCCGGATGCGAGAGTGCGGGTCGTCGCTGTCATGGCCGGAATATAGCAATTTTTCCCAAGCCCAGAACCCCATGAGCGCCTACTCCTCCCGGTCTCCTGACAGAAAGAGGCCGCAACCATGTTCGACTCCTTTGCTGAAGCCCTGCACAGTCCCGGACCGAACGGCGGGCTTGCCGAAAAGCTGAACCTTTACGGCCGCTTCGTCGGCGCTTGGACGTTCGACGCCTCGCGCCACCTCGAGGATGGCACGGTGCTGACCGGGCGTGGCGAGGTGCATTTCGGCTGGGTGCTGGAAGGCCGCGCCATCCAGGACGTCTGGATCCTGCCCGCGCGCGACGCCGGCCCCTCGCCATCCCTGGGCAAGTGGACGTTCTACGGCACGACGTTGCGGGTCTATGATCCCACTGCGGACGCCTGGCACATTTTCTGGAGCGACGCGCGCAATCAATATTTCAGCCGCCAGCTCGGTCGCGCCGAAGACGACACGATCGTGCAGGTCGGCGCCGATGGTACTGGCGCATCGGTGCGCTGGAGTTTTTCGCGGATCACCAAAAATTCCTTCCGCTGGCTCGGCGAGCGCTCGCACGACGGCGCGGACTGGCACCTCGAAGTCGAGTTCCTGGCGCGCCGTCAATCTGCAAGATGACATCACAACCTTTTGTAACAATGGAGAAAACAATGTTCGATCATATCTCGGTCGGTGTCCGCGACGCCAATACCTCGAAGCGCTTCTATGACGCAGCGCTGAAGCCGCTCGGCTACACCTGCCTCAGCCAGTCACCAGGTTCGCTCGGCTATGGTGCTCAAAGCGCCGTGCTGTGGGTCAATGAGGCGGCTCGGCCGGTGCCGGCGGACGAAAAATCCGGCCTGCATTTCTGCTTCGCCGCGCCGACACGGGACAGCGTCGATGCCTTCCATGCCGCCGCCTTGCGCGAAGGCGGCAGTGACAATGGCTCGCCCGGCCTGCGCTCCGCCTATGGCGACGACTACTATGCGGCCTTCGTCATCGACCCGGACGGCTATCGCCTCGAGGCCTATTGCGGCGTTGCCGGCTAACCCGGCCGAGTTCCGCAGTTTCGCGGATCCCGACTGTTCCCACCGACCGGGCTTTGCTCTACCAATATCGGAGCGCGGGCTCGGCCCGGCGGGAGGGGTCAGCGATGCCGAGTTTCGACAGCCTGTTCAATGCCTTCGTCACCATTCTGGTGACCATCGACCCGCCCGGCCTGGCGCCGCTGTTCCTCGCCGTGACCCGCGGCATGAACCGCGAGGAGCGCCAGCAGGTTTCGGTGCGCGCCTCGGTCATCGGCTTCCTGGTGATGGCATTGTTCGCGGTGGCCGGCGCCTCGATCCTGTCGGTGTTCGGCATCACCCTGCCGGCCTTCCGCGTCGCCGGCGGTTTTCTGCTGTTCTTCATCGCCTTCGAAATGGTCTTCGAGCGCCGGCAGGACCGCAAGGAGAAGATCGGCGACGTCGCCATCACCAAGGACATGATCCACAACATCGCCGCCTTCCCGCTGGCGATCCCGCTGATTGCCGGACCCGGCGCGATTTCGGCGACGGTGCTGCTTTCCGGCTCGTTTCAGGGCTTTGCGGCGCAGGCCGCACTCGTCGGCATCATCTTCGTCTGCCTCGCCATCACCTATCTGGTGTTCGTGCTGTCGGAACGCATCGACCGTATCCTCGGCCAGACCGGCCGCTCGATCCTGACCCGCCTGCTCGGCGTCATCCTGGCCGCACTGGCCGTGCAGTTCGTGGCGGACGGCATCAAGGCACTGATGGCGGGGTGAACGGCAGCCCGGACTGCCGACTGCCGACTGCCCTCACTTCGCCGCCGTATCGATCACTTCAAAATCGTGCGTAATCACGGCCGTCTTGGCCATCATTGCGGAGGCCGAGCAGTATTTTTCGATCGACAGATCGATAGCCCGCTTGACCTTGTCCGACGACAGCGCCCTGCCCTTGACGATGAAATGCATATGGATGCGCGTGAACACCTTTGGATCAGTCTCGGCTCTGTCAGCGTCAAGTTCGACCACGCAGTCCTCGACCGCCTCACGGCCCTTTTCGAGGATATGCACGACATCATAGGCCGAGCAGCCGCCGGTGCCGATCAGCACCAGCTCCATCGGGCTCGGCCCAGGCGTCTTGCCATCAGGGCTGGAGGCCGTTCCCAGCACCAGTTTGTGGCCGCTGCCGGACTCGCCGACGAAGGTGCGCTCTTCGACCCATTTTACCCGTGCCTTCATTGCCCTGTCCTTTCAGTCCTTTGACCGCGCCTGCTGTCAGGCCAAATCAACAACGCAAAACCCCGAAAGTCCATCAGGACCCTCGGGGCGTATCGATCACGTAACGTCAGTCATCTGGCGACGTCAGCCGCCTGGTATTTGCTTTCGATCAGAACGGGATTTCGTCGTCCAGCTCGCGCGACGAACCGCCGCCGCCGCCGCCCCTGGGAGCGCCGCCGCCACGGTTGAAGCTTTCGTTCGGGCTGGACTGGCCGAAATCGGAACCGCGGCTGCTGCCGCCACCGGAATAACCGCCGACCTGGCCGCCCTCGCCTTGGCCGCGCGCGTCGAGCATCTGCAGCTCGCCACGGAATTTCTGCAGCACGACTTCCGTCGTGTACTTGTCGGCGCCGGTCTGGTCCTGCCATTTGCGCGTCTGCAGCTGGCCCTCGACATACACCTTCATGCCCTTCTTCAGGTATTGCTCGGCCACCTTGGCGATGCCCTCATTGAAGATGACGACATTGTGCCACTCGGTCTTTTCCTTGCGCTCGCCGGAATTCTTGTCGCGCCAGCTTTCCGATGTGGCGATACGGATGTTGACGACCGGCTCGCCCGAGTTCAGGCGCCGGATTTCAGGGTCCGCGCCGAGATTGCCGACCAGAATGACCTTATTGACGCTACCCGCCATGATTTTTCTCCGCGCTCATCCGAAAACAAATTTTTGTCGCAGCACCTTACAGGCTGCGCACGTCTGCCGCCTGCTAAGGCTGGCTTTTCCCACAACGTTTTTGTTCCCTTTTCGTTCCTATATGCACTGCCGCCGATTGTCAAGGAATGGCAGCAATGCCCGAGCCCATCATATGGGTTTCAAAACAGCTCTTGCCAAATCAATAAGTATCGACTTATGCTTTCGCCATGATCGAAGCAGAGATTTTCCGCGCCCTTGCCGACCCGACCCGCCGCGCCGTCTTCGAGCGTCTCGCCGCAGCTGAGATGAGCGTATCGGAATTGCGCAGCGGCCTGACCGTATCGCAACCGGCGGTGTCGCAGCATCTTGCGGTGCTGCGCGGCGCCGGCCTCGTGGTCGAGCGGCGGGTCGGCCGCAACGCCTATTACCGCGCCGATCCGCAGGGGCTTGCCCCCTGCTCTCCTGGATCGAACGCTACCGGACCTTCTGGCCGGAGCGCATCGAAAGGCTGAAGACGGTTTTGAAGGACATGGATCAATGAAAGATTTGCGATCGATGAACGCCAAGACCCAGGGCGAAGCCGCTCCGGATGCGCTTGAGTTCGAATACGACCTTGCCGAACCGCTGGAAAAGGTGTGGCGGGCGCTGACCGTGCCGGAACTGCTCGCGGCCTGGATGATGCCAAACGACATCACGCCGGAAATCGGCAAGCGTTTTGCCTTCGCCGGGACGGACGCAGCGATCGAGTGCGAAATCCTCGACGCCGAGCCCGAACGCCTGCTGCGCTATTCCTGGCGCGAGCAGCCACGCGATGCGACGCGGCAGGGTCCGCTCGACAGTACCGTCACCTTCACACTCGCCCGCACCGTTTCCGGCGGCACGCATCTGCGCATCGTCCATGACGGTTTTGCTGGGAAAGCGATGCCTGCGGTCGCCATGGCGGGTACCGGCTGCCGGCTTTCGCTGGGATTGCGTGGGGCCGGAAAGCCCATTGCCGCCAACACACCGCGCCTTCTGCTGCGCGCAGCCTGAACACGGAAATCGGAGACGAAAAATGAGCGGTCTTGCCAGTCTGGTGCCGATGGTGATCGAGCAATCGAGCCGCGGCGAACGCGCCTTCGACATTTTCTCGCGGCTGCTGCGCGAGCGCATCATCTTCATCAATGGCGAGATCAACGACGACGTCTCGGCGCTGGTCTGCGCGCAGCTCCTGTCGCTGGAGTCGGACAATCCCGACAAGGAGATCTCGCTCTACATCAACTCGCCCGGCGGCGTGGTGACCAGCGGCTTCGCCATCTACGACACGATGCAATATATCAGCTGCCCGGTATCGACCGTGTGCATGGGTTTTGCCGCTTCGATGGGGTCGTTCCTGTTGATGGCCGGCACGGCGGGCCGCCGCATCGCGCTGCCAAACGCCACCATCCTGCTGCATCAGCCGCTCGGCGGCTTCCAGGGCCAAGCTTCCGATATCCAGCGCCATGCCGAGCGGATCGGCAAGACCAAACGCCATATGGCCGAACTCTATGCGCAGCATTGCGGCCGCAGCTATGAGGAGGTCGAACGCACGCTCGACCGCGACCATTTCATGACCGCCCGCGAGGCCCAGGCCTGGGGCATCGTCGACCACGTCTTCGACACGCGCAAAAAGGCGGCATGAAGCCTGGGTGGGATTGGAATCTGGTCACTGTCGAAGATTTGACGATGCCGGTCTGGTTCCGGGGGCGGCTCGTCCCTATAATCCCGGGATGACCGACACTCATTCGCCCAGGACGTCGCATCGCGTCATCGCTGCCGCGGTGCTCAGTTTCGCCAGCCTTGTGAGCGGCATGGCACTTGCCGACGACAATTCAGCGCAGACGCCGAAAGGCGCCCTGCCTGGCGTGAACAGCGATTATCGCATCGCCAAGCCTGCTCCCCAGCCGGAACCCGACGACGCATTCCCCAGCAATGGCAACGGCACGTTCAAGATCGGCGATACGGATGTCAGGATTTCCGGCAGCATCACGGTCGATATGGCCACGGGCGGGTTTAAGCCCCCGAGGTGAGCAGCCTCCGCTTGGGCCAGTTCAGCCATTTCCCCAAAGAATAGCCCCGCCGTACCCTAGGGCAAACGGACGGGGCTTTTCTGGATCTAAAATCCATATTTTGCCGGGAGTGTACTGCCGGCGTTTGATTTCGGATGCTTCGCGGCGTCAGCCGACGATCCGACTAGCAGTCTCTAATTTTGGGGGATACGGCAAGTCACGGTTTGTCGGGTGGCGCAAACGCTAAACCCTGGCACTTATGCCTGCCGCGGCTCCAACGAGACGTGGAGCCCTGGGGGACTGTCCGGTGGCGTCATGCTCCACTCCTGTGTCCGTTGCGACATTGTCGTCGCGAAGCGCAAATCGCAAATGCCTGCGGCGTCTCGCAGGCCGCCTTGGGGCGGCGAGGCCATCGAAAGACGGCCGGCTTCGCTGACTGTCCGAGACTGCTCCCCTGAACCAGCCGCGTCAACCTTCAATAGCCGGTTACGGAAAAATGTGATCGCCGGGAGGTTACGTCCAGGTCAGCTTTTTGCACAGCTTTGTCAGGAGCGTGTTCGGCCTTTGTTCTTTCCGCTTGCCCCTTCGCGCGAAAGGCGGTTAAACGACTTCTGTCGGGAATTGTGGCGTCTCTCGACGTGGCGGCAAAAACACCTACATAGGGGATGGCCGGGAAAATCCCGCCTATCCCACGAATTCCAGATCTGAGGCGGCGACCGGCAATGGCCGACCATAAATTCCTTTCCATTCGCGGGGCGCGCGAACACAATCTGAAGAATGTCGATCTCGACCTGCCGCGTGACAGCCTGATCGTCATGACCGGCCTGTCCGGTTCAGGCAAATCCTCGCTCGCCTTCGACACCATCTACGCCGAAGGCCAGCGTCGCTATGTCGAGAGCCTGTCGGCCTATGCGCGGCAATTCCTCGAAATGATGCAGAAGCCTGACGTCGACCAGATCGACGGCCTGTCGCCTGCCATTTCCATCGAGCAGAAGACCACCTCGAAGAACCCGCGTTCGACGGTCGGCACCGTCACCGAGATCTACGACTATATGCGCCTGCTGTTCGCCCGTGTCGGCGTGCCCTATTCGCCGGCCACCGGCCTGCCGATCGAGAGCCAGACGGTCAGCCAGATGGTCGACCGGGTGCTGGCGCTCGAGGAAGGCACGCGCCTGTTCCTGCTGGCGCCGATCGTGCGCGGCCGCAAGGGCGAGTACCGCAAGGAACTGCTGGAGCTGCAGAAAAAAGGTTTCCAGCGCGTCAAGGTCGACGGCGTCTTCTATGAGATCGCAGACGTTCCGGCGCTCGATAAAAAATACAAGCACGACATCGATGTCGTCGTCGACCGCATCGTCGTGCGCGGCGATCTGGCCACGCGTCTCGCCGACTCCATCGAGACGGCGCTGAAGCTCGCCGAGGGGCTGGCGGTGGCCGAGTTCGCCGACAAGCCGCTCGATTCCAGCCAGACCGGCGAGGATTCGGTCAACAAGTCGAAGAACGAGACGCATGAGCGCATCCTGTTCTCCGAAAAATTCGCCTGCCCGGTGTCCGGCTTCACCATTCCCGAGATCGAGCCGCGGCTGTTCTCGTTCAACAACCCATTCGGCGCCTGCCCGACCTGCGACGGTCTCGGCAGCCAGCGCGCCATCGATCCCAACCTCGTCGTGCCGGACGAGAACGTGTCGCTGCGCGACGGCGCCGTCAGCCCGTGGGCGAAGTCGACCTCGCCCTATTACGTGCAGACGCTCGAGGCATTGGGCAAGGCCTACAACTTCAAGCTCGGCGACAAGTTCAAGGATTTGAGCACCGAAGCCCAGGACGCGATCCTGCGCGGCACCGGCGAGCGCGAAGTCACTTTCCAGTATGATGACGGGCTGCGCTCCTACAAGACGACCAAGACTTTCGAAGGCGTCATCCCCAATCTCGAGCGGCGCTGGAAGGAAACCGAATCCGCCTGGATGCGCGAGGAGATCGAGCGCTTCATGTCGGCCACGCCCTGCCCGGTCTGCAAAGGCTACCGGCTGAAACCAGAAGCGCTGGCGGTGAAGATCGGCGGCAAGCACATCGGCGAAGTCACCGAACTTTCGATCCGCAAGGCCGACCAGTGGTTCACTGACCTGCCGCCACATCTCAACGACCAGCAGAACGAGATCGCGGTGCGCGTGCTCAAGGAAATCCGCGAGCGCCTGCGCTTCCTCAACGATGTCGGTCTCGACTATCTGACGCTGTCGCGCAATTCCGGCACGCTATCAGGCGGCGAAAGCCAGCGCATCCGGCTGGCGTCACAGATCGGCTCAGGTCTCACCGGCGTGCTTTATGTGCTGGACGAGCCGTCGATCGGCCTGCACCAGCGCGACAATGCGCGGCTGCTCGATACGCTGAAACACCTGCGCGACATTGGCAACACGGTGATCGTCGTCGAACATGACGAGGACGCCATCCTGCATGCCGACTATGTCGTCGACATGGGTCCGGCCGCCGGCATCCATGGCGGCGAGATCATCGCCCAGGGCACGCCGCAGCAGGTGATGGCCAACCCCAATTCGATCACCGGCAAATATCTGTCGGGCGCGCTTGAAGTGGCGACACCCGGCGTGCGGCGTGAGGCGAAAAAGAATCGCCGCCTGAAGATCGTCGGCGCACGCGGCAACAATCTGAAGAACGTCACCGCCGAAATCCCGCTCGGCACCTTCACCGCCGTCACCGGCGTGTCGGGCGGCGGCAAGTCGACCTTCCTCATCGAGACGCTGTTCAAGGCAGCGTCGCGCCGCATCATGGGGTCGCGCGAGCATCCGGCCGAGCATGACCGCATCGAGGGCCTCGAATTCCTCGACAAGGTCATCGACATCGACCAGTCGCCCATTGGACGGACCCCGCGCAGCAACCCCGCCACCTATACCGGCGCCTTCACGCCGATCCGTGATTGGTTCGCCGGCCTGCCCGAGGCCAAGGCGCGCGGCTATCAGCCGGGACGCTTCTCGTTCAACGTCAAGGGTGGCCGCTGCGAGGCCTGCCAGGGCGACGGTGTCATCAAGATCGAGATGCACTTCCTGCCCGATGTCTACGTCACCTGCGACGTCTGCCACGGAAAGCGCTACAACAGGGAGACGCTCGACGTGCAGTTCAAGGGCAAGTCGATCGCCGACGTGCTCGACATGACAGTCGAGGAAGGCGTCGATTTCTTCGCCGCCGTGCCCGGCGTGCGCGACAAACTCGACACGCTGAAGCAGGTAGGCCTCGGCTACATCCACATCGGCCAGCAGGCAACGACGCTGTCCGGCGGCGAAGCGCAGCGCATCAAGCTGGCCAAGGAACTGTCGCGCAAGGCGACCGGCAAGACGCTCTACATCCTCGACGAGCCGACCACCGGCCTGCATTTCCACGACGTCGCCAAGCTCTTGGAAGTGCTGCACGAACTGGTCGACCAGGGCAACACGGTGGTGGTCATCGAGCACAATCTCGAGGTGATCAAGACCGCCGACTGGGTGCTCGACCTCGGCCCCGAAGGCGGTGATGGCGGCGGCGAACTGGTTGCCCAGGGCACGCCGGAAGCCATCGTGCGCGAGAAGCGCAGCTACACCGGCCAGTTCCTCAAGGAGCTGCTGGAGCGGCGCCCCGGAGGCAAGCGCGAAGCGGCGGAGTGATGGTCGGACCCGCTTGGCGTCCGCCGGAGGGCTTTGAATGACCATTAGAAAAGCGGTGGTCGGTGACCTCCAGGCTGTCGTCTCGCTGACCACGGCTGCCTATTCGCCTTACAACGCCATACTCGACGCGCCGCCGATTCCGGTGGCTGAAGACTACGCGCCGCGCATCGCGCGCGGCGAGGTCTGGCTGCTGGAGGACGGCGGCGAACTTGCCGGAGTGCTGACACTGGAACGGCATGAGGATCATGCGATGATCTTCTCCGTCGCGGTGTCGCCCGCCTTCCAGGGTAAGGGTTTTGGCATAAAGCTGCTCAATCACGCGGATCAACAGACGCGCTTGTGGGGTCTGCCGGAGATACGGCTCTACACCAATGCGAAAATGGAACGGAACATCGCGCTCTATCTCGCCTACGGCTATCGCGAAACGGGTCGCCGGCCCAATCCCTACCGGCCAGGATGGGTGCTCGTCGACATGGCGAAGGCGACGTGAATGCAGGCCGGAAGCTCCTGGGAAAACAAACTGACCCTGGATGGCGTGGTCCGCTCGTCGCATGCTTACGGCGCCGACTATTTGTCCGAATTCCAGCGCATCCTGCTGCAGCATGTGAAGCCTGGCACGCGCGCCTATCTGGAATGGGGCATGGGCCACACGACGCTGGCGATCCTTGGGCTGAGGGACAGACTGGCCATCGACAACCTCTTTTCGATCGACGACAGCCAGCCTTTCCTCGATCAACTCCTGCCGCAGCTGCCGCAGTGGAGCGGTTTCCATCCAATCTGCCTGGACCTCCAGGGTCCCAAGTTTGGCGACCGCGATCCAGAACTCAATTATTCGACCTGGCCGCTGTGCCTGAAGCGCAAATTCGATTTTATCTTCATCGACGGCCGGCGCCGCATGGAATGCGCGTTCATGGCGACGCTGCTTTGCCATGCAGGGACGATCGTGATGTTGCACGACTATCGCCGCGCACGCTATCAGCCGATCAAGGCTCTCTACGATATCGTCGAGGACGGAAATCAGTTTCGCGTCATGCGGCCGCGCAAGGACCTTTACCCCTCGGGAACGCCGACAATCTTTTCCCCGGATTGGTCACCGCCCACTTGACCGAAATTGCCCGTTGCCACGCCCATAGCGGCAAAACACATTGGAGGAGAAGTCGATGAGCAAATCGGGAACAATCCGCTCCGGCATGGGCGGTTGGACCTTCGAGCCCTGGGACACGTCCTTCTATCCGGACAAACTGTCCAAGGCCAAACAGCTGCAATATGCCAGCCGGCAGGTGCCGAGCATCGAAGTCAATGGCACCTACTATTCCAGCTTCAAGGAGCCGACCTTCGTCAAATGGGCAAGCGAAGCGCCGGACGGTTTCGTCTATTCGCTGAAGGGCAACCGCTTCGTCACCAACCGGCGCGTGCTGGGCGAAGCCGGTGAATCGATGATGCGCTTCCTCGGCTCCGGCGTTGCCGCGCTCGGCGACAAGCTCGGCCCGATCCTGTGGCAGTTCGCGCCGACCAAAAAGTTCGATCCGGACGATTTCGAAGCCTTTTTGAAACTGCTGCCGGAAAGGCAGGATGGGGTCGCATTGCGCCACGCGCTCGAAGTGCGCAACGACAGTTTCATCATGCCGGAATTCGCGGCACTTGCCCGCAAATACAAGGCGGCGATCGTCTATGCCGACCACGCGAAATATCCCGATATCGCCGACGTCACCGGTGACTTCGTCTACGCACGGCTGCAGACCGGCTCGGACGACAATCCCGACTGCTATACGCCGAAGGGGCTCGATGAATGGGCGGCGCGGGTAAAGACCTGGGCGGAAGGCAAGCAGCCGCCCGATTTGCGGCGCGCCGATCCCGCCACCGACGCGCCGGTGCAACCGCGCGACGTGTTCGTCTACTTCATCACCGAGGGCAAGGTGCGCGCACCGTTCGGGGCGATGGCGCTGATGAAGCGCGTAGCCGGCTGACGAGCATCAGTCGGTATCCGCAAGCGCATCAACGCGTTTTGCGCGTGGCAAAGCGCCTATTCGCGGCATCTTCGCCGCGATCGTAACCTTATC
This sequence comes from Mesorhizobium huakuii, assembly GCF_014189455.1. Classification (NCBI taxonomy): domain Bacteria; kingdom Pseudomonadati; phylum Pseudomonadota; class Alphaproteobacteria; order Hyphomicrobiales; family Phyllobacteriaceae; genus Mesorhizobium; species Mesorhizobium huakuii. The sequence goes on from NZ_CP050296.1 coordinate 6,695,192, forward strand.
GACACTTCCTTGCTGCATGAATGCGGCGACGCCAAGCCGCAGAGCTGGAAGCCGCCGCCGGCAGGGAAAGAGGGGAATGTCGCTCGACTACACTTCACTTCTGCTGGCTGTTGGTTTCTCCGCCGCTTGCCTGAGCCTGACATTGTTCGGCATGTGGCTGACCGCCCGCACGGAAAAATTCCTGCTGACATGGGCGATCAGCCTGGTGTTCGTGGTCGGCGATATCTTCGTCTATGACGCCTATATCGACATGCCCGGGCGCCTGCTCGGCATCGCCACCCTTGTGCTGCTGCTGCTCGGTTTCTCGACCATGCTGGGTGCGGCCTACCAGTTCAGAACCGGCGGCTCGCCGCTGCCGCGGGCGCTGTGGGGCTGCGCCTCGCTGGCGGTGGCGCTGCCTGCAATGGCGCTCGGCTATGACGGCCTCGGCTTCATGTTCGAGAACCTGTTCGCCGCCTTGCTGCTGTTCGCGACGGCGTTTGAATATTGGAGGGGCCGCGATGAGGCCCCTGCGCTGACGATCGGCATCACCACACTCTACTCGGCCACCGCCGTTTCCTTCATGCTGTGCGCGGCGGTGCTGGCATGGGACGGCAAGCTGGTCCTCGGCCATGCGCCGAGCAACTGGGCGGAGGAACTGAGCCTCATCGTGGTTATTGCCAGCATGACGGGTATTGGCGCCCTGTCGCTTGCCCTCAACCAGGGACGTCTGGCCCGGCACCACCGCCGCAATGCGCTGACCGATCCCTTGACAGGTCTGCTCAACCGGCGCGCACTGTTCGACATACATGGCCGCGTCCCGGTCGGCGCCTTCACCGCTGTGGTTGTCTTCGACCTCGACAATTTCAAAGCCATCAACGACGAATTCGGCCACGCGGCAGGCGACGAGGTGTTGAAGGTGTTTGCCGGGGAACTCGCCGGCAATCTTCGCCAGACCGACGTTGCCGCGCGCATGGGCGGCGAGGAATTCGCACTGGTGTTGAAGCGCACGCTGCCGGAGACGGTCGAGGAAGCAGCAGAGCGCATCCGCACCGCCTTCGCGACGCGCCTGATAGAAACCGAGACGGGATCCCTGAGGTGCACGGTCAGTGCCGGTTTTGCGTTTGGCAGCAAGGAAGGCCTCAGCTTCGACAAGGTGCTCAGCGCCGCCGACAAGGCGCTCTACGACGCCAAGCGCGGCGGCCGCAATCGCGTCACCGCCTCACCCTTCCGGCGCGCGAGCTGACCGCGTATCAATGCCGGGCCGGCGATTTGCTGGATAGGCGAAAGCTGCTCTATGCCGCCATGACGATCTCATTGAAGGTATCGAGGTCGACGTAGAAGACCTTGGTAATCTCCTCGATCAGGTCGTCGTATTCGCAGCCCTGTGACCGCAAAATGTTGATGGCGGCGATGATATCGACCCGTTCGGTAAGCCGCCGCTTCTGATAGTCCTCGACGAAACGTTCCATGGCTGTCCCTTAGCCTGTGTGCCCAAACGCGTTTGAACGACAGATCGCAGGAGGGAAGCTAGGAAGCCTTGCTTGCGTGGAACTTGCCCGGCCTTCGCCGCGCCCTCGATCTGCGATAACCAGACTGATACGGAAGCGGCCGACTCACAAAGCCAACAAAAGATTAGCATGCAGCCTCTGGCGCGCCAGAGATGCAGATCGATGGATGGAAGAAATATTGGACTTGCCAGGACTTTGGATCGTCAGCCGAAGTTCGGCACCGATTCTAGACGGTAAGAAACTTCCGTACATCAGCCCGGTCTAAATCTTCCGCCGGGCCAGTATGGACGATCTGACCGCGGTCCATGATGTTGACCTCGTCGGCGAGTTCGCGGCAGAAGTCGAGATATTGTTCGACCAGCAGCACCGCAATGCCGGCCTGGTCGCGCAGGTAACGGATGGCACGGCCGATATCCTTGATGATCGATGGCTGGATGCCTTCGGTCGGCTCGTCGAGCACCAACAGCTTCGGCCGCATCACCAGCGCCCGGCCGATCGCCAGTTGCTGCTGCTGACCGCCGGAAAGGTCGCCGCCACGGCGGCCGAGCATCTGCTTCAGCACCGGAAACAACTCGAAGACATGCGCCGGCACATTGCGGTCGGCACGCTTCAACGGCGCAAAGCCGGATTCCAGGTTTTCGCGCACCGTGAGCAGGGGAAAGATCTCCCTGCCCTGCGGTACGAATGCGATGCCCGACCGGGCGCGGTCATACGCCGCGCTCCGGTCGAGCGCCTTCCCCTCGAAGGCAACGCTTCCGCTCGTCAGCCGGTGGTGGCCGACGATCGATCTCATTAAACTGGTCTTGCCGACGCCGTTGCGGCCGAGCACGCAAGTGATCTTGCCGGCGCCGGCCTTCAGCGAAACGCCGCGCAGCGCCTGGGCGGCGCCGTAATGGAGCGTGGCGTTGGAAACTTCGAGCATCTCAGCGCCTCTTCCAGAAGCGGAGAAACGACAAATCGAAGCGATGGAATTGCACCCGCCAGACCATGCTCATCTCCCGAGATAAACTTCGACGACGCGCTCGTCGGCCGAGACGAAATCGAGCGTGCCTTCCGACAGCACCGAACCCTCGTGCAGGCAGGTGACCTTGACGCCGAGCTCGCGCACGAAATGCATGTCGTGCTCGACCACGATGACCGAATGGTCGCGCGCAATGTCCTTGAGCAGCCGCGCGGTCTCCTCGGTCTCGGCATCGGTCATGCCGGCGACGGGCTCATCGACCAAAAGCAGTTTCGGGTCCTGCGCCAGCAGCATGCCGATCTCCAGCCACTGTTTCTGGCCGTGGCTGAGATTGGCGGCCAGCTCATGGCGCTTGTCGCCCAGCCGGATGATGCCGAGAATGTCATCGATCTGCCGCGCCTCGGCCGCCGAGCGGCGGTGAAACAGCGCCGGAAAGATCGAGCGCGGCCCCTTCAGCGCCAGCATCAGGTTTTCCTCGATCGTGTGGCTTTCGAAGACCGTCGGCTTCTGGAATTTGCGGCCGATGCCCATCATGGCGATCTCGGCCTCGTCATGCCTGGTGAGATCCACCTGGCCGTCGAAGAACACTTCGCCCTCGTCGGGCCGCGTCTTGCCGGTGACGATGTCCATCATCGTCGTCTTGCCGGCGCCGTTGGGGCCGATGATGGCGCGCATCTCGCCCTTGTCGAGCACCAGCGACAGATTGTTGATGGCGCGAAAGCCGTCGAAGGAGACCGAGACGCCGTCGAGATAGAGGATGGTGTTCGACTTGCTCATGGTCCTACTCCGCCGCCTGCGGTTCAGGGTCGGACCAGGCCCATTCGCCTGGATTTCTCGCCGGCGAGCGAGCGGGCTTCGAGGTCGCGGACGCCACTGCAACCTTGGTGTCGGCCTCTTCAGCGGCGGAGACCGCGCGCAACGCCTTAGCATTGCCGCGCCAGCTGTCCCACATGCCGATGATGCCCTTCGGCAAGAGCAGCGTGACGGCGACGAACAGGCCGCCCAGCGCAAACAGCCAGAGTTCCGGCAGCACGCCGGTGAACCAGGATTTGCCGGCATTGACCAGCAGCGCGCCGATGATCGGCCCGACGATGGTGCCGCGCCCGCCCACGGCCGCCCAGATCACCACCTCGATCGAATTGGACGGCTCGAATTCGCCGGGATTGATGATGCCGACCTGCGGCACGTAGAGCGCGCCGGCAATGCCGGCCATGACGGCCGAGACAGTGAAGGCGAACAGTTTTACGTTCTCCGCCCGCCAGCCGAGGAAGCGTGTGCGGCTCTCGGCGTCGCGCACGGCCATCAAGAGCTTGCCGTATTTGGAGCCGACGATCGCCCAGGTGATGAACACGGCGAACGCCAGCATCACCGCGCTCGCCGCGAACAATGCCGATCGCGTGGCGTCGGCCTGCACGTTGAAGCCCAGAATATCCTTGAAATCTGTCAGGCCGTTATTGCCGCCGAAACCCATGTCGTTGCGGAAGAAGGCGAGCAGCAGCGCATAGGTCATCGCCTGGGTGATGATCGAAAGATAGACGCCGGTGACGCGGCTGCGGAAGGCGAACCAGCCGAAGACGAAAGCAAGCAGGCCGGGTACCGCCAGCACCATCAGCGCGGCAAACCAGAAATGGTCGAAGCCGTACCAGAACCACGGCAATTCCTTGTAATTCAGGAACACCATGAAGTCAGGCAGGATCGGGTTGCCATAGACGCCGCGCGAGCCGATCTGGCGCATCAGGTACATGCCCATCGCATAGCCGCCAAGCGCGAAGAAGGCGCCGTGGCCGAGCGAGAGGATGCCGCAATAACCCCACACCAGGTCCAGCGAAAGCGCCAGCAGCGCATAGCAGAGATACTTGCCGGTCAGCGCGACGATATAGGCCGGGACGTAGAAAGCGCTGGTCGGAGATACCGCCAGATTGAGCAGCGGCACGATGATGGCCACCGCCAGCAGGATGAAGATGGTGATGGCGATGCGGCGGTCCGCGCCGGCGGCGAAGAAGCGTCCCGTGATCATGCTTCCACCGCCCTGCCCTTGAGCGCGAACAGGCCGCGCGGGCGCTTCTGGATGAACAGGATGATCAGCACCAGCACGACGATCTTGCCGAGCACAGCGCCGGCGTAGGGCTCGAGGAATTTGTTGACGATGCCGAGCGAGAAAGCGCCGACCAGCGTGCCCCACAGATTGCCGACGCCGCCGAAGACGACGACCATGAAGCTGTCAATGATGTAGCCGCGGCCGAGATTGGGCGAGACATTGTCGATCTGGCTGAGTGCGACACCGGCAATGCCGGCAATGCCGGATCCGAGCGCGAAGGTCAGCGCGTCAACCCAGGGCGTCCTGATGCCCATCGAGGCGGCCATGCGGCGGTTGGCGGTGACGGCGCGCATCTGCAAGCCCCAGGGCGTGCGCTTCATCACGTAGAGCAACACGCCGAAGACCGTGAGCGCGAAAACCAGGATCCACAGACGGTTCCAGGTGATGGCGAGCTGACCAACGTTGAACGACCCTGACATCCAGGAGGGGTTGCCGACCTCCTGGTTGGTCGGCCCGAAGATCGAGCGCACCGCCTGCTGCAGGATCAGCGACACGCCCCAGGTCGCCAGCAGGGTTTCCAGTGGCCGACCATAGAGGAAACGGATGACGCCACGCTCGATGGCCAGACCGACGAGTGCCGCGACCAGAAAGGCAAGCGGCAGCGCGATCACCAGCGACCAGTCGAACAGGCCGGGGAAGGATGTGCGGATCACCTGCTGAACGACGAAGGTGGTGTAGGCGCCGAGCATCACCATCTCGCCATGCGCCATGTTGATGACGCCCATGACGCCGAAGGTGATGGCGAGCCCGATCGCGGCCAGCAGCAGCACCGAGCCCAGCGAAATGCCGTACCAGATGTTCTGGCCGGCATCCCAAAGCGCCAATGTCGAATTGATGTTGGCGATCGCGGCGGTCGCGGCTTCCTTGACCGCGCCCGAGGCGTTGGCCTCGACAGAGGTGAGCAGCGAAACCGCGTCACGGTCGCCGCGCGCGCCGATCAGCGCGACGGCCGCCAACTTGTCTGCATCGGGCTTGTCTGAAACCAGTATGGACGCCGCACGCGCCTGCTCCAGCAAAGCCTTGACGCTCGCCACGCTTTCACTGGCGATCGCTGCGTCGAGCGGCTCGATATTGGCTGCGTCCGGTGTCTTGAACATAGTGTCGGCTGCGGCGATGCGGACGGTCGGATCCTTGGAACCAAGGGTCAACGTGCCCAATGCATCACGGATGGCGCGACGCAGCGTGTTGTTGACAGTGATCTTGCTTATGTCGTCCACGGAGGCCTCGCCCGCTGCTTCGCCGCTCAGCGTGTCGAAAAGCTGGACGCTGTCGTCGCCTTCCTTGCCGACGAACACCATCGAGTCGGCCATGCGAACGTAAAGATTGCCGTCAGCCAATGCAGCAAGCGGCCGCTCGACAGCGGGATCCCCTGTGGCCGTCAACTCTTGAACGACGGCGCCCGTCTCGGAGAAGTCCGTTACCGTAGCGAATTTGGCGATAATGGCACGCAGATCGGCTTCCGCAGCGCCCGAAGACGACAGCGTCGCCAGCAGGAACAACAGCATCAGGCCAATCGCGCGGAGCAGACTCATGGGCTTTAGGCGACCCTTGAAGGTTGAATTGGGCGTCCGGACAGCGGAGGAAACCGTCCGGACGCGCGCGGTCTGACTAAGTCAGCCCTGGGAGGATCAGTTCGTTCCCTTGCCGCCGCACTTGCCGGTGGCAACGTTGAAGTTGCCGCAGGACAAAGGCTTGCGCCAATCGGAGATCAGGTCCTTGGAATCCGGCAGGTAGTCGGACCATTCGTCGCCCATCACCAGGCCAGGTGTCTTCGAAACCGTTTCGAACTGGCCATTGGCCTGGATTTCACCGATCAGAACCGGCTTGGTGATGTGGTGGTTCGGCATCATCGTCGAATAGCCGCCGGTCAGGTTCGGCACCGAAACGCCGATCATGGCATCGATGACCTTGTCCGGATCGGTGGTGCCGGCCTTCTGGACCGCCTTCACCCACATATTGAAGCCGATATAATGGGCTTCCATCGGATCGTTGGTGGTGCGCTTGTTGTTCTTGATGAACTTGTGCCAGTCGGCGATGAACTTCTTGTTCTCAGGCGTGTTGACGCTCTCGAAATAGTTCCAGGCGGCGAGATGGCCGACCAGCGGCTTGGTGTCGAGACCGGCAAGCTCTTCCTCGCCGACCGAGAATGCCATGACCGGGATGTCCTCGGCCTTGATGCCCTGGTTGCCGAGTTCCTTGTAGAACGGCACGTTCGCGTCGCCGTTGACGGTCGAGACGACGGCGGTCTTCTTGCCAGCCGAGCCGAACTTCTTGATCGCCGAGACTTCGGTCTGCCAGTCGGAGAAACCGAACGGCGTGTAGTTGACCATGATGTCTTCAGCCGCGACGCCCTTGGACTTCAGATAGGCTTCCAGGATCTTGTTGGTGGTGCGCGGATAGACGTAGTCGGTGCCTTCCAGCACCCAGCGCTTCACCGAGCCGCCATCCTTGCTCATCAGATAGTCGACGGCCGGAATCGCCTGCTGGTTGGGCGCGGCACCGGTGTAGAACACGTTGCGTTCGCTTTCCTCGCCCTCATACTGGACGGGATAGAACAGGATGTTGTCGAGCTCGGAGAACACCGGCAGCACCGATTTGCGCGAGACCGAGGTCCAGCAGCCGAACACAGCCGCGACCTTGTCCTTCGAAATCAGCTCGCGCGCCTTTTCGGCGAACAGCGGCCAGTTGGAAGCCGGATCGACGACGACGGCCTCGAGCTTCTTGCCGAGCAGGCCGCCCTTGGCGTTCTGCTCGTCGATGAGCATCAGCATGGCGTCCTTCAGCGTCGTCTCCGAAATCGCCATGGTCCCCGACAGCGAATGGAGGATGCCGACCTTGATCGTGTCGTCTGCCGCCTTGGCGGGAGCCGACATCAACAGACCGGCGGCGACCACGCTTGCCGAAAACATTCTTGTTATTGTCGAGAAATTACCCCTCATACGGAAGACTCCCAAGCTGGTTGATTGCACCGCAACAATACAATGCAACCCCCATGCCAACCGCTGCAGGGATATTGAAAAACGATAAATAGCCAAGCGTTATCAGTCTGTTATTATATTAGATTGAACAAACCAAAGAGAGCCGGTTAAAAATTGGTTGAGAGAAATTTGCGCAGCGCACAAGGTATCTGCCTAATTTTCGCCCAATTTCACCAGATGCCTAGATTTTGAACTACGAGCCCATGCCGCGGACGACAAATGTTGCGGCACAGCGCAAAAATAGGGCAAGCTCGCGCCTCAACCGAGCGACGTCATGGCATCCCTGATTTCACGCATTTTTGTCGGCATAGTGCTTCTCGCGGCGGCGACCGGCGACGCCCGGGCCGACTTCAGCGACGGCAAGATGCCTGATGGCACCTATCACTGCGAAGTCTACCTGCTCGGCATGTTCCTCGACCTCGGAGACATCACGATCAAGGGGAACGTCTATACAGGGCCTGTAACCTTCGGAACCGCCCCGCAGGCTTACAACTATCAGATGAATGCAAACGGCGAGATCTCGTGGCTGGGACCGCTCGGCGGCTACACCGCCGGCGGCAACGCGCTGTCGATGACCCAGGCGACGCTGGATGGCCAGAACCCGCCCTCCTTCGACATCATCATGAAGCAGCCCGACGGCGCCTTCACCGCCTCGACCTGCACGCGGGGAGGCAGCCAATAGGCGAATCCCGGCGATAGCCACCTGAACGCCTGCGAACTTGCCTCTCATGTCATCTGGATGTTGCCGAAACTGGATAGGCAGCGGTGCGCCCGTCACCCATCCACATCGAGAGGCAGACACATGGCCAATTCCCCGTCTTCATCCTCCCCTGTCATTCGCGACATCATCGCCGAGCGCGTCTCGCGCCGGACCCTCCTGAAAGGCAGCCTTGCATCGGGCGCCCTGGTCGCTGGCGGCAGTTTTGTCGGCTCGTTGTTTGCCGGCGAGACACACGCGGCTGCGGCACTTTCCACGCTCGGCTTTCCCGAACTGAAGCGCGTCTACGACAAGACCCACGCCGCCGCCGAGGGCTATGAGACAACGATCGTTGCTCGCTGGGGTGATCCGCTTGTCGCCGGCCTGGCGGATTTCGACGGCAACACGATCGCCGCTGACGAACAGGAAAAGCGCTTCGGCTACAACTGCGACTACATCGCCTTCCTGCCGCTGCCCAAGGGCTCGGTGAACTCCGACCATGGCCTGCTGTGCGTCAACAACGAATACATCTCGCCCAATGTGATGTTTCCCGGCATGACCGAGGACGACGCCGGCAAGACTATGAACTAGGAACAGGTCGATCTCGGCCTGGCGGCGATGGGCCATTCGATCGTCGAAATCATGCTCAAGGACGGCAAGTGGCAAACCGTCGAGGACAGCCCGCTCAACCGCCGCATCACCGCCAACACCGAAATGACCGTCTCCGGACCGGTGGCCGGCCATGCGCTGCTCAAGACATCCGCCGACGCGACCGGCACGAAGGTGCTTGGCACCAGCTACAATTGCAGCGGCGGTTTTACCCCCTGGGGCACCGTTCTGACCTGCGAGGAAGGCGTTTCCGACCTGTTCGGTGGTGACCCGAAAAAGGCGCCGACCGCGGACATTCTCGCCCGCTACGGCTTTGACGGATCCGACATCTATGGCCGCGGCCGTTTCCATGACCGCTTCAACATCGACAAGGAACCGAACGAGCCGAACCGCTTCGATTGGGTGGTCGAGATCGACCCTTATGATCCCCAGTCGAAGCCGGTGAAGCGCACGGCCCTCGGGCGCATGTCGCATGAGGCGTCGACCGTCGTCCTCAACAAGGACGGCCGCGTCGTCGTCTACATGGGCGACGACGACTATTTCGAATACATGTACCGCTACGTCTCGAACAAGGCCTACGACAAGGCGAATCCGGCTTCCAGCAACGGCCTTCTTGACGATGGCGTGCTGTCGGTCGCCCGTTACGACGCCGATGGCTCGGTGACCTGGCTGCCGCTGGTTCACGGCCAGGGCAAGCTCACGGCGGACAACGGCTTTGCCGACCAGGCCGAGGTGCTGTTGAAGACACGGCTGGCGGCGGATGCCCTCGGCGCGACCCCGATGGACCGGCCGGAGGACATCGAGACCAATCCGGTCACCGGCCGCGTCTACGCCGTCATGACCAAGAACAAGAAGCGCGACGAATCCAAGGTCAATCCGGCCAACACGCGTCCCGAAAACCTCTGGGGCCACATTGTCGAACTGATCCCGCCTGGCGGCCGCGGCGCCGACGCCGACCACACCGCCGACAAATATGCCTGGGACCTGTTCGTGCTCTGCGGCAATCCCAAGGACGCGAAAGTTGGCGCCACCTTCCACCCCGACACGTCGGACAATGGCTGGTTCGTCTGCCCCGACAACATCACCTTCGACCCGGCCGGGCGGCTGTGGGTGGCGACCGACGGCGCCAATGATTTCGACCTGCCGGACGGCGTCTACGGCGTCGACACGGAAGGCGCGGCGCGTGGCTTGCCAAAGCTGCTGTTCACCTGCCCGCATGGCGCGGAAGCGACCGGCCCTTGCTTCACCCCGGATGGCACAACGCTGTTCCTTTCGGTCCAGCATCCCTCCGAGGATGCCGAAACGCTCGACAAGGCACAGTCGCTCTGGCCCGATTTCAAGGATGGCCAGCCGCCGCGCCATCGGTCGTCGCCATCCGCCGCAAGGACGGCCAGCCGGTCGGAGCCTGAGACCGCCAGGCCCACAAAAAGGCGCGGAACCCGGTCAGGTTCCGCGCCAGCAGGCAGTTGGGAGGGTGGGACTAGATGCTTCTCTCCGACATCTGGGCGGCGATGTAGTCGGCTTGGCGGATCGCCAGCGACACGATCGTCAGTGTTGGGTTTTCGGCAGCACCCGTCGTGAACTGGCTACCGTCCGACACGAACAGGTTCTTGATGTCGTGCGTCTGGCCATGCTTGTTGACGACGCCGTCCTGCGCCTTCTCGCTCATCCGGTTGGTGCCGAGATTGTGGGTCGAGGGATAGGGCGGCGTCGGGAAGGTGCGGGTAGCGCCGACCGCGTCGTAAAGTGCGGTGGCCTGCTTGTAGGCATGGTTGCGCATCGCCGTGTCGTTCGGGTGGTCGTCGAAATGCACGTCAGCGATCGGCATGCCATGCTCGTCCTTCTCGTCGGCATGCAGCGTGATGCGGTTCTCCTCGCGCGGCATATCCTCGCCGACGATCCACAGGCCGGCCATGTGGTCGTAATGGTCGAGCGCGGTGGTGAAGGAGCGCCCCCAGCCGCCCGGGTTGAGGAAAGCCGCCATGAACGGTAACCCAAGCGACAGCGTCTCGAACTCGTAGCCGCCGACGAAGCCGCGTGACGGATCATGGCGCGCCTCGTCGCGGATGATGCCGGCCATGGTGGTGCCGCGATACATGTGCACCGGCTTGTCGAAGATGGCGTAAACCGAGCCTGTGGTGTGGCGCATGTAGTTCTTGCCCACCTGCCCCGACGAATTGGCGAGGCCATGCGGGAACTTGGCTGATTGCGAATTGAGCAGCAGGCGCGGGCTTTCGATGGAGTTGCCGGCCACGGCGACGATGCGGGCCTTCTGCTCCTGCAGCTTGCCGTCCTTGTCGGCATAGACGACGCCGGTCACCTTGCCGCTGGCGTCGTGGTTGATCTTGATCACCATGGCGTTCGGCCGGACTTCGAGATGGCCTGTCGCCTCGCCCTTCGGGATCTCGGTGTAGAGCGTCGACCATTTGGCGCCCCATTTGCAGCCCTGGAAGCAGAACCCGGTCTGCTGGCAGGAGTTGCGGTCGTCGCGCTCGACCGAGTTGATGGCCATGTTGCCGGTATGGCATTCCTTGTAGCCGAGCTTGTCGGCGCCGGCCTTCAAGACCTTGAAATTGTTGTTGCCGGGCAATCTCGGCCAGTCATTGGTGCCGGTGACACCCATCTTGGCCTCGGCCTTGGCGTAATAGGGCTCCATTTCGGCCAGTGTCACCGGCCAGTCGAGAAGGTTTGCGCCCTTCACCTTGCCATAGGTCGTCGCCGTCTTGAACTCATGCTCCTGGAAGCGCAGCGAGGCACCGGCCCAGTGCGTGGTCGAGCCGCCAACCGACTTGACGATCCAGGCGGGCAGATTCGGGAAATCCTTCGCCACGCGCCAATCGCCGGATGTGGTGCGCTTGTCCTTCCAGGCGAGTTGGGCGAACGAATCCCACTCGTCATTGATGAAGTCCTCATATTCGTGGCGGGCGCCCGCCTCGAGGATGACGACGTCGATGCCCTTCTGTGCCAGTTCGTTGCCGAGCGTGCCGCCGCCGGCGCCGGAGCCGATGATGACGACCACACCGTCGTTCTTGAGATCAAATTGTGCTGCCATGGTTTCCTCCCATGAGATCGGTCAAAAGTGGTTTCGGACAGAGCGGCTCAGAGCCACTCGATGTCGTTGAAACCGCGCGCGATGTAGCCGCCCTTCGAATAGGACTCGCCCTCGTAACCGAAGATCGGCCACACCTCTTTCTGGTTGTAGAGACTAACGACAAGACCGCCGCGCACCGCCTGGAAGAAAGGCGTCTTCTCGATCTCGGTGAGCAGCGCCACGCGCTGTTCTTCCCAGCCGAGCCCGCGATAACCACCCTTGCCGGCCTTCTTGTCGAGTTCGGCAATGCCCTTCTCGATCAGCTCCTTGTGAGCAGGATCCTTGCCGGCTGTCTCATCATGGCCTTTGACGGCGATGGCGTAGTATTTGTCCGGCACCTGGTCGTGCGGATAGATATCACGCGCCACCTGGATCAGCGTCGCCATCGTCTCGGGCTTCAGCGCCGAGGTTTCCAGCCCCCAGGCGTGCTCCGGGCTGATGATGGCGCTGCCGGAAATGACAAGCAGCGCACCGACGCCGCCGCGTTTGAGCAGCTCGCGCCGTGACAGGCCGGGCTTCCTCTCATAGATCGTGACCATTTGTTCCTCCCTGCTTGCTGTTCGCACCCCTTGGGGTGTCTTTGCTGGCGCCGCGCTGGTCGGCGCGGCCGGTTGTCCCCTATTGGAAGCGCCCTCCACGCTGCAGGACCTCGATCTTGTAGCCGTCGGGATCCTCGATGAAGAAAAAGCGGGCGATCAGCGAACCGTCCCGGTCGAACTCGACGATCTTCTTCGGGTTGAGGCCAAGCGCGCCGAGGCGGTCGTGTTCGCTGTCGAGATCGGCGACCGAGACCGCGAGATGGCCGTAGCCATCGCCAAGCGCATAAGGCTCCTGCCGGCCCTTATTGACGGTCAACTCGACTTCGAAAGGCGTATCGGCATTGCTGAGGTAGATCAGCGTGAAGGTCTCGAAATCCAGCCGCTGGGCGACGCCGAGACCGAACGCCTTGTTGTAGAAATCGATGGACCGGGCCTCCTCGAGAACCCGGATCATGGTGTGGATCGCCTTCGCCAAATCAGACCCCGCAGCGTTCGTGCTTCGAAGGTGATTATGCGCGCCGGGGAGATAAGGTGGTGGCAGCCGATTACCACGCATAGGATCGAAAAACGGGTACATGCATTAAGGACGAAAGTCCGATTGCCGTTGTCGACCGTCCGGTCGAAAGTGCTATCGCAGGCAGTGATCAAAAGGCGCCGATGGCCCCGTCGACGCCCAAGACTAACAAAAACGGGAGGTTACGATGTGCAGAGTGTTTGCCGCACAGGATCCGGAAGGCTATCGCCAGATCAACCGGTCGATCCGCATCGATGGACATTCGACCAGCATCCAGCTCGAGGCGACGTTCTGGGCTTTGCTTGACGAAATCGCCGAAAGCCAGAGCCTGACGACGCCCAAATTCATCTCGAAGCTGTACGACGAAGCCATCGAGATCAATGGCGAGATTCCCAATTTCGCCTCCATGCTGCGCACCACCTGCGCGCTCTATCTGCGCGGCCATCGGCCTGCCATTGACGAGCGGATGGCGCTGAAGCAGGAAGCCGCCTAGCGCCCTTCCCGAGCGGTTTCGAACGCCAGCCGGCTCATATCGGTGAAAAGCGCCTGGCGCTCGGAATAGTCGGCCTGTTCGCCGGTAACCAGACTGTCAACGACGGTCAGCAGCGACAACGCCCTCGCGCCGAAATGCGCCGCGATGCGGTAGAGCGCACTGGTCTCCATGTCCACGGCCAGCGCTCCGAGCGCCTTTGCTTCGGCATAGCGGGTGCGCGCTTCAGGATGGTAGAATATGTCGGTGCAGGCTGTCAGGCCGGCGTGGTGGTCGATGCCGAGTTCGGCTGCCTTGGCCAATGCACAAGCGAGCAGGCCCGGATCCGGGCCGGCGTCGGCTTGGTAAAGGCCAAAGACCTGACCGCTCTCGGTGTTTTCCGGCCGTGCCGATTGCGAGATCACCAGGCTGCGCAGCTTGGCCTCGGCGCTCAGGCCGCCACAGGTCCCGGTACGGATCAATGTTCGGGCGCCATAATAGTCAAGCAATTCATGAACATAGATCAGGAACGATGAAACACCGATGCCCGTCGACTGAATGCTGATGGGCTGGCCGCGATAAAGGCCGGTATAACCGAGAGCACCCCGCCGGCGATTCACGCAGCGTGGCGCCTCCAGAAATGTCCGCGCCATCCATTCGGCGCGCTGCGGGTCACCCGGCAACAGCACCGTATCGGCGTAGTCGCCTTTGCCTGCTTCGATATGTGGCGTCAACCGCTGCTCCCCCAAGCCCGCTTGCCCTCTCACCTGCAATCATGGCGTTGTCAGGGCGCTGCGCAAGGCAGACCATCGGAGAAAGCTAAATTAGGACTCCAGCATATCCTTGACGATCGTCGCCAGTTGCTTGAGCGAGAACGGCTTCGGCAGGAAGCCGAAATGCGCGTCGGCCGGCAGGTTCCTGGCGAAGGCATCCTCGGCATAGCCGGACACAAAGACGAACTTGATGTCCGGCTGGCGCTTGCGCAATTCGCCAAGCAGGGTCGGCCCATCCATCTCAGGCATCACCACATCCGAAACGACGATGTCGACCTTGCCGCCCAGGGCTTCGAAGACTTCCAGCGCCTCGACGCCGGAGGATGCCTCATGCACCGTGTAGCCACGCGAGGTCAGCGCCCGCATGCCACCCATGCGCACGGCATCCTCATCCTCGACCAGCAGCACCGTGGCCGACCCCGACAGGTCCTTGGTGCTGTCGACCGGTTTGACCGGCGCGGCACTCGGCGCGTCCCCGGGTTCGGCCGCTTTCTTCGCTTCCGCGATGTGACGCGGCAGGAAGATGCGGAAGGTCGACCCCTTGCCGACTTCGGAATCGCAGAAAATGAAGCCGCCGGTCTGCTTGATGATGCCGTAGACCATGGACAAGCCAAGGCCCGTACCCTTGCCGACCTCCTTGGTGGTGAAGAACGGCTCGAAGATCTTCTTCAGCACGTCGGGCGCGATGCCGCTGCCAGTGTCCTCGACCTCGACCACGACATAGTCGGCCACGGCGAGTTCGCGATATGGGAAGGTCTTGCATTCCTCGGCGGTGACGTTGCGGGTGCGCACGGTGAGATCGCCGCCGGCAGGCATCGCGTCGCGCGCATTGACCGCCAGATTGACCACCACCTGCTCGAACTGGCCGATATCGACCTTGACCGGCCACAGGTCGCGGCCGTGGTCGATCTTCAGCTTGATGTCGTTGCCGACCAGGCGGGCAAGCAGCATCCTGAGATCGGCGAGCACGTCGGTGAGGTTCAGCACTTCCGGCCGCAGCGTCTGCTTGCGCGAGAAGGCCAGCAACTGCCTGACCAGCGAAGCCGCCCGGTTGGCATTCTGCTTGATATTCATGATGTCGGGGAAGGACGGATCCGACGGCCGGTGATTGGTCAACAAAGGTCCGACGCCATGATGATGGCGGTCAGCACATTGTTGAAGTCGTGGGCGATGCCGCCGGCGAGCTGGCCGACCGCCTGCATCTTCTGGCTTTGCGCCATCTGCCCTTCGAGCGCCTTCTGCTCGGTCGTCTCGACGGCGTAGACGATGGCCGATTCCTCGGCGCCCTCGCCGCCGGTGCCGTCGGCGACGGCGTTGACGTAGAAACGGATGTGCCGGTCTTCGTTGCCGGGCAGGACGGTGTCGATCGGCTCGATGTCGGCCTGCCGCTGCCGGGCTTTCTCGAATGCGGCGGCAAAGGCCGGCCGCTCACGCTCATGGATTACCGTGTCGAGCCGCACGCGGCGATCCACGGCGTCCCGGTCGACGACCGAGGCAAACAGCGACAGGAAGGGCGCATTGGTGCGCAGGATGCGCCCGCTGGCATCGACGCCCGCGATCGCCATCGGCGTCGAATTGAAGAAGCGGGTGAAGCGCACTTCCGAGGCGCGCAGATCGGCCGACGCATCCTCGCCCTGCGTGCGGTTGAGCACGATCGTACGCGTCGGGCCGCCGATACCTTCTCGGCTGGCCGAAACGCGATGCATGAAGCGCACGGGCAGCGCTTGCCCCGTCATCGTCGTCAGGTCGAGATCGATGACCGCGTTGCGCGTCGTGCCGGGGTCGGCCTTGACCGAGCGCACCAGCGCCATGCCGTCGCCGGCAACGATATCCGGCAAGGTCACTGCGCCAGGCGTGAAACTGGCAAGATCGATGCCCAGCCATTCCGCGAGCGTGGCGTTGATGTAGGTGACGCGGCCGTCCTGGTCGGCGGAAAAGAAGCCTGCCGGGGCGTGGTCGAGGTGATCGATGGCCTTCTGCAGATCGAGGAAGAAACGCTCCTGCTCGGCCCGTTCCTGAGAAATGTCGGCGAGTTGCCAGGCCAGCATCGGCAACCGCTGGCCCGGAACGCTGAAGGTGCGGGCACGCGCCCTGTACCAGCGGGCGCCCGGTTCGGCGCCGGGCCGGATCGATTGCGCCAGCCGAAACTCGCCGTCGCCTGGCTGGCCGTCACGCAGGCCGGAGGCCAGCCGGTAAATGGTCACCGAGGCCTCGGGAACATCCGAAAGCAGCCCTTCGACCGTCTTGAGGTCGGCGGCCGAGGACGCTCCGGTCATGTCGGCATAGGCCCGGTTGGCGTAGACGACGCGGCCCTTGGTGTCGGTGACGAGCAGGCCTTGCGCCATCGAATCAACGAACGCCTTGGACAGTTCATCACCGGTCGAGCGCGGCGTGACCTGGACGAAGCCGATCGCGGTGGCGAACAGGAAGCCGACGCCGATCATCGCCAGCACGCCGAGCATGCCAAGCAGGAAGGGATCGCCGAGGCGCTCGCGGAACAGGCCGAAGACGATCGCGGCGCCCGTCAGAACGACGATGAAGATGATGAGCCGGGTGACCGCGCCCGGGCGCGTGTTCTGGTCGACGATCGGTACCGGATAGAAATCGCCGCGCGCTTCCTTGGCCATATGCCCCCTGCTCGTGAAGTCCGATGTTCCGACACCCGCCCCTAATGCATGTCGCCCAAAAGTGACTTCGGTTTTGGGAAAACGACATGCATGAAACAAGGACCTGAAGCGCGTCGCATGAATCGGCTTCAGCGCGACGCGCTTTAGCCGGTTGAATCACATTCTCCTAGCCCGGAAAAGGCCCGGGCGGCAAATGTCAGATAAAAATGATGCTGGCCGGCCTTCCCAGTGTTTCAAGCTGTTCACGATGCGTGAAAGGCAACTTGCGGTGGCCCGCCGCAACGGTCTAGTGTCGCGTCACTTTCCAAACCGATCAGGGGGAAACCAATGCAGTGGCTGGATAGCGTGGCGGGCCCTGGTTATGCGGCGGCACTCCTGTGGACCTTCGCGGCGCTGATCCTGTTGGTCATCGTGCTCGTCATCATCAGGCTCGTGCGCAACCTGACATTCGGCACGTTTGTCGCGGGTGGCCGGAACCGCAAGACCCGGCTCGCGGTCATGGACGCCACCGCCGTCGACAGCCATCGCCGGCTGGTGCTGGTGCGCCGCGACGACATCGAGCATCTGCTTCTCATCGGCGGCCCGACCGATGTCGTTGTCGAACGCGACATACGCCTTGCCGCGCCACGCCGTCCGGCGCTGACCGGAGATGGCGGCCTGCAGCCTGTCCCGGCCACCGCGCCCCGGCGGCAAAACCGCGGCCGCCTCAGCCGGCTCCCGCACCGGCACGACCGGCACCGCAGCCGGCCGCGGCGGCGGCGCCTGCCCGCCCGCGCCCGGCAGCGCCACCACCAGCGCCTGCGCCCGCACCGAAACCGGTGGCGCAAACCTATCAGTCGACCAACGTCACGCCGCTGCCTGCTTACGGCTCCGCCAACGCCAATGCCATCAGGCACGCGCCACTGCCGCCGCCAAGGCAGGAGAGCATCGACGACGCGCTGATGAAGGACCTGGAGGTTTCGCTCGACCAGCCGCGCTCCGGCGGCCCGGTCGGCAAACCGGCAGCCAAGGCGCCGCAGTCGCTCGACGATGAAATGACCAAGCTTCTGGGCGAACTTTCAAGCCAGAAGAGATGATTGGCGCCCGATACGCTTCCGCGTGACGCAATGGATTTGTCACGCACTATCAAAAATGGCCGGAAAACCCGGCCATTTTTTTGATAACAACTTCACTGCAACTGCCCTGAGATGCGGCCCAGAAGCAATCCGTCAGTCGTCGCGATAGACTTTTTCGCGGCGCTCATGCCGTTCCTGCGCTTCGATCGACAAGGTGGCGATCGGGCGGGCGTCGAGCCGCTTCAGCGCGATCGGCTCGCCAGTTTCCTCGCAATAGCCGTAAGTGCCTTCATCGATGCGCTGCAGCGCCGAATCGATCTTTGAGATGAGCTTTCGCTGACGATCGCGAGCCCTGAGCTCGATGGCGCGGTCCGTTTCCGAAGAGGCGCGATCCGCGAGATCGGGGTGGTTGGCGTTTTCCTGCTGCAGGATTTCGAGAGTTTCGCGCGCTTCGCGCAGTATGTCATTTTTCCAGGTGACGAGCTTTAGGCGGAAGTAGGATTTCTGCCGTTCGTTCATGAACGGCTCGTCTTCGGAGGGTACGTAATCGGCGGTAACGATGTCGTTCATTCGACTCACCCAAACAGCCCCAAATTTGGCGCCTATATATTCGCCGCCAGACGCCTGCACAAGCGCAATCGGCCACCGAGTCACGCATTTGTTAAAGCACCCTTGCGGCGCTGGTCGGAGCGGGATGCCTCTGATTCGACGGAGAAAGTGCCCTCGACCCTTTGCCAACCTGCCTCGTGCGTGATCCATTGCCCGGGGAACACGCACCATTGTGCGCCACGCGCTTCTTATGGCTAATCGCGTATGGCTTCGGCTTTCGACATCATTGGAGGTTGGGTGAGCAGGCTCTATCTGTTGCGACACGCCAAGGCTGGCTGGGCGCTGCCCGGCATGCGCGATTTCGATCGACCGCTTGACGCATCCGGTCGCGCCGATGCCGAGATGATGGGCGCCGCCATGCGCTCACGCGGCTATGTCCCCGACCTGACATTGTGCTCCAATGCCAAGCGCGCCAAGGAAACGCTCGAAGGCCTGGCCGGCCAGACCGATACCGGCAAGGTCCTGTTTTTCGACACGCTCTACAGCGAAGACGCGGCCGGTTATCTTCGTCTTATCCGGGAGCATGGCGGGCCGGGTTCACTGCTGGTCATCGGCCACAACCCGATGACGGAGGATCTTGCCATGGCGGTTTCGGGCGACGGCGACGAGACGGCACGTGCCACACTCAATCATGGCTTCCCGACCTCGGGCCTGGCGGTCGTGCGTTTCCTGGACGATCTGGCGAAAGCCGCCCAGGAAGCGGGTTATCTCGAAGCGTTTCTGACGCCGGCCGATCTTTGATACCGGTGCCGGCGCCATTTCAAAGCCGGGTTCCAACGCCTATATCGGACGGACCGAGGCCCGAGAGATCACATTTTGGCATCATCGCTGACCACCTTCACCGACGAGGCAAGAATTGCCCTCGATACGCTGTCGGGACGCGCCACCGGGCTTTTTTCTCCGTCGCTGCGGTTGGGCGTTACAGGCCTTTCGCGCGCGGGCAAGACGGTGTTCATCTCCGCGCTGGTCCACAATCTGATCCACGGCGGGCGCCTGCCGCTATTCGAGGCGCAGAAATCCGGGCGCATCGCGCGCGCCTTCCTCGAAGAGCAGCCTGACGACGCCGTACCGCGTTTCCAGTACGAGGACCACATCGCCGCCTTGGTCAACGACCGTGCCTGGCCCGATCCGACGCGCGCCATCTCGGAACTGCGGCTGACCATCGAATATGAATCGGCCTCCGGCTGGAGCCGCATGTTCTCGTCAGGCAAACTGTCGGTCGACATCGTCGACTATCCCGGCGAATGGCTGCTCGACCTGCCGCTGCTCGGCAAATCCTTCGCCGATTTTTCATGCGAGGCCATCGACATGGCCGCTCTGCCGGTGCGCGAGGATCTTTCGCGGGCCTGGCGGGCGATCTCGGCGGAAATCGACCCGAATGCCGACGCCGACGAAATGACGGCGCGCCGCCTGGCCGAAAGCTTCGCCGCCTATCTCAAGGCCTGCAAGCTCGACGAACGCGCGCTTTCGACCTTGCCGCCCGGCCGTTTCCTCATGCCTGGCGATCTCGAGGGCTCCCCCGCGCTGACCTTCGCGCCGCTGGCCGGCCTCGACAGGCGTCCGCGCCCGGGATCGCTGCACGCCATGATGGAAAGGCGCTACGAGGCCTACAAGACGCATGTCGTCAAACCCTTCTTCCGCGAACACATCACCCGCCTGGACCGCCAGATCGTGCTGATCGATGCCATGCAGGCGCTGAACGCCGGCCCCGGCGCCATGGCCGACCTCGAGCGCGCCGTGACCGAGATCCTCAGCTGTTTCCGCCCCGGCCGGGGCAGCTTCCTCACCGACCTGTTTTCGCGGCGCATCGATCGCATACTGGTCGCCGCGACCAAGGCCGACCACCTGCACCACGAAAGCCATGACCGGTTGCAGGCCATCGTGCGGCGGCTGGCCGACCGCGCCGTGGCGCGGGCGAATTTCACCGGCGCCGACGTCGATGTGGTCGCCATGGCGGCGGTGCGGGCGACCCGCGAAGGCACGGTCAAGCAGGGCCGCGAGACCTTGCCCGTCATCATCGGCACGCCGATCGCCGGCGAGAGGATCAACGGCGAAACGTTTGATGGAAAGACCGAAACTGCCATATTTCCCGGCGACTTACCGGACAAGATTGATGCGGTGTTCGACATCTCCGGCCCGGACCACCGGCAGGATTCCGAGGACCCGGCAATCCGCTTTGTCCGATTCCGTCCGCCAAAACTCGAACGCACGGCCGAAGGCGTCACGCTGTCTTTGCCGCATATCAGGCTCGACCGCGCCTTGCAGTTCCTGATCGGAGACCATCTGGCATGACCCTGCCCCGCAAGCCGGCGGCCTTCCGCATCGAGTCGGAAGCCGCGCCAACACAAGAGGCGCCAAAGGCGCGCCAGGCCGAGCTCTCGCGCAAACCCCGCGTGATGAAGACCGATGTCGCGCTGGTCATACCGGCGGAAGTCGACGTTTTCGACGAGCCCGACATAATTGCCGCCGAACCGCCGCCGGCGATCGCCCCCAGAAAGCGCTCGCTATTCGGCAGCATCTTCTTCGGCGCCATCGGCGTGCTGGTTTCGCTGGCCGTCGGCTTGTGGACCGACCAACTGATCCGCGACCTCTTCGCCCGTGCCGAATGGCTGGGCTGGCTGGCCGCCGGCATGGCCGCTATCGCATTGCTGGCGCTTCTGGTGATCCTGATTCGCGAATTCCTGGCGATCGCCCGCCTTGCCGAAGTCGAAAAACTGCAAAAACGCGCGCTCGACGCCATCGCCCGCGACGATCCCAAGGCGGCACGATCGGTGGTCGACGAGCTTTCGGCTTTCGTCGCGGCCAAGCCGGAAACCGCAGCAGGCCGGCGGGCGCTGGCCGAACTGCGCGGCGAAATCATCGACGGCGGCAATCTGGTGCGCCTGGCTGAAGCGGAGATTCTCGGCCCTCTGGACGCGAGAGCCAAGGTGATGATTCTCGAGGCCGCCAAACGCGTCTCGCTGGTGACGGCGGTCAGCCCGCGCGCGCTCGTCGATGTCGCCTATGTCGTGTTCGAGGCCGGACGCCTCATCCGCCGTCTCTCGGAACTCTATGGCGGACGCCCGGGAACGCTGGGTTTCTTCCGCCTGGCGCGCAGCGTGCTGGCGCATCTGGCGGTCACCGGTTCGATCGCCGTCGGCGACAGTTTCGTCCAGCAGATCGTCGGCCACGGCCTGGCGGCACGGCTTTCGGCAAAACTTGGCGAGGGCGTCGTCAACGGCATGATGACGGCGCGCATCGGCATCGCGGCGATGGAAACGGCGCGCCCCCTGCCCTTCAGCGCCGCGAAGCGCCCGGGACTGGGCGATTTCCTCTCGGCACTGACATCGTTTGCCACGAAGAAGGACACCGAGACGCCCGGCCCCGGCAAATAGCGTTTTGCTCTTCGAGACGGTGAATGGATCGCGGTTTCGAGGCCCCTCAGTGACGAAGCATTAACCAATCTTCTTCATGGTCAGACCGGTTCCAAACAGCCTCTTTGTTGCCGGGTGTCGTCGATGAAAAGCGTAATTCTGTCCAGCGTCCTTCCCCTGGCCGTCGCGATCACAACAGTCGTCGGTGTCGCCTCGGGAGCTTCCGCTACAGAGCCGGACAAGCAGTTCTTCCAGTCGGCCGAAGGCAAATGGGTTGGCCCGGGCGAAATCGTCGCCGGCAAGTACAAGGGCACGAAATTCAACTGCAGCTTCACCGGCTCGACGCCGGACGGCAAGATGGGCATGACGCTCGACGGCGGCTGCCGGGTCGGCATGTTCACCCAGCAGATGTCGGCCAAGATCGAGCGCAAGGGCCGCGATTACAAAGGTTCCTTCATGGGTGGCGCGGACGGTGCCGGCCTCGACATCATCGGCGGCAACGTTGTCGATGCCCGCAAAGTGGTCTTCACCATCAACCGCAACCAGTTGCGCGGAGTCATGCAGGCCCGTATTCCCGACGACAATTCGATGACCGTGACGGTTGCCGTGCGTGTCCAGGACCAGCTGGTGCCGGTCATCGGCATGAGCTTGAAGCGCGTCGATGCCGTCGAAGTCGGCTCCATCACGCCGAACTGAGCGCCTATCGCGCTCTACCCCTGACACATCCCCAAAAGCAAAGAGGCGGCAGCCCATCGCTACCGCCTCCCTGAACCAGTCGAATCAGGCGCTTAGCCCTTGATGGCGGCCGTCACCTCGTCATACGCCTTGCAGGCGTCGGCGAGCGTCGTGGCGCCCTGGTACTTGGTTGTCACCGCCTGGACCTTGGCGGTCAGGTCAGCTGCCTTGGACGGATCCTTGGTGATCGCTTCCTGCAGCGCGGCAGCCATGTCCTGCGCCTTCTTGGTCGCGATCTCGGCCGTGCATTCAGGTGCCTTCGAACAGGCCGAACCGGCAAGCACCGCCAGGCCGACGGCAACAAGCAAAAACTTCTTCATGTCACTCATCTCCTCAAAAGGGCGCGACTTGATCGTCGCTCACCCTCCAATGGCCGAAGCCGAGCGTCCTTAGCCTTCGATTGTGGCAACAAGCAACGCGCGCATGGCGTAAACTTGTGTAACGCGCCTGCAATATTGTCTGGGCCGGATTCAGGCTACTGTGTCAGCGGCGGCAAAGTTTAGTTGCGCGGCTGTAGCAGCGCCAGGACGGCCGTCGATGCGGCAAGGATAGCAGTCACGGTCAAAGGCGCTGTAGGGCCATAGGTGTCCACCGCATAGCCGCCGGCAACCGCGCCGATGGTGATGGCGACCTGAAAAGAGGCGACCATCAGGCTGCCCGCGGCTTCGAGCGCGTCCGGCGCTGCGCGAGACAAATTTGTCGGCAGCACCACCGGCGCCATGCCGAAGGCGAAGCCCCACAGCGTAGCGAAGCCAAAGGCAACGCCAATGTGCACGCCCCAAAGCACCAATGCCAGCGCCGCAAACGCCATCAATGCGGCGGTAACCACGAGAGCCACGCGGATATTGGCGTCGGCCATGCGGCCACCGGCAATATTGCCGATCACTGCGGCGATGCCAAATCCGAGCAACGCCAGGGCAATTGGCCCGGTTGCAAGGAGCGTCACATGTTCGAGAAAGGGACGCACATAGACCGAGCCGGCAAAATGCCCCGTCATCAGCAAAAGAATAGCAAGCATACCAAGTTGGATGCCACGCCGCCGTGTCAGCCGAAGGACGTCTGCAAGGCTATTGCTCGCCGTTGCAGGCAAAGACGGTAGGCTAAGCAATTGCAGCAACATGGCAACCACGGCCAGCCCCGCTGTCATGGCCATGGCGCTGCGCCATCCCAGCCAGTCGCTGATCAGCGCACCCAT
Organism: Mesorhizobium huakuii; assembly: GCF_014189455.1. Taxonomy (NCBI): domain Bacteria; kingdom Pseudomonadati; phylum Pseudomonadota; class Alphaproteobacteria; order Hyphomicrobiales; family Phyllobacteriaceae; genus Mesorhizobium; species Mesorhizobium huakuii. The sequence continues at coordinate 6,718,985 of NZ_CP050296.1, forward strand.
CGACGGTGCCGCAATGGTGGCGAGCGAGACGCCGAGGGTGACGATAGCCATGCCCCTACCTGTCGCATTGGCGCCAACCAGCCTCGCGACGACGGCGACCGAAAGCGCCCAGAAAGCGCTGAGAGCGATTCCCAGCCCGGCCCGGCCTAACAACAGCAGCCAGAAATTGGGCGCCAGCGCCGCAAGAATATTGGAAGCGACCGCTAGGGCCATGAGGCCAACCAGCACCGTCTTGCGGTTCAATCGGCCGATCAGAACATTGCTCAACATGGCCGTCACGGCGCCGACAGAAGCGGTGGCGGTGACGACCTGTCCGGCCGTTCCCTCGCTGATGCCGAGATCGCGCGCCATTGGCGTCAGCAGACCTGCCGGCAGAAATTCGGCTGAGACCAGGGCAAAGCTGGTGGCCGCCAATGAAATGACCGCGAACCAGGTGGTTGCGCTCCACGCGGCAGGCGCAGCGGCATCAACGTCTATCGCCGCGTCTTCAAGCTGTAATGTTGTGTCAGTCACGGAAAGATCTCCAAAGTTTGGAGATCTTCATAAACGAGTCTTCTCGGATGATATGTATCTCAAAATCCGAAATCCATGTCTATTCGTCCGGGATTTGTGCGACGCACAACGCCTGGCGAGACATTGGTGATGCGCTTGAAGGCGCGAGCGAAGGACGCCTCGGAATCATAGCCCAAGCGGGTAGCAACCTCGGCCACCGACAAGCCGTTTTGCCCCAACAACTCGCGGGCAAGCTGCATGCGCAAACGGGCGAGATAGCGTGCAGCACCCTCTCCCAGTATAGCGCTGAAGCGCTCGGCGAAAATCGAGCGCGATTGGCCTGCCAGGCTGGCGAGGCTTTCGAGCGTCCAGTTATGGCCGGGGTCTCTGTGCATGGCTGCCAGAGCGCGGCCAATATGGGGGTCGCGGATGGCAGCGAGCCAACCGGTGGTCGAAGCTCCCGTACAATTGACCCAGCAGCGAATGAGCCGGGCCGTCAGCAAGTCCGCCATACGCGACAAGATGGTGGCGCTGCCCATCTGCGGTTGCGCGGCCTCCGCGGTCATGGCCGCCAGCAACGGACCAACCACCGGGTCATTGCCGGCCACGTCGCAACCCTTGATGATAGGCGGCATCAGCGTGATCAATGGGTTTAACGCACAGGTGCCTAAGGCCATTGAGCCGCAGAAAAGGGTGCTTGTCGCGCCCGTGCCTTCCCGTACGACTTCGCAGACGTTGCTCCCCAACTTGGTTACCCGGCAATCATCGAGCGAGCCGCCTGCAACGTCCGGCGCGCTGGCCAGCCGATGGCCGATGCCTTGCGGCAGCAGCGCCAGATCGCCATCGCGCAACTCCTGCCAGCCTTGCGCTTCGGTATGGATCCAGCAAGGACCCTGACCGACAAAGTGAAAACGAAGCAGCGATTGTTGCGGAAACTCTATGCTCCAAGGATGTCGGAGCTCGCAGCGGCCATAACTGACGCCGCTCAAGCGAAAGTCTTGTAGGACTTCGCTGAGCGCATCCATCGGAATATGGGACGGCGGAGACGGCCGGGACGAATGGATAGTCATCCCGCCGATATAGACACCGATCGTCCGGCAGGCAAGCGGAGACGGTTGTTCCACCAGGGGAAACGCTTCAACGGCACCTACCCGTCCTGGCAGGCTCCCCGCCCTTGCCTCCCGCTCCAACTGCATGCAAGGAGTGCTGTCGGACATAGGGACAAGAGGCATGGCAGCGGAAGCGTCGGGCAGCGATCTCATTCAGGTGGTGGCGCTGCTTGCCGCGGGTGTCGTCGCCGTTCCGATCTTCAAACGCATGGGCCTCGGCTCGATCCTAGGCTATCTCGCCGCCGGCGTGGTGATCGGCCCGTTTGGCCTTCGTATCTTTTCCGAATCAGGGGCCATCCTCCACGTCGCCGAGCTCGGCGTCGTCATGTTCCTGTTCATCATCGGGCTGGAAATGCAGCCGTCGCGTCTTTGGGGCCTGCGCCGGGAGATTTTCGGGCTCGGCGCGCTGCAGGTCGGCGTCTGCGCGGTTCTGCTGACCGGTGTCGGTGTGGCCGGAGGCTTTCCAGTCTCGCAATCCTTCGTCGCCGGCGCCGGTTTCGTGCTGACCTCGACGGCGATCGTCATGCAGCTTCTCGAGGAACGTGGCGAAATCGCCTCGCCGAAGGGCCAGCGCATCGTTTCCATCCTGCTGCTGGAAGATCTGGCCATCGTGCCGCTGCTGGCCCTGATCGCGTTCCTGGCGCCGGGCGGCGCCGACACCAGCCTGTCGGAAAGGCTGATCGAGGTCGGCATCGGGCTTGCAGCGATCGTCGGACTGGTGCTGGCCGGACGCTATCTGCTCAACCCCTTCTTCCGCATCCTGGCGGATGCCCGTGCCCGTGAGGTGATGACGGCCGCGGCGCTTCTGGTGGTGCTTGGATCGGCGCTCGTCATGCAGCTCAGCGGCCTGTCGATGGCGATGGGCGCGTTCCTGGCCGGCGTTCTTCTGTCCGAATCGACCTTCCGTCATCAGTTGGAAGCCGACATCGAGCCGTTCCGCGGCATCCTGCTCGGCCTGTTCTTCCTTGCGGTCGGCATGTCGCTCGACCTGCATGTGGTGGTCGCGAACTGGAAGCTGATCGCCATCTATGTCGTCGCCTACATGGTGATGAAGGCGCTCGGCATCTACATCGTCGCCCGCATCCTCAAAACAGGCCATCGCGAAGCGCTGGAACGCGCGGTCTTCATGGCGCAGGGCGGTGAATTCGCCTTCGTCCTCTACTCCGCAGCCGCTGCCGTCGGCATCATCGACGGCCAGGCCAACGCGACGCTGACGGCAATCGTCATCATCTCCATGGTGCTGACGCCGCTGGCGATCATCGCCTTGCGCTATGTCACCCCGCGCGACGAGCAGTCGCTCGACGGGGTCGATGTCGCCGACGGCCTGACCGGCAGTGTGCTGGTCATCGGCTTCGGCCGCTTCGGCCAGATCGCCAGCCAGCCGCTGCTGCTGCGCGGCATCGACGTGTCGATCATCGACAACGATGTCGAGATGATCCAGGCGGCCGCCGATTTCGGCTTCAAGGTCTATTATGGCGACGGCACGCGGCTCGACATCCTGCGCGCCGCAGGCGCGGGCCAGGCGCGCGCCGTGCTGATCTGCGTCGACAAGGCCGATGCCGCCGTTCGCATCGCCGAGCTCATCAAGGCTGAGTTTCCCTTGCTTACCGTGCTGGCGCGCGCCTTCGATCGCGGCACCGCTCTGCAACTCATCCGCGTCGGCGTCGACTATCAGCTGCGCGAGACCTTCGAATCGGCGCTGGTTTTCGGTGGCTCGGCGCTGGAATCGCTCGGCGTCGATCCTGAAGACGTCGCCGAGACGATCGAGGACGTCAGGCGCCGCGACACCGACCGTTTCGAAACCCAGCTCGCCGAAGGCATCCGCGCCGGCCAGCGCTTCCTGCGAGGCAACATCGGCACGCCTATTCCGACACCGCTCTCTACGCCGCGCCGCCCTGGTAAGGCCCTCAATGAAGAGACGGCCGGCGTTCTGCACAAATCCGAAACGGCCGATTGAACGAAGGAACCATGCATGGAATTGGACAGCAGGGCCCTGTCGGTCACCAAATTCTGGCGTGACGCCGGCGAGGATGCATGGTTCGAGAAGAACGAGGCTTTCGATGCCGCTTTTCGCGACCGCTTTCTCGATCTGCACTATGCCGCCGCGCGGCGCGAATGCGACGCCTGGTCGGAGCACGCCGAAGGCTCGCTGGCGCTGATGATCCTGCTCGACCAGTTTCCGCGCAATTGCTTTCGCGGCACCGGCCATATGTGCGCCACCGACCCGCTGGCGAAGCATTTCGCTCAAAAGGCGGTCACATCAGGGCATGATCTGGCGCTGGAACCGGAACTCCGCGTCTTCCTGTACCTGCCGTTCGAACATTCGGAAAACCTTGCCGACCAGGACATTTCGGTCGAACTGCACACCGCCAGGGCCGAGTTCAACCTGAAATACGCACTGGAGCATCGCGACATCATCCGACGCTTCGGCCGCTTTCCGCACCGCAACAGGATGCTTGGCCGCGAAACGACACCGCAGGAGCAGGCATTTCTCGACGGAGGCGGATTCTCCGGCTGATCGCTATGACGGCCAGCGACCACCTGATAGAGAGCTCAGATCAGCCACCAATCCCGGCCGGACCGCAGGCGTTCGATGCCTGATGAGTCGACCGCAGCCAATCGCTCCGACACGCTTCGCCCACCAACGGCCAGGTTCGGCGCGATCTCGGCCAGCGGCGCCAGTACGAAGGCGCGCTCCAGCATGCGCGGATGCGGCACTTCCAGCCCGGTCTCATGGATGACGCGGTCACCGAACACCAGAATGTCGATATCGATCAGGCGCGGCCCCCAGCGTTCCTCGCGCACACGCTTCAGCTTCCGCTCGGCGTCGAGGCAGAGGTCGAGCAGTGCCCGTGGCGACAGCCCCGTCGACAATTCGGCGGCGACGTTGAGGAAATCCGGCTGATCGAGCTTGCCCCAGGGCGGCGTGCGGTAGAGCGAGGAGACGGCGGCGACGCGCGTGTCCGCATCGGCATCGAGAATGCGCAGCGCCGAGGCCATCGAGGCAGCTGGATCGCCCAGATTGCCGCCAAGGCTGAGGTAGACGGTGTTACTCGGGCCAGACAACGGTCACCTCGACATAATCAAGCACGCCAGGCACCGGCGCGTTCGGCTTGCGCACGGTGATTTCGGCCCTCCTGATCTGCGGAAACCGCTCCGTCAGCGCCTTTGCCACTTCCATGGCCAGAGCCTCGATCAGGAAGCGCCGTTCGCCGGTGATGATCTTCTCGATCACCGTGAAGGCTATGCCGTAGTTGACGGTTTCCTCGATGGCGTCGTCGACAAGCGCGCGCCCGGGTTCGACCGACAGCACCGCGTCTACATAGAAACGCTGGCCGAGCGCCTCCTCCTCGTCGAGCACGCCATGCCGGGCAAAGAAGGCGCAGTTCTTCAGGCGGATGACATACATGGCTCAGCGTCCCGATGCGGCGGTTTCACGCGCCAGCATAGCATCCGCCACGGCCAGCGCGTCCACGTTGATTGCGACATCATGGACGCGAAACAGATGCGCGCCCTTGAGCCTGAGAATGACGCTGGTCGCCGCCGTCCCGGCGGCGCGGTCGGACGCATCGCGGCCGGTGACGGTGCCGATGAAGCGTTTTCGCGAGGTGCCGGCCATCAGCGGAAAGCCGAGCGCATGGAGCTCGGAAAACCGTGCCATCAGGTCGAGATTTTCCTGCGCCGTCTCCTTGGCGAAGCCGAAGCCCGGGTCAAGCACGATGCGATCGTCCGCAATGCCGTTGCGGCGGGCGATCTCCAGCGATTTTTCCAGGAACGCAAACTGGTCGGCGATCACGTCGGGCAGCTTCTCGCGATCCCGCCCAGTATGCATGATGATGAGCCCGGCGCCGGTTTCGGCGGCGACCCGCGCAATATCGGGCTCGCGCTGCAGGCCCCAGACATCGTTGACGATATGCGCGCCGGCAGCCACGGCCAGCCGCGCGGTTTCGGCACGATAGGTGTCGACCGAGACCAAAACCTCACTGGCGCTCGCCAGCGCCTCGATCACCGGCAGGACGCGCGCCTGTTCCTCGCTGGCCGATAGGGTGGCGGCGCCCGGCCTGGTCGATTCTCCGCCGACATCGATGATCTGGGCCCCTTCCCCGATCATGCGGCGCGCTTGGGTCAGCGCCGCTTCGGGCGCATCGAACAGGCCGCCGTCGGAAAAGCTGTCGGGGGTGACGTTGAGGATGCCGACGACCACGGCCTTGCCGCCAAGGTCGAGATGGCGTCTATGCGCCAGCTGCCATCGCCTCGCCGTCATTGTTCATCAACCATGGGGCTCATCAACCAAGGGCTTATCAACGATGTGTGATCCGTAAGGGATCAATTCCGTTGCGTCGGCAACGGCCGTAAAGCAAGGTGGGTAAAGAGGCAATATGATGAAACGATCCCTGCTTTGCGCGCTGCTGCTTGCCGTGACCGCCGCCCCGGCGGGCGCGGCCAATCTGGTGAAAACATACAGCTATTTTTCCATTGGCGGCAGCACGCTCGAGGATATCGAGAAGCAGCTCTCCACACACGGCCCGCAGGTCAAAAGCACGGGCTCGCGCCACCCCGGCGCCACCCAGATGGCCTTCACCACCCGTATCAGCTACGCCAAGCAGGCAGGCTCCTGCCGGATCGCCGACGCGGTCGTGACCGTCAAGGTCAAGGTGATCCTTCCGGAATGGCGCCGTCCGCGCAAGGCGGACCCGGATGTGCGGGTGTTCTGGGATACGCTGGCGGCCGACATCAAGCGCCACGAGGAACGCCATGTCGAGATCGCCAAGAACCATGCGCGCGTACTGGAAGACGCGCTGAAGGCGACCTATCCGCAAAAGGATTGCGGGGCGGCCAAGGCCAAGGCGGCCGAAATCACCGCCGCCATCCTCGCCAGGCACGACCGCGCCCAGGTGCAGTTCGATCGCGTCGAAAGCGTCAATTTCGAAAGCCGTATCCTGCGGCTGATGCACTATCGCATCCAGCGCATCGAAAACGGCCAGCTGCCGCCACCGGGCTGAATTTCGTCGACGCCCGCAATGGCGCCGATGCAAGCCAACCGGGCCGAAGCGTAGTGCCAGCTTCGAAAATTTTCGAACGGCAGTCGAAATCGACCTATACGAAACGCCATATCACGGGTTGGCAGGGCACAACCCTCGAGGAACGGGCACCACGACCGATCGCGCGACGGACACACCAGGCAAGCCCAATCGGTGACCGGACAGCGCGCAAAGCACATGGACAAAGACTATGGACCAGGCTGCCGACAAGCAGACCATGGCGGCTGCCGCCACACCGCTGACCGAAAGCGAGAAGAACGCCATCATCGGCGGCGTGCTTTTGTCCATGCTGCTGGCGGCGCTCGACCAGACCATCATCGCGCCGGCCATGCCGACCATCGCGCGTGCGCTCGGCCACGCCGAGTATCTGCCCTGGATGGTCACCGGCTATCTCCTGACCGGGACCGCCGTGGCACCACTCTACGGCAAGATTTCCGACGTCTATGGTCGTCGCCCGACCGTTTACGCGGCGATCCTCATCTTCCTCGTCGGATCGGTGGTGAGCGCCATGGCCCCCAATATGTTCGTGCTGGTGATAGGGCGCGCGATCCAGGGTGCCGGCGGCGGCGGTCTGTTTGCGCTGGCGCAAACCGTCATCGGTGACCTCGTGCCGCCGCGCGAACGCGCCCGCTATGCCGCCTGGGTCTCCGGCACCTGGGCCGTCGCCAGCATTGCCGGGCCACTGCTGGGAGGCACCTTCGCGCAACATCTGCACTGGTCGCTGATCTTCTGGATCAACATTCCGCTTGGGCTCCTGGCCATGGCGATCATCAACAAGCCGCTGAAGAAGCTGCCGATCGCGGCCAAACATCACCGCATCGACGGATTGGGCGCTGTGCTGCTGGTCATCGCCACCGCACTTCTGCTTCTGGCGCTCAACTGGGGCGGCAGCACCTATCCGTGGTTTTCGCGCGAAATCCTCGGGCTGGTGGCCTGTTCTGCCATGTTCTGGGTCTTGTTCGCCCTGAGGCTGCTAAGGGCCGCCGAGCCGTTGATCTCGCTTGAGGTGTTGAGCAACCCCATCGTGCTCGCCGGTGCGCTGTCGATGTTCCTGCTGCAGGCGGCGAATATCGGCGCTTCGGTCTACCTGCCGGTCTATCTGCAGACCGTCATCGGGCTCTCTGTCAGCGAGATCGGGAATGGCCATGCTCGGCCTTTTGCTCGGCACGGTCGCCGGTGCCGCTTCCAGCGGCCGCCTTATCCCCCGCTTCGTGCACTACAAGCGTATCGCCATGATCGGCATCACTCTGGCCATTGCCAGCATCGGCGTGCTCAGTGCCATTGCGGAACACGCCTCGCTGCTCGAGGTCGAGATCCTGACCACCCTGATCGGCTTGGGCGGTGGAACGACATTCCCGGTCGCGACCGTCTCTGTCCAGAATGCCGTCGACCGAGCCCATCTCGGGGTTGCGACCGGCGTGCTGACCTTCCTGCGGACGCTGGGTGGCGCGCTGGGCGTCGCCCTGCTCGGCGCCGTCGCGCTCGGCTATGGTCTGCCGCTCTCCGCCGAGGGCTCGCAGACGCATATTCAGCTGACATCAGCGTTGCCGTTCGTGATGATCTTCATCACCGCCGGCATCACGCTGATGCTGGGGCTTGTCGCAATGATGTTGATGCCGGAAAAGGCGCTGCGTGGCCGCGACGAGGCGGCCGCGCCCGTTCTCGCAGAATAGAAGCGCTTCTTACCCCACCACGCCGAGCTTCTTCTGCAGGCTGGTCGACGAGGTCGTGTACTGGAACACGATCCGCTCGCCGGGGCTGATGATGCGCTTGGCCGCCTGCGCCATCAGCGCCACTTCGTGGAAGCCTGACAGGATCAGCTTCAGCTTGCCTGGATACGAGTTGATGTCGCCGACCGCGAAAATGCCGGGCACCGATGTCTGGAACTTCTCGGTGTCGACCGGGATCAGGTTTTCGTGGAGATTGAGCCCCCATTCCGCGATCGGTCCGAGCTTCATGGTCAGGCCGAAGAAGGGCAGCATGCGCGTGCATGGCACTTCGATATCGCCGTCCGGGCCACCCTTGATGGTGGCCGATGACAGCTGGCCGTCGGCCCCGGTGAGCCCGGTCACCTGGCCGACCCTGAATTCCAGCTGCTTCATCTCCTGCATGGCATACATTTTGTTGACGCTGTCGGGGGCCGCGCGGAATTCGGGGCGCCGATGGACCAGCGTCACGCTCTTTGCCACCGGCTGCAGGTTCAGCGTCCAGTCGAGCGCCGAGTCGCCGCCGCCGACAATGACAAGGTCGTGGCCGCGAAAATCCTCCATCCGGCGCACCGAATAGAAGACGCTCTTGCCCTCATAGGGCTCGATGCCCGGGATCGGCGGGCGCTTAGGCTGGAACGAGCCGCCGCCGGCGGCGATCACCACCACCTTGGCCTCGAACACCTCGTTCTCGTCGGTGGTGACGCGAAAGCTGCCGTCCTCCAGTTTCTCGAGGCTGGAGACCATGCGGTTGTAGGTGAAGTCCGGCTTGAACGGATGGATTTGCTCGAGCAGCTTGTCGACCAACCCTTGCGCCGAGATCGAAGGCCAGCCGGGAATGTCGTAGATCGGCTTTTCCGGATAGAGTTCCGCGCATTGGCCGCCGGGTTTGTCGAGAATGTCGATCAGGTGGCACTTCATGTCGAACAGGCCGAGCTCGAACACGGCGAACAGGCCGACAGGCCCTGCCCCGACAATGAGGGCGTCTGTCTTGATTGTTTCGGTCATGCGATGTGTCCCCTTGGGAATGGGGCGAGACTGCATGAGCCGTGGCCTGCTGCCAAGCAGCCAATGTCAAAGAAATTGGAACGTCGGCCGAAGGCGTGTTGAGATTCAGGTCAGGCCGAGCCGAAAATGGCTGATACCGAGAACCGGAGCGGAGCGTATTTCCGTACGTGAACGCAGGAAGCCTGCCGTTGCAGGCCGGCATCACCTGAATATCAACACGCCTTAGCCCTGGCGCTCCGGCACCCGCACCACCAGGCCGTCGAGCGCGTCGCGCACCTTGATCTGGCAGGACAGCCGCGAGTTCGGCTGGACGTCGTAGGCGAAGTCCAGCATGTCCTCTTCCATCGCCTCCGGCTCGCCGACTTCCGCTGTCCAAGCCTCATCGACATAGACATGGCAGGTCGCGCAGGCGCAAGCGCCGCCGCACTCCGCCTCGATCCCCGGCACGGCGTGGCGGATGGCGTTTTCCATGACCGTCGAGCCGTTTTCGGCATCCACGTCGAAATGAGTGCCGTCATGGGCGATGAAGGTCAGTTTGGTCATTTGTCACCTGAGAGTTTCCGCCGAGATAATCACTCCCGCAGACAAGTCAACTGCCGCGCGAAAGCGCCGCTCGGTGACGTTTTTCCACAAACCGGGTCAGCGATTGATGGCGGCGATGAAATCGCGCACTTCGTCGATCAGCTTGCCAAGCCGCTTGAGCGTCTGGCCGTCTTCCGGGCTCCGCTCGATCTCGGTGGCGCAATCGGCGATGGCGAAGGCGCCGACGCCGCGCGCCGACCCCTTCAAACCATGCGCCAGCAGGAGCCGATCCTTGAGATCGGCATCGACTATTTTGTCGCGTACCGACAACGCCTGCTGTACAAACAGCGCCAGCACCTCCTGCTCGAGGGCGCGGTCGCCCATCGTCTGCCGGGCAAGGTGTGCCAAATCGACCGGTCGGGACTGTCTGGTTCCCGATACGTCGCCCCCGGGCATTGAGAAGGCAATGCCGCTTTCGCCACGCATGAACTCGAACTCCGTTTTCTTCGGTCGCCTGAAAAACTAGGCGAATCCAATGGACAACGGGTTAATGAATGGCCGGGAAAAATGTTGCGAAAACGGCGCCCAAATCACGCTTCCGTTAACCTTATATTTAAAGTTTTACGTATCTCGCGGAATGCATGTTTTCTTTACCCCCCTGTGTCATTACGATACGAGGGTCCATTTTCAGCCTCCTGCGCGGGGTACGACAAAAGACAATTATAAGCCCGCGGCAGCTAGTACAGGGTAGCGAAGGCATGGCAAAGAAACCAACGACGACGACGAGAAATCTCGACAGCGACGTGGCCAGGGAACTGGAAAAAGCGCTCGATCTCGACCTCAGCAGCGATGTCGGTAGCGGCGATCTCGATATCGCGGCTTCGATGGAAGATCTGGAGGCGCAGATATCTCAAGCCGCCGACGAACTGGCCCGCGAGGGACGCAGCCAGAAGCCGGCCCCCGCCGCCAATCAGGCCCCCATTGCCAATCAGTCCGCGCCAAAGGCCAAGCCCGCCGAACTGCGCCCCGTCGAGACACGCAATGGCAATGGCACGCAGCCCGCGGGCTTTGCACCGGCCAATGACGATCGTCAGAAAGATTACAAGACACTCCTGCACAGCCTCAACAGGCGCGCCTCCAACACGGTCTACTGGATCGTTGCCTTTGTCTCGCTCGCCTGGATCGCGGGCGCCGGCGGGCTCGCCAACTTGCTGTTCGGACCGAGCATCTGGCGGATCCGCACACTCGACCAGTTCCTTGCCCGGCCCGAGCTGATTGGCCTCGCCATCGCGGCGATCGTACCGATCATCCTGTTCTGGGCCTTCGCGGCGATGATTCGCCGCGCCCAGGACATGCGCATTGCCGCCCAGTCGATGACGGAAGTGGCCTTCCGCCTGACCGAGCCGGAAAACATGGCGCAGGATCGCGTCATGATGATCGGCCAGGCTGTTCGCCGCGAGGTGGCGGCCATGGGCGAAGGCATCGAACGCACGCTTGCCCGTGCCGTCGAGCTGGAAACGCTGGTCCACAGCGAAGTCAACCAGATCGAACGCTCCTATTCGGAAAACGAAACTCGCATCCGTTCGCTGGTCGACGGGCTCGGCAGCGAGCGCGAGGCGGTCGTCACCCATGCCGAACGGGTCCGCGCCTCGATTTCGGGTGCGCATGAGACGCTCAGGGACGAAATCGGCGCTGCCAGCGACATCATCCGCGACTCGATCCTCAACGCCTCGACCAAGCTGTCGATGACGATCACCAATTCCGGCGACACGCTGATCGACCGCATCAATGAAAGCTCGATGTCGATCTTCGATTCGGTTGAAGGCCGGCTCGATCGTATCACCGACAGGCTGTCGACCTCTGGCGAGGCCTTCGCCAGCCTGCTCGACACGCGCATTGCCAAGCTGACCGATACGACGGACGGCCTGACCCGCTCGCTGACCGATCTGCTCGACGATCGCACCACCGGCATGGTGTCGCTGCTTGGCGGCGCCGCGCGCACCCTCAATTCGGAATTCGAAGCCAGCCTCAATGGCATCGAGCGCACGCTCGCTGAACGTGGCCAGGCGCTGATCAGCGAGTTCCAGACCCGCGCCGAAGCGCTGGACACCGGTACCCAGAAGTTGAACGCCGCGCTCGAGGCCCGCGCCCGCCAGATCAACGAAACGCTGGTCGAGCGCGCCCGCGAAATCGCCCACACCTTCGCCGAGAGCAAGGACACGCTGGCCGCGATGATCGATCAGGGCAAGATCCAGATCGGCGCCGACATGGCCGACATCGTCACCTCGACGTCGAGCATGCTGGAGGCCCGCGCCAGCGACTTTGCCGGACGCATGGAAGCGGCGCGTCATGTCGTCTCGCGCTCTTTCGATAGCGACATCCAGCGGCTTGCCGACGCCCGTGTCGGCATCGAGGAAGCCGTCGAAAACCACAGCCGCAAGCTGTCCGAAAGCCGCGAACGCATGGCCGCCGCCATGCAGGCGGATCTGGAGAAATTCGCCGAAGGCCGCGCCGGCATCGATGCCGCGGTGACCAACCAGGTGCAGAAGCTGGCCGAAGGCCGCAACCTGATCGCGCGCGCCCTCGAAGAGGATCTGCGCAAGGTCAATGAATCGCGTGCTGCCATCGACGCGTCGCTGGGCAGCCACCTCGAAAGGCTGGAAGACGGCCGCAACCGGCTCGCGCTGGCTCTCAACGAAGACTCCGGAAAACTCGTGCAAGCCCGTACGATCATTGATGAAATGGTCGCCGGCCACGTTGGAAAACTCGCCGAAGGCCGCAACATCCTGTCACGCGCCCTGGAAGCAGATCTTGGCAAACTGTCCGACAGCCGCGCCAGCATCGACGGGCTGGTCGCCGGCCAGGTCGAGAAGATCGCCGAGGGCCGTGCCGTACTCGCCAAGGCTCTGGAAAACGACATTGCCGGCATCAAGAGCCTGATCGAGGCGCATTCGGCAAAGCTGGTGGAAGACCGCAGCCAGCTCGGCCGTTCGCTCGAGAGCGATCTCTCGGGCATCCGGGGCCTGCTTGACGATCATTCGGGACGGCTTGCCAACGACCGCAGCCTGCTGTCGCAGACGCTCGAAGCCGACCTTGCCAAGCTGGCAGAAAGCCGCTCGAGCATCGATGGCCTCGTCGCCGGCCAGGTTGAGAAGCTGGCCGAGGGCCGCGACATTCTCAAGCGCGCCCTGGAATCCGACCTCAACACCATCAAGGGTGTCATTTCGAGCCAGTCGGAAAAACTGGCGGAGGACCGCGGACAGCTTTCGCGGGTTCTGGAAGCCGACCTGCAGAATGTGAACAGCGTCATCGCCGACCACATGAACAGGCTGGTTCAGGATCGTTCGACCCTGTCGAAGGCTCTCGAGGACGATCTCGCCAAGCTGGCCGACAGCCGCTCCAGCATCGACGGCCTCGTCGCCGGCCAGGTGGAAAAACTGGCCGAAGGCCGCGACATCCTCAAGCGCGCCCTGGAAGCCGACCTCAACACGATCAGGAGCACCGTTGCCGACCAGTCGCAGAAGCTGGTCGACGACCGCGCGCAGTTCGCCCAGGCGCTCGAAGCCGATCTCGAGACGGTCAACGGGTTGGTCAACAGCCACTCTGAGCGACTTGTTCAAGACCGTTCGACACTGTCGAAAGCATTGGAAGTCGACCTCGGAAACGTCAGCGGGTTGGTGAACAGCCACGCCGAAAGACTCGTGCAGGACCGCTCGACACTTTCCAAGGCATTGGAAGACGACCTCGCCAAGCTGGCCGAAAGCCGGTCGAGCATTGACGGGCTGGTTTCCGGCCAGGTCGAGAAGCTCGCCGAAGGCCGAGATATCCTCAAGCGGGCTTTGGAAGCCGACCTCAACACGATCAGAGGTGCAGTTGCCGACCAGTCGCAAAAGCTTGTCGACGACCGCGCGCAGTTCGCACAAGCTCTGGAAGCCGACCTTGAGAGCGTCAGCGGCCTGGTGAACAGCCATGCGGAAAGGCTCGTCCAGGATCGTTCTACTCTGTCGAAGGCCCTCGAGGACGATCTTGCCAAGCTGGCCGAGAGCCGTTCGAGCATCGACGGCCTGGTGGCCGGCCAGGTTGAGAAACTGGCCGAAGGCCGCGACGTACTCAGACGCGCCCTCGAAGCCGATCTCGCCAAACTGGCCGAAAGCCGCTCCAGCATCGACGGCCTCGTCGCCGGCCAGGTCGAGAAGCTGGCCGAAGGCCGCGACATTCTCAAGCGCGCCCTCGAAGCCGACCTGCAGATGCTGACCGAAAGCCGCGGCGATATCGACGGTATCATCGCCGGCCATGTCGGCAAGCTCGCCGAAGGCCGCAACATGCTGAGCCGCGCGCTGGAAGACGATCTCGGCAAGCTCGCCGAGACCCGCAAGGATGTCGACCGTTCGCTGTCCGGCCACATCGATCAGATCGCTGCCCGGAGCACCGACATTTCGGCCGCGATCGCCGCCGATGTGGACAAGATCGAGCAGGCGTTCAGCCGCCAGACCGGCATCATCGAGGAACGCGCCGGAACCATGGAGCGCGCGCTCTCGACCGGCGTCGACAATGTCCGCAGCGTGCTCGAGAAGAGCGCGGTCTTCGTCGCCGGCGCCTTGCGCGAAAAGGTCCTGGAGGTCACCAGCACGCTGCATGAGCAGGCTGGCGCGGCATTCAGTGACGCCGATCGCAAGATCGCCGAGCGCGCAGAGCAGACGTCCGCCGCCCTTCTGGCGCGGGCCGAAGACATCGCCCGCACCTTCGAGGAAGCCGACCGTCGCCTCCACGCCCGTGCGGAAGATACGTCGAACGCCTTGCTCGCCCGTGCCGACGACACCTCCAGCTCCCTGCTGGCCCGTGCCCATGAAACCGCCGATCAGCTGGCCGCCCGCGCCGGCGAGATCGCCGGTACCTTCGACATGGCGGACCAGAAGCTCGCCGCCCGTGCCCAGGCAACCACCGATCAATTGGCCGCCCGCGCTCAGGATACCGCGGATCATCTCGCCGCCCGTGCAAACGAGATCGCCGGGGCCTTTGATGCGGCCGACCAGAAACTGGTTGCCCGCGCCGTCGAGACGGCACAGTCGCTGGCCGCCCGCGCCGGCGACATCCTGCGCAACTTCGAAAGCGCCGACCAGCGGCTCGGCGTGCGCATCGGCGAATCGGCCGAGGCGCTGGCCGCCCGCGCGTCGGACCTTGGCCGCATCTTCGATGCCGCCGATCAGCAATTGGTCTCGCGTATCGCCGAAGGCTCGGATGCGCTGTCCAGCCGTGCTTCGGAAATCGGCCGCATCTTCGACGAGGCCGACCAGCGCCTGGTCGCGCGCATCGCCGACAGCTCGTCGACGATCGGCGAGCATGCGCAGACCATCGTCGGCGCTTTCGCCAGCACCGAGCAGAGGGTCGCCGACCGTGCCCGCCAGACCGGCCAGGAGATGGCCGTGCATGCCCGCGAAATCGAGCAGGCACTTGCCGGTGCCGACGAGCGTCTTGCAACGAGCGCGGCGGCCGCGCCGCCCGTGTCGAGGAGCAGATCGCCAGCGTCGAGAACCGCCTCGCCTTCACCACCGAGACGATGGGCCAGAGGCTCAACGAGCAGGTGTCGAGCGCCGAGGCGCAGCTCGTCTCGCGCGCCAATGTGATCGCCGAGACCTTCACCGCTGTTGGCCAGCATATCGGCCAGAGCACCAACGATGCCGCCAAGACGATCGGCGCCAACACCCGCGAACTCAACACCATGCTCGCGGCGCGCTCCGCCGAAATGTCTAAAATCCTCGACGAGACCGCGCGGCCGCTGGTCGAGCGTTTTGCCCAGGGCGGCTCGGAACTGCAAAAGAGCATGGAAGAGGTCACCGAACGCGCCACGGAGAAGTTGCGCAGCGAAAATGCAGCCTTGGTCAACGCGCTCGCCAGCCGCACCGCCGAGACCTTGTCGGCGGTCGAAGGCGCCCGCTCGTCGCTGTCGGACAGCGTTGCCGATCTGATCGGCCGCATGACCAACTCCAGCTCGCAGCTCGGCCAGCTGATCGAGCAGGCCGCGGTCAACCTCGGCCAGGTCGACGAACGCCTGACCGGCAGCACGCAGAGCTTCGCGGCCACCACCGAAAAGGCGGCTCAGACCTTCGCCAGCTCGGCGCGTCTGGTCGATCCGAACACCACGAGGCTGACGGAACTGTCTTCGTCGACCTTGCGCGAAGTGGCCTCGATCGCCACCAAGTTCGATGAACACAGCCGTCTGCTGGCCAGCGCCTCGGACCTGTTGAGCTCGGCCCAGAGCAACCTCGAACACACGCTGGAAAGGCAGTCGTCGCTCGAAGATCTCGCCGTCGGCCTGGTCAAGAAGTCGGAAGATCTCGAAAGGGTCATGCGCTCGTTCGAGAACCTCGTCGGCCAGACGCTGCAGAATGCCGAAGGCAAGACGATGGAATCGGCCGACAAGATCCGCAACGCCATCACCGATGTCGTCGATTCCGCCACCAAGCGCTTCGCCGATGCCACCGATGAGATGCGGCGCACCGCGAGCTCGATCAAGAGCGAACTCGACCTGACCCGCGCCGAGCTCAAGAAGGGCGTCATCGAGATGCCGGAAGAGGCAAAGGAATCGACCTCCGCCATCCGCCGCGCCGTTTCGGAGCAGATCAACGCCCTGAAGGAACTTTCGGACATCGTTGCGAAGTCCGGTCGCGGCGGCGGCGATGCCGCTGAGCCACGCCCGCTGCGCCCGGCGCCGCAAGCGCCGGCGGCACGTCCTGCCGAGCCGCCGCGTCGCGCGCCGGCACCGCAGCCGGAGCTTCGCACGCCCCAGGCGCCGCTGGGTGGCGCAGCACTTCGCGGCACGCTCGATCTCGAGCGTCCGGCCGAGGCGGCACCGCGCCAGCGTCCTGACGCCGGCGCCCGCACGCCGCAGGGCGGCTGGGTGCGTGATCTCCTGACCGCGGCATCGAACGATGCGGATCTCAGGCCGGCAGCACCACCTTCGGCGCCCGCGGAAGCACCGCGCGCGGCCCCTGCCCAGCGCTCGCCGCTGCATGTTGTGGAATCACTGAACTCGCTGTCCGTCGATATTGCGCGGGCGATCGACCACGATGCTTCGATCGAGCTGTGGAACCGCTATCGGCGCGGCGAGCGGGACGTGTTCACGCGCCGGCTCTACACGCTGAAGGGTCAGCAGACCTTCGACGAAATCCGCCGCAAGTATCAGGGAGAGGCCGAGTTCCGCGCCGCCGTCGACCGTTACTGCGACGACTTCGAAAAGCTGCTCAAGGATGTCTCGCGCAACGACCGCGACAACATCATGGCGCAGACCTACCTGACGTCGGATACCGGCAAGGTCTACACCATGCTGGCCCACGCCAGCGGGCGGTTGCACTGAGCCGAAATTAACAGGCGGGGCCATCGCCCCGCCTGTTTCTGCCTAAATCTCCGGTGCACGTAGAGCCCATCCCAACTGGCTGTTGCGGCCCGGATGCGCTCGCCAAAGCCAAAGCCCGACAGCGCGAAGGCGAAACGACTGCCCTAACCCTCAATGCAAGGGGTTCTGACCGTGAAGACGGCCATCATATTCGACTGCGAATTTCTCTGCCTTGAGGGTTCGCAACGCAGATTCTGGTGCGCAGCCCACGATCCCGATCCGGTCATTGCTCAGATTGGTGCGGTCAGGCTTGGTCTCGAAGACGACTTTCCCCTGCTCGGCACACACAAGGCCTATATCAGGCCGATCGACCGGTTTGGCCAGAGATACGAACTCGACCCGTTCTTCATCAAACTGACCGGCATCACCGAGGAAAACATCGAGACCGAAGGGGTCGCGCTGGGAGAAGCCCTTGCCCAGGTCGACCGGTTTTCCGATGGCGCGCGGTTCTGGTCCTGGGGCAAGGACGAGCTGAACATGATCGCCATCAGCTGCTATGTCGCGGGCATTCAGCCTTCCATCCCGGCCACCCGGTTTGACAATGCCGTAAAGCTGCTGATCGCGGCCGGGATGCCGATCGAGGATCTGGCGAGGACGCCGAGCAACAGGCTTGCGGACTATTATGGCGTCGACCACCCGCCACTGCAGGGTCATGACGCGCTCGACGATGCGCTGTCTGTAGCCTACACGCTGCAGCACCTGTTGAAGACCGGAAAGCTGCGACCGGATGTCTTCGACCGCCTTTAGCCTGGAAGCGTCGAGTGCATCCGGCGCACCCGGCGATCAGATCACCGAATCCGTCCAGCGAACAATCTGTTTGGCGGCATCCCCGAACGCGCTGTCGAGCGCGCCGACATAGGCAGGGTTGCCGCTGCCCGAAACCGGCGCGGAAGCCGTAAAGCTCTTGGAGGCGCGCACCTCGCCGTTGCGGTCGTTGAGGATGCGCACGAACAGGTCGACCTCGGCGTGCTCGCCGCCGTCGACACTCACTTCGAAGGAACGGATCTCGACGATCACCTGGTAGTCGATCGCCAGGCCCTCGCCCGGCTTGCCGACACCGGCAAAGCTGCCGGAGCGCTGGAATGTCTCGGCCAGCCGCGCCTGCACGATCAGCGGCAGGCGGTCGGCCCATTGCGCGCCCTTCAGATACTGGATCGAGCGGTCCGACGGCTTGATGACGATGTTCTGGCTGTCCAGCGCCTTGAGCGCCGAGGGCTGGGCGATCAGGATTTGCTTGCGGCTATGACCATGCGCGTCGACCGAAGGCGCCGACAGCTCAAACGTATCGAGCGGCGCGGGCTTGCCGCCCAGTACCGCACAGCCGGCAAGCGATAGCGCAAGCAACGCCGCAGCCGGTGTCAATCCAACCGTTCTCACCCACACCGACTTCACGCGCGATCCCCGTTGTCCCCGGATCGTAAGATCAACCCGCATCCGCAGGTCATGTTCTTGGGGCGCGCCGACGCCGAAGTCAACGCCGCGCCCTGCCATCGAATTGCCGAACCTCGCCGTCGCCACCCGAAAGAATGCGCTGCGGGTTGCGGCTGAGATCGGTGACCGCCTCCTCGATGCGGCTGATCGAGCGGCGGCTGTCCTGCACCAGCGCCTCGACATTCGACAGGCCCTGGCCCGAGAAGCGCGCCAGATTGTCGGTGATGACGCCAAGCCGCACATTGAGCGTATCGGCAACCTGCTTGAACGACTTCAGCGTATCCCTGGCGTCGGCCATCACGCCATCGGCCTGCCCCGATCCAAGCAAGGTATCGACCTTGGCGAGGATGCCGTCGACACGCACCGAGGCATCGTTGAGCCGCTGCGCCAATTGCTTGGCGTCCTTGATCGTCTGGTCGATATCGTCGGCGCGGTTGGCGAATTTTTCGGTCACCTTGGCGACGTCGGCGGCGGCCTTGTTGGCGTTTTCGCTGGCCTGCTGGATGTTGGCCAGGGCCGCACGCACTTGCGCCGGATCGACACCGTCGAGCACGCCATCGACCTTGGCCAGCGTGCCCTGCGTCTGCTTGGCGAAATCATTGACCGATCCGACCGCGGTGTCGACATTCTTGATCACGCCGTCGAGTTGTTGCGACGTCTGCTTGAGGTTCGCGGTCACCGTATCGACATTGGCAACGATGCTCTTGATCTTGTCCCTGTCGACCGCGGTGAGAATCCCTTCTGCCGCCTTCAGCGTGCCATCGAGCTTGCCGGACAAGCCTTTCAACTCATCGGACAGCGCACTGACACTGGACAGGAACTTGTCGATGCCGTCGGAATTCTTGGCCAGCGCATCGGAGAATGTCTGCACATTCTGCACGGTCTGCGTCAGCGGCCCGCGAACATCCTTGGTGAAGCCCTCGAGTTCGGTCAGCACCTTGTCGGCACGGGTGAAGATGTTTTGTGCCGTCTGCAAAAGGTTGGTGACCGCGGAGGGATTGGCGATGATCTCGGCGACCTTGCCTTCCTTCTCGGCCTGGTCGAGCAGCTTGACCTCCTTGGGGTCGGCGCCCTTGAGTTCGATGTTGGCCTGGCCGGTGAGGTTGGCAAGGCCGAGATCGGCCTGCGTCGACTTGGTGATCGGGGTCAGCCGGTCGATTTCGGCGTCGGCGATGGCCACCGTCGGATTGTCGAGGTCGAGATAGACGCGCTTGACCACACCGACCTTGACGCCGTTGAACAGCACCAGACTGCCGGGGCCGAGGCCGGAAGCCGAACCCGGAATACGCACGCGCAGCAACGCGGTCTCGCCCCTGTCACCGATCGCCGCCGTCCAGTAGACGAAGGCGAACGCCGCCAGGATCGCAACCAGCGTGAAAATGCCGACAATGACGTAGTTGGCTCTGGTTTCCATGGCTTCACTTATGGCTATGCACGTGCGGCAAGATCAAGTTGCCGGGCGCGTTTTCCGCGGAAATAGGACTTTACCCACGGCTCCTCGCTCTTCAGCATGTCGTCGATGGTGCCCTCGACCAATACTTTCTTCTTGCCGAGCACCGCCACGTGGTCGCATGCGGTAAACAGCGTATCGAGGTCATGCGTGACCATATAGACGGTCAAATCCATGGTGTCGCGCAGCTTGACCACCAGTTCGTCGAACTCCGCCGCGCTGATCGGATCGAGGCCGGACGTCGGTTCGTCGAGAAAGACGATGTCCGGATCGAGCGCCAGCGCGCGCGCAAGTGCTGCCCGCTTGATCATGCCGCCCGACAGCTCGGAGGGAAATTTCTGCGCCGCATCCGGCGGCAGGCCAACCAGTTCGATCTTGAGCAACGCCAACTCGTCCATCAGCTTCCTGGGCAGGTCGAGATATTCCCGCATCGGTACCTGGACGTTTTCCTGCACGGTCAGAGCCGAAAACAGCGCGCCATGCTGGAACAGCACGCCAAGCCGCATGTCGATGCGAAGGCGTTCCATGTCGCTCGCTTTATCGACATCGACGCCGAACAACTTGATCGTTCCGGATTGCTTGCGCAGCAGGCCAAGGATGGTACGCAAAAGCACCGATTTGCCCGCGCCCGAGGCGCCGACAAAGCCCAGGATCTCGCCGCGTCTGATATCGAGCGAAAGTTTGTCGAGGATCAGCTTTCCGTCGATAGCAACGGTGACGTCGCGCACCGAAAGGACGATTTCGTTCTCGTCCACTTCCTTCATTTTGATGCCATCGCCCTTCGCCATCTGTCAGAACGCGATCGCTGCGTAGAATATGGCGAAAAGCCCATCCAGGATGATGACGACGAAGATCGACTTCACCACCGAGGCTGTCACGTGCTGGCCGAGCGATTCGGCGCTGCCGCCGACCTTCATACCTTCGACAGAGGCGATCGTGCCGATGATCATGGCCATGAAAGGCGCCTTGATCAGGCCGGCAAAAATGGTGCTGAGATCGATGGCGACGCGCAGTCGGTCGATAAACGCCGCTGGTGTGATGCCGGAATAAAGCCAGGCGGCGGCCATACCGCCCCCAAGTGCCGCGAAATTGGCGATGATGGTCAGGCAAGGCAACGCGATGACAAGCGCGACCAGGCGTGGAAACACCAGAACGCCGATCGGGTTGAGGCCGATGACCTTCAGCGCGTCGACCTCCTCGCGCATCTTCATCGAGCCGATCTCGGCGGTGATCGCGCTGCCGGAGCGGCCCGCAATCATGATTGCCGTCATCAGCACGCCGAGTTCGCGCAGGATCAGCACGCCGACCAGGTCAACGACAAGGAGGTCGGCACCGAAATAGCTGAGCTGGTAGGCGCCTTGCTGGGCAACGATGGCGCCGACGATCGCCGACATCAGCACCACCACCGGAATGGCGCCGACGCCCATGCGGTCGATCTGGTTGAAGATCGCCGCCGGGTTGACGCCGTGGCCCCGCCCGAGCTTCATCTGCGCGCCGCGGATGGTGGCGCCAAGGATGTTCATGGAAGCAAGGAAGTCGTCGCGCATCTCGTAGACGCGCCGGCCTACCGCCTCCAGAGCCCGAATGACGATGTTGGGTGGCCGGGCCGGGCCGGATTCGGGTTCGCGCCGGACGGCCTCGCTGACGGCGTCGAGCAGGATGGACGCGATCTCGCTTTGGCCTTGCAGACGGACCTCGACGTTCTTCTTTTCGAAAACGCTGACCAGCCGATCGATCAGCCACGCTCCGGCTGTGTCGATTTTCTCGATATGCGAAAGATCCAGCGCCAAGGTCTTGAAGCCGCTTCGTTTCTCGATTTTGCGCATGTCGGCGTCGATCAGCGCGACGGTCCGTGTCGTCCAGATTCCGGAAAACGCGCAGCCGAGCACGCCGCCCTCCTCGCCGACCGCCACGTGCGGTTGGTGGTCAGCCTCCGAGGCGGTGGTGCCGCTTGCGTCGCGCTTGCCGATGGTCAACATGGCGTCCTGTTTAGCCTGATGGGTCCGACCTTGTCGATTTGCCGACGACCCTTCTCGCACAGCCGGAGCAGAAAAATATGGCGCGTGTCATTTCGGTTGAGGCCGAGCGTTTTCCGATCGCCGGCACCTTCACCATTTCGCGCGGCTCCAAGACCGAGGCCGAGGTCATCACCTGCACGATCAGCCAGGATGGTCACAATGGTCGCGGCGAATGCGTTCCCTACAAGCGCTATGGCGAGACCATGGACGGCGTGCATGCCGCGATCGAGGCCATGCGCGAACGGATTGCCGGCGGCATTGACCGGACCGCCCTGCTCGACGCAATGCCGGCGGGAGCCGCGCGCAACGCCGTCGACTGCGCGCTATGGGACCTCGAAGCCAAGATCAGTGGCCAGCCGGTGGCAAACGCAATCTCGCCGGCTCCGCTGCGTGCGCTCGAAACCGCCTACACGCTGTCGCTGGCCGAACCCGAAGCGATGGCGGCACAGGCCCGCGCCAACGCCGGCCGGCCACTGCTGAAGGTCAAGATCGGCGGCGACAACGACATCGTTCGGATCCAGGCGGTGAGACAGGCCGCGCCTCAGAGCCGAATCATCCTTGATGCCAATGAGGGCTGGACTGACGACAACATCGTCGCAAAGCTCGCTTTTGCCGCGGAGCAAGGCATTGCGCTCGTCGAACAGCCCCTGCCCGCCGGCCGCGACGAAATCCTGCGCCACATCGCGCATCCGCTGCCGATCTGCGCCGACGAAAGCGTGCATGAGGCGAAGAACCTGGAAACGCTGGTCGGCCTCTACGACGCCGTCAACATCAAGCTCGACAAGTCTGGCGGGTTGACCGCAGCGCTCGTGCTGCGCGATCGTGCCCGGGAACTCGGTTTCGGCATCATGGTCGGCTGCATGGTCGGCACGTCGCTGGCGATGGCGCCGGCGGTCCTGCTCGCCCAGGACGCCGATTTCGTCGATCTTGACGGTCCGCTGCTACTTGCCCGCGACCGTGTGCCGGGGCTCGTCTACCAGGGTTCGCTCGTCTCCCCCCGGACCGGGCGCTTTGGGGCTGAGCGGGCGGCAAGCCCGATCAGTACCAGGCCGACGATCGCGATCGGGATCATCACCAGGAAACCGTCGACGCCGAGACGGTCATAGAGCGGGCCGGAAGCCAGCGTAACGGCAGCCATGAAGAAGCCGTTGAAGAAATAGGCGATGCCTTGCGCGGCACCCGTGCGCTCTTCGGAGACGGTCTCGGCGATCATTCTCTGCAGGCCGATGAGCACCATTGCGACAGACACCGAATGCAGCGACTGCACGGCGAAGAAGCCGGGGATGCCAAGGCCGAGCGGCCATACCAGGGGAAAGATAATCCAGCGCACGATCGAACCGATGCCGGCGATCACCATCACCTTGACGACCGACACGGAGGCGAAAATGCGATTGAAAAACAAAAACATGCAGACTTCGGACACGACGCCCCAGGCCCACAGCAGGCCGACGATGGAATCGCTGATGCCGATCGATTTCCAGTAGATGGAAACGAAGCCGTAGAGGAAGGCGTGGCTGGCGGTGATGATGCCGACGCCAAAGGTGAAGTAGAGGAAATAGGCATTGAACAGGCTCGGCGCCGCATGCTGGATTTCCGCCGCCGATAGCGGTGAGGCCTTGCGCGGCCGCCCCATGCGCGGTGCCAGCAACCCTGCGACGAGGGCTGCGCCAAGGGCAAGGAATATGATCACCGGAACGGCTTGAGGACCGGTGGCCGCCAGGATGAAGCCGCCCGCGACATTGGCGCAAAGATAGCAGATCGACCCCCACTTGCGCATGCTCGCGTAGTTCGAGCCGAAGCGCCGCACGCCCGAAAGTGCCAGCGAATCGGCGATCGGCGATTGTGGCGTCCAGACAATGGTCAGCGCCAGCGATACCGCCAGCACCATCGCGTAGGTCGGCGTCAGGAAATAACCCGCCGAGAGCAACAGCGAGGCTGCCACCAGCGCGACATAGACATTGGCGCGGTCTCTCGCCCGATCGGCGAGCGTCGTCAGCAGCGGTGTCGTCACCACGCGCAGGAACATCGGCGCCGCCAGGATGACCGCGATCTGCTCGGCGTGAAACCCTTTGGCCTGCAGCCAGAGCGGAAAATAGGGCAGATGCGTGCCGAGCGATATGAACAGCGTGCCGAAAATCAGGCTCATGCGCAGCTCGAAATGGCGCGGCTTGACAAGTTGTTCGGGCGAAAGCGGCGGCAGGGACATGAATCGATCCAATTACGCCGCGTACGATCGGCCGGCGACGTAGATCGATCCCTTAACATGGCGGAAAACCAGACGAAACCGGCTGGACTAATCGATTGACGCTTAAAACGGTCGCAACCTTGGCATCAGGCCGCCTGCCCGACCCGATCCTCGATGAGCATCGGGATGAAAGGTTCGTCAAACGACTCCGGCAGCACCTGCGCCCAGGTCAGGATTTCCATCCGGCCATCGAAGTGCTCGACCACGGCCGTGCAGCTTTCCACCCAGTCGCCGGTGTTGATGTACTGGACATCGCCGAAATTCTCGATGGCGGCATGGTGGATATGGCCGCAGATGATGCCGTCGACATGCGAGCGGCGCGCTTCTTCCGCAAGCATGGTCTGGAACGAGCCGATGAAGTTCACTGCTTTCTTGACGTTGACCTTGGCCCAGGACGAGAACGACCAGTAAGGCAGGCCGAGCAATTGGCGCAGCCGCGTCACCACGCGGTTGACGATCATCGCGGCGTCATAGGCGTGGTCGCCGAGATAGGCGAGCCAGCGCGCGTTGTGCACCACGGTGTCGAACTGGTCGCCATGGATGACGAGCAGGCGCTTGCCGTCGGCTGTTTCATGGATGGCGCGGTCGGCAACGACGATGCCGCCGAAATGCACGCCCTGGAACTGGCGGGCGAATTCGTCGTGGTTGCCGGCGATATAGGTGATCGAGGCGCCCTTGCGTGCCTTGCGCAGCAATTTCTGCACGACGTCATTGTGGCTTTGCGGCCAGTGCCAGCTGCGCCGCAGCCGCCAGCCATCGACGATGTCACCGACCAGATAGATGATGTCGGCGTCGTGGTAGCGTAGGAAATCGATCAGGAAGTCGGCCTTCGCCGCCTTCGAGCCGAGATGGACGTCGGAAATGAACATGCTGCGGAAAGTGCGGGGCTCTTGGCCTGACATCGCGATTTCACCCTTGCTTTCAAGCAGCCTATGCCCCGATTCATGCAACAACCGTATGACGGTTGCGATTGGTCCAGCCTAAGGACTAGCTTGCCGGGCAAATCACAGGAGAAATCGTCATGGATCTCGGTATCCGCGGGAAGAAGGCCATCGTCTGTGCTTCGAGCAAGGGTCTTGGAAAAGGCTGCGCCATGGCGCTGGCCGAAGCCGGTTGTGACATCGTCGTCAATGGCCGCAATGCCGAACTGGTGGCGAAAACCGCCACGGAGCTGCGCGAGCGCTATGGCGTGACGGTAACGGAAGTCGTCGGCGACGTCTCCAAGCCAGAAGTGCAGAAGGCGCTGCTCGCCGCCTGCCCGGAACCCGATATCCTGGTCAACAACAATGGCGGCCCGCCGCTGCGCGATTTCCGCGAACTCGACCGCGCCAAGATCCTTGAAGGTGTCACCCAGAACATGGTGACGCCGATCGAGCTGGTGCAGGCCGTCCTCGACGGCATGGCCAAGCGCGGCTTCGGCCGCATCGTCAACATCACCTCGCTCTCGGTCTATGTTCCCATCCCTGGCCTCGACCTGTCGTCGGGCGCGCGCGCCGGCCTGACCTCTTTCCTTGCGGGCGTCGCGCGAACGGTGATCGACCGCAATGTCACCATCAACAGTCTTCTGCCGGGCAAGCTCGACACCGACCGTCTGCGCGGCCCGCATGAGGCCGGCACTGTCGAGGACCCCGCCGCTGCCGCCGCGCGCAAGACCCGTATCAGCGCCGACGTGCCCGCCAAGCGGCTCGGCACGCCGGAAGAATTCGGCCAGATCTGCGCCTTCCTGTGCTCGGTCCATGCCGGCTATCTCACGGGCCAGAACATACCGGTCGACGGCGGTCTCTATGTCAGCGCCTTCTGATCGAAAGGTCCGTTAAGCGGCAGGACTCATCTGGCATGAAACAGCCGTAAGCATCTGACATATCGTGATTTTTGACGTGCCGGCACTTAAAGCTGTCGGCGCGTCAATTAGCGTCGCGAAAAACCTTGGCCGCATGCTAAAAGGACTCCCGAAGCAGGTTTCGAGGGAGCGGCCGCATGGAAGGCGAGAACAAGAAAACGGCACGTTCGGACCTCGACGAAGCCGCCCTTTACTTCCACAAGCACCCGACGCCGGGAAAGCTCGAAATCCAGGCGACCAAGCCGCTCGGCAACCAGCGCGACCTGGCGCTGGCCTATTCGCCCGGCGTGGCGGCCCCTTGCTTGGAGATTCGCGACGATCCGGCGACCGCCGCCGACTACACGGCGCGCGCCAACCTGGTCGGCGTCGTCTCCAACGGCTCGGCCGTGCTCGGCCTCGGCAATATCGGCCCGTTGGCCTCCAAGCCGGTCATGGAAGGCAAGGCGGTGCTGTTCAAGAAGTTCGCCGGCATCGACGTCTTCGACATCGAGATCGACGCGCCGGGGATCGAGCGCATGGTCGAGACGATCTCGGCGCTGGAGCCGACCTTTGGCGGCATCAACCTCGAGGACATCAAGGCGCCTGAATGTTTCGAGGTCGAGGAACAGCTCAAGGCGCGTATGAAGATACCGGTGTTCCACGACGACCAGCACGGCACCGCCATCATCGTCGCGGCCGCCGTGCTCAACGGACTGGAATTCGCCGGCAAGACCATATCGGACATCAAGGTCGTCACTTCCGGCGCCGGCGCGGCCGCCCTTGCCTGCCTCAACCTGCTGGTCTCGCTCGGCGTGCGCATCGAAAACATCTGGGTCACCGACCGTTTCGGCGTCGCCTACAAAGGCCGCACCGAAGAGATGGATCGCTGGAAAGACCCTTATGTGAAGGACACCGAGGCGCGCACGCTGGCCGATGTCATCCCCGGCGCCGACGTTTTCCTCGGCCTTTCGGCCGCCGGCGTGCTGAAGCCGGAACTGCTGCAACACATGGCGCCGAAACCGCTGATCCTGGCGCTGGCCAATCCCAATCCCGAGATCATGCCGGAAGTGGCGCGCGCCGCTCGCCCCGATGCCATGATCTGCACTGGCCGGTCCGATTTTCCCAATCAGGTCAACAACGTCCTGTGCTTCCCCTACATCTTCCGCGGCGCGCTCGATTGCGGCGCCAGCGCCATCAATGAAGAGATGAAGATGGCCGCCGTGCGGGCCATCGCCGCCCTCGCCCGCGAAGAGCCTTCGGACGTCGCCGCACGCGCCTATTCGGGTGAGACGCCGATCTTCGGGCCCGAATTCCTGATCCCCTCGCCCTTCGACCCCAGGCTCATCCTGCGCATCGCGCCGGCCGTTGCCAAGGCAGCCTGCGACACCGGTGTGGCGACACGGCCGATCACCGACTTCGCCGCCTATATCGACAAGCTCAACCGCTTTGTCTTCCGCTCCGGCCTGGTGATGAAGCCGGTGTTCTCTTCGGCCAAGGCATCGAGCGCCAAGCGCGTCATCTATGCCGACGGCGAGGATGAGCGCGTGCTGCGCGCCGCCCAGGTGGTGCTCGAGGAGGGCATCGCCGAGCCGATCCTGATCGGCCGTCCGCACGTCATCGAGGTCAGGCTGAAGCGCTACGGACTGCGCATAAAGCCGGGCGTCGATTTCGGCCTGATCAACCCGGAAGACGATCCGC
Organism: Mesorhizobium huakuii; assembly: GCF_014189455.1. Taxonomy (NCBI): domain Bacteria; kingdom Pseudomonadati; phylum Pseudomonadota; class Alphaproteobacteria; order Hyphomicrobiales; family Phyllobacteriaceae; genus Mesorhizobium; species Mesorhizobium huakuii. Next base: position 6,746,918 of record NZ_CP050296.1, read on the forward strand.
GCTACCGCCACTATGTCGATCTGCTGATCGAACTCGCCGGACGGCGCGGCGTCACGACGGAGGCCGCGCGCACCATGGTGCGCACCGACAACACGGTGATCGCGGCACTTGCCCTGAAGCGCGGCGATGCCGACGCCATGGTCTGCGGCCTTGAGGGCCGTTTCGAGCGCCATTTGCGCAACGTGACGCTGATCATTGGTCCTCGCGCGGGCATCAAGGACTATGACCTGTCGACGCTGTCCATGCTGATTTCGCAGCGCGGCATCATCTTCCTCACCGACACGCACGTCTCCGTCGACCCGACAGCCGAGGAGATCGCCGAGATGACCGTGCTGGCGGCCGAGGAAATCCAGCGCTTCGGCATCGAGCCAAAGGCGGCCCTTCTGTCGCATTCGGATTTCGGCTCGCGCGATTCACCAAGCGCGCTCAAGATGCGGCAGGCGGCGGCGATCCTGGCGCGCATCGCGCCGGAGCTGCAGTGCGACGGCGAAATGCATGCCGATTCCGCGCTGTCCGAACATCTGCGCCAGCGCGTCTATCCACATTCGCGGCTGAAGGGCGAAGCCAATCTGCTGGTGTTCCCGAACCTCGATTCGGCTAACATCACGCTGACGGCGTTGCGCGCCATGATGGATGCGCTGCATGTCGGGCCGATCCTGCTCGGCACCGACAAGCCGGCGCACATACTGACGCCGTCGGTGACGTCGCGCGGTGTCGTCAACATGACGGCGCTGGCCGTGGTCGAGGCCGCGCACAAGGCGCAGGCAATCGCCAATCTGGACTAGGCCGGCGCCTGCAGGTTCTGCCTGGGGCCGTTCTCCCATAGGCCAGCAACCGCCTCGTTCCAAAACCGGAGTGTTGCCGGCCAGCAACTTGCGATTGCGGAAATTCGGCCTTGGCCGGAAGCGGATTTCACAGGGAATGCCGACCTGATATGGTCGTGCCATCTGATTTGACGGCGAGGACGTCGTGAAGGGCCTGTTGCTCGCATCCGCATTGTTGTCGCTGATCAGCGGGCAAGCTCTGGCCGCGGATGCCATCAGTGCCGAGCCTGCAACCGTTCACGACTGGTCCGGCGTCTATGTCGGCGGGCAAATTGGCTATGGTTTCGGCAGGACCGACGCAACTTACAATTTGCCGAACACCCCGACAATCCGAGGCTCGCAGGACTACGATACCGATGGTTTCCTGGGCGGCGTCCAGTTCGGCTACAACTACCAGGTCAACTCGGCTGTTCTGGGCGTCGAGGCTGATTTTTCCGGAGCCGACATCAAGGGGCACTCCGACGAGATCCATCTCGGCGCAGGCGATACTTACGACACCAAGGTGGACTGGTTTGGAACGCTGCGCGCGAGGGCCGGCTATGCGTTCGATCGTACCCTGATCTACGGCACCGGTGGGTTGGCGTTTGGCAGCATCGAAAACCGGTATCTCGACGGTCCCTCGAACAGCTTTTCCGAGAAGAACACCAAGGTCGGCTGGACCGTTGGCGCCGGACTCGAGCAGGCGATCTCGGACCATTGGTCGGCGAAGTTCGAATACCAGTATGTCGACCTGCGGGACCAGACCATCGACTATGCCCCGAACTCCAACACCACGTTCGACAACACGTTCAACGCGGTCAAGATCGGCATGAACTACAAGTTCTGACAACCAGCCGAAGCGGTCTATCCGTTGTTGCTCGGCGGATTGAACTCGCCCAATGCCGCGACCAAAGGGCTTTCGGCCAACCACAAGATAGCATCCGAAATAGACGATTAACCGCGAACGGGGTAGCTTGGCGACCACAGGCAAGCGGGATTTGAGGCGGATGACAAGCGCAGGGTTGAAGCGGGCGCATGCTGCCATGCTGCTTGGCCTGTTGCTGTCCGGCGCCACCATCACCGAACCACAGGCCGCCTCGCGGGTTTGCCGTCAGTTGGAGGCCGATCTTGCCGCCGCTTCGCGCGGCGGTGGCGGTGGCCCGGCCATAATCCGGAGATACGATGCCGCGATCGACCGGCAGCGCGAACAGATCGCGAAGGCCCGCGACCAGGCAAGCGATGCCGGTTGCGGGTTTTCGCTGTTTTCCCGCAACATCAATCGATGCGCCGGGCTCAACGCCACCATCGATCGCATGAACGCCAATCTCGACAGTCTGCAGGCCAAGCGTGACCGGCTCGCCGGCGGCGGATCACGCCGCGACCGTGGCCGCATCCTGGCCGCGCTCGACGCCAATGGCTGCCGCGACGACACGGTTGCGCCGCGCCACGCGCCGCTGCAGGAAGCGGACCGAGGAGAAGAAGACGGCAACGCGAACCTGTTCAACCAGCTTTTCGGCAACGACAGCCAGCAGAGTGACACACTTGACCAGCCCGATGATGCAGGCGAGGAGCGCAATGTCCGTCGCGTCCTGAACCTGCCCGACATTCCGGACTTTCCGAGCACCGGCGGCGAGTTTCACACCACCTGCGTGCGCACCTGCGACGGCTATTTCTTCCCGATGTCGAACGCTGCCTCGACGAGCGATTTCGAGCGCGACCAGAAGAATTGCGAATCGAGCTGCCCCGGTACCGAGATGCAGGTCTTCTATTCGCGTGGCATGGACGACGATTCCGCCTCGATGACGTCATCCGTCACCGGCAGGCCTTACAGCGAATTGCCGACCGCCTATCTCTACAAGCAGTCCAACATGTCGCGGCCGCCGGCTTGCGGCTGCAACGCCGCTCAGAATTTCCAGATCATTGGCGGCAACCCGCCGTCCCCGCAGCAGTCCCAGCCGGAAACGGACGCGGCACCGTTCGTTCCCGTGCCGGCCGCCAAGCCCGATCCGGGCGCCGACCCGGAGACGTTGGCCAATATGCAAGGCGGGCTCGACCGCGAAGCCATCAAGCGGCTTTCCGCCAAGCCGGTGACGTCGCCGGTCTCCGCCCTGCCGCCGGAGCAGCGCAAGGTCAGGGTCGTCGGGCCAACGTTCCTTCCCGACCCATCAGCGGCAATAAATCTGCAAGCTCCGGCCCCGAAGGCAGTCCAGTAAGCGCAAGCCTCAGCGGCATGAACAGCCCCTTGCCGTTGCGCCCGGTCGCTTCCCTGATTTTGCCGGTCCAATCCTTCCAGACCGTGCCGTTCCAGGGCTCTTCGGGCAGGATATCGAAGGCTTGATGCAGAAAATCGCGGTCGTCGGCCGAAAATTCGGACCGCTCCTGCGGCCCCTCGCGCAGGATGCGCCACCAGCCCACAGCATCGGCAAGACGGTCGAGATTGCCGCGCACCGCCAGCCAGAACGGCTCGGCCTGTTCGCCGGAGATGCCAAGCACCATCAGCCTGTCGCGCGCCTCGTCGAACGGCATATGGTGCAGCAGCACGCGGTTGAGCACGAACAATTCGTCGGGATCGAACTTTGCCGATGATTTCGAGGTCGCGGCCGGGTCGAAATGGCTGGCGAGTTCAATCAAATCATGCGCGGCCGCGACATTCTCCGAGGTGCCGACCAGCACGGCGAGCGACGCGACGGCCATCGGCTCGATGCCGTCCTCGCGCAGGCTTTCGATGGAAAGCGCCCCGGTGCGCTTCGACAGCCCCTCGCCCGACACGGTAGTCAAAAGATTGTGGTGGCCGAAGACAGGCGGCTCGGCGCCCAGCGCCTTGAACAGCGCGATCTGGACGCCGGTGTTGGTGACATGGTCGTCACCGCGGATGACATGGCTGACGCCCATCTCGATGTCATCGACGACGGACGGCAGCGTGTAGAGATAGGTGCCGTCCTCGCGCACCAGAACCGGGTCGGACAGCGAGGCCAGATCGACCGTTTCCTCGCCGCGCACCAGATCGTTCCAGTGGACCTCGGTGCGCTCCGGCTGCAGCGGATCCCCAGTGAAATTGGGCAGCAGGAAGCGCCAGTGCGGCCGGCGCCCGTCAGACTGGTATTCGGCCACCTGCTCATGTGTCAGCGCCAAGGCCTCGCGGCCATAGACCGGCGGCAGGCCGCGCGTGCGGCGCACTTTTCGCCGGAGATCGAGTTCTTCCGGGGTTTCGTAGCAGGCGTAGAGAACGCCCGCAGCCTTCAGCCGCTCGACCGCCGCGTCATAGACCTCGAAGCGTCGCGACTGATATTCGGTGGCATCCGGGAAAATACCCAGCCAATGCAGGTCATAGAGGATGGCGTCGGCGAATTCCTGCTTCGAGCGGGCGATGTCGGTGTCGTCGAAGCGCTGGATGAAGCGGCCCTTGTTGTTGAGCGCAAACAGCCAGTTGAACAGAGCGGTGCGCGCATTGCCGATATGGATGCGGCCGGTCGGTGACGGGGCGAAACGAACGGTAACTGTCATGAGCGGGGCGTACCGGATGCCTTTGTGATTGACAAGATGCGCCCCCGCGCTGCTCGGCACACATAGAACATGACGCACGCGATGAAAAGACCAAGGCCATGCGAGGCGCTTGGCTCCTTGTCCGACCAGATCAGGTCGTTGAAGGCGATCAGTGGCCGAAGTCGTCGGAACTGAGACGGGTCCAGCGGTCGCCCATCAAGCCGCCGATAAAGATGTCGCCGGAACGCACCGCTTCCGCAACCTCGGGAATGCGTGAGCGGACCATCGTTCCCCCGGCATAGCGGAAGAAAACATTCTTATAGCTGAAGAGTTGCGGCATGAATCTGCTCTGCGCTTGCCCGATGATGCCTGCGCAGCCCATATTCCACGCGTCCGCGATAAGGCCATCCAGCGTTGCGCCCCAGTGAGATCCGGAGGCCTGGATTTGCAGCAGGTTCGCGATGCCGCCGGCTTGACCGTAGAAAGCGTAGCAGCCGAGCATCTTACCAGCTTCGTCGTAGGTCCCGCCGAAATGAAGGGGACCGTCGGCCCGCTTCTCGGCCGCCAATGCCAGCAGCCGTGGCAGTTCCCCATCTTGCCAACGCGGCCGAAGCGCGTAATCGGACATAAGCGTCGGCAACCGCGCCGCAAATTGCGCGGCATCCATCGGCTCGCGATGCACCCGGTGTGACGAGGCATGCTGGACGGACGGCTCGAACCTTTTTCTCGTAAAAGGATCGAATGCCTTGGCGCAAGGATCGAATACAAAGCGAGACAGGCCCGGCCATTTACCGCGCACCACGGCGGAGGCCACCGCGGCCGGGCGGAAAATGCGGGTCCATCCCAGACAATGCACCGGCAGGAGTTGGTATTTCAACGGACGCGCGAAGGCCAGGGATACCCGGTTGGCCGAATCGGTCAGGTGCAGATCGAATTCGCCTTGATGCACGGCGCGCAGCAATTGCGGTCCGGCCGAGCCGTGATCGGTGCCGGTGTCGGCCATGAGCGGACCGATGATCGCGGCTTTCAATTCCGTTCCGTTGAGCTCGTAGCGGGCTTTCAGGACACCGAGGAAGCCACCGAGATCGCCCTGTGGGTTGATCTGGACAAGAGCGATGCTCTCACCGGACTGGCCGGCAGGGTCAAGATAGATCTTTCTCATATACTCGGCCGTCTCCGCGATCGCGCGATCAAGGAGATGACGCCGACGCCGGCGAAACTTCGTCAGAAAGAGTGCGGCGACGCGCTCGAGATCTTCGGCAGCTAGCGGCCGAACCGAGCCGTGGTGGGTCGCCAGCACCGACGGCGCGGCCACCTTTTCCACACCGATATCTTCGGAAGCAAGATGCATCGTGAAGCCGAAATCCTGCGCTGACCAATCTGATCCCAGAGTACGGGCTTACGCCCCCTGGGTTGCTTTTGAGTAAATATGCAGCAACCAGTGGTAGAAAAGACGTGTTGTGCCCTGGCATCATAAACAACGTCTAAACTACCGGGATGCCGCAAGATGCCGCGTAGGTCACTCTAGCTGACAGCGCCTGATGAGGTGGCCTCCGGCCGAAGCCGGAGGCCACCTCAGGTCAGATGACCAGTCCCTTGGTCAGCTCGAGCGCCTGGCGCTCGAACAGACGGCGGTAGATGCCGCCCTTCAGCCGGATCAGCTCGTCATGCGAGCCTTCCTCGACAATGTTGCCACGATCGAAGACCAGCAGCCTGTCGAGCGCCCGCACCGTCGACAGCCGGTGGGCGATGACCAGCGTCGTGCGGCCGACCATCAGCCGCTCCATCGCCTGCTGGATCAGCACTTCCGATTCCGAATCGAGGCTCGATGTCGCCTCGTCCAGGATCAGGATGCGCGCATCGGCCAGGAAGGCGCGCGCGATCGCCACGCGCTGACGCTCGCCGCCCGACAGTTTGACGCCGCGCTCGCCGACCAGCGTGCCATAGCCCTTCGGCAGGCTGATGATGAAGTCGTGCGCGCTTGCCAGCTTGGCGGCATGCTCGATCTCCTCCTGCGTTGCGCTCGGCCTGGCATAGGCGATGTTCTCTGCCAGTGAACGGTGGAACAGGATCGGCTCCTGCTGGACGATGGCGATCTGCCCGCGCAGCGACGCTTGCGCCACCTCAGAGATATCCTGGCCGTCGATCAGGATCCTGCCCGCATTCACGTCATAGAGCCGCTGGATGAGCTTGACGAAAGTCGTCTTGCCCGAACCGGAGTGACCGACAAGCCCGACCCGTTCACCTGGCGTGATATCAACCGAAAAGTCGCGATAGAGCGGCGACCGGTGATTGCCGTAGTGGAAGGTGACGTTGTCGAAGCTGATGGCCCCTTGCGTGATCCGGATCGGTCTGGCGCCGGGCCGGTCCTCGATGCCGAGCAGCTCGGACTGGAAATCGACCAGTTCCTCCATGTCGTTGATCGAGCGCTGCAGATTGCGGATATGCGTGCCGATATCGCGCAAATAGCCCTGCAGCACGAAGAACGAGGTCAGCACGAAGGCGACGTCGCCGGCGCTCGCCTGCCCCCACGACCACAAGAGCAGCGACAGGCCGATCACGGCCGCGCGCATGACCAGCAGCAGCGCCCCTTGCGTGGTGCCGTTGATTGTGCCGCGCACCCAGGTGCGCCGCGTGCGCGCCCGCCATTTGGCGACCACCTTGGCGAGACGGCGCTCTTCGCGCTCCTCGGCGCCAAAGCCCTTGACCACGGCGTTGCAGCTGACAGCGTCGGCGAGCGAGCCGCCGAGTCGCGTGTCCCAGGTGTTGGCGAGCCTTGCCGCCGGCGCGACATAGCCAAGCGACAGCATCGCCGTCACCATGATGAACAGCACGGAGCCCACGGCCACGACCACACCCATCAGCGGCCAGAACCAGCCGAGCAGCAGCGTCGAGCCGACGAGCATGACGACCGACGGCAACAATGCGATCAGGATGGTGTCGTTGAGCAGGTCGAGCGCCCACATGCCGCGTGTCACCTTGCGCACGGTCGAGCCGGCAAACGAGTTGGCGTGCCAGTCGGTTGAAAAGCGCTGAACGCGATGGAAGGCATCGGCGGCGATGTCGGCCATCATCTTCAGCGTCAGTTCGACGATGCCCATGAAGGCCAGGTTGCGCAGCACGACGCCGGTCAGGGCAAGCGCCATCAGTATCGAAAACGCCGTCATCGCGGCATTCCAGGCAATGGCGTCGGCGCCGGCGCTGCTGGCGACGGCGTCGACCAGCCGGCCTGAATAGAGCGGCGTCAGGACGTCGGCCAGCGTCGACAGCAGGAAACCACCCATGATCAGCGAAAGCCGCCAGGGCTGGCGCTGCCAATGGGTGAGCGTGAAACCAAGAACGCTGCGAAAGGCGCTCGCGCGCAAATCGATCTTGAAACGAGCCATGATGTCATTCGGGCGCAAACGAGCCCGATCCCAGGTCAAAAATTGAAGAAGCCGCGCAAGGGGCTAATGATTGCCCAGAAGCGGAGTGGCATATTTTGGCGTCACGCCCGTAGTCGGGCGGCGACCGGCATCGGCATAAGCCTGTGCTCAATCCGGCGCCGAGGCGAAGGATGGACCTTCGCGGAGCGCCTGATGAGACCTAGGCTTCGCGGCCTCGCATTTCAAATACTGCCATTCGGACCTCCCGCAAATGAATCGCGGAACGGTCTTTATAGTGACGGCCCGACGCATCGCCAAGACGGGCTCACGCCAAAAAACCCATCTGGTCCAACCACTGCGGTTATTTTGCAACAACTGCTGGTGGAAGGTTTCGTCGCGGGCCCGGGCTACGATCGAGGCGCACGTAGCGGCGGTCCGTCGATGCCTTGATACCCAATTTCTCATAGACCCCGTGCTCCGTCACTGGTCGACAGGCTCCAGGGCGAAATCGTGCCGAGCTCGGGATCATCGGGAGTCAAGGCATGTGCCGAGGACGACAAATGGCGCCTCAGCGAACTTTCTTCCGGTGCATCCGTGTCGCGGTCGCCGGATCATTTTGGTCGTCGCGCCACGTCGGATGTGGGAAATGCACCACAAAGTCGCCATTGTAGGAGGCAACCGCCTCGTTGAACACGAGGTTCCCAACCCTTCGCCAGTTCTTGAAGCTACGCCTTTCGCGTATGGGGAAGCCGTGCGTTTCTCCGTCGTCCGTCACGTCGATGTCGAACGACAGCTTCCTTTTCGGCGCGGAATCTCCGGCGTCGTAGATCTGCGCCATGATCTCATCGCGAAAATCGAGATCCGCGCCCGCAACCCTCGGCTGTCTGTCATTGACGCGAAGACGCATGAACGTTGGGGCGCGGGTCGCCTCGCCGGCGGGTTTTCCGAGTTCGGCAACGGGATAGAGTTGGCGAATGCTGGGCTTGCGGTCGACGATGGAGAAGACGATGCCGGTGGTCAGAAGCACCGCCGCGCCTAAGCCACGTCGCCACACCGTTGTGTCAGGTGCGTTGCGGAGTTCGGCGTCGTTGATGGTGCTAGTGTAGTCACCGCCAATGTCCTGCTGGGTGATGAAGTTGGCTGTGCGCAGAGGCGCCGCATGGTCGCTGTCCATGGTCGGAAACAATTTTCCGACCATGGACAGCGAACGCGACCGCCCACGCCGGGTCTCGGTGCAGCATGTGGAATAGCGCGCAACCACAAGTGCCTGGCTGCCTCGCTGGAAGTAGCCGGAATAGCCTGTCTCCTCGGAGATGGTCCACATGCCCGTCAGGCAGATACCATTTGGATGCAGCAGCCGCCGGTAGCCTCTATTGTCTGGCCCCCAGCGCAAATCCGCCGAAGAATCGATCGCACGCGCGGTCGCATCGCGGAATGCGTAGGCACGTCCGAACGGCAACAAGCCGCTCAACACGCTGAGCAAGGTAACCTTGTATGTCGGCAGGGCGGGGCCGCCAGTCTCGCCCCATCTCTGCTGATAAGGGTTCGCGAACAGCGCCTGCCTGACCTCGGCAAAGCGTGAGCCCGCATAGGCCGCGTCTTCGGCCGAGAAGGCCTCGTTGAACGGCGCCTCGCCGCTCATGTCAGGTGCTGTTGCGCGGCATTCATCCAAACACTGCCTTTCCGGCGGCTTCGCCAAGCGACCTGTAGCTTTCCCATTGGTCGTCGTCGAAGAACTGGTCGGCGGTCGATTGGTTGGGGAAGGATGGGTGCGTCGCCGCATAGTTCAGGACGTCGGCCCGGACCTTGGGCGCCAGACTGGCCTTGATAAGCAGCAGCCAGCTGCCCTTATCCTTGTCGTCGGCATAGGAAACCCACGCCAGGGCCGCGCCGCTGGCACTGTCGCGTTTGATCTGTTCGAGCCCGCCGATCGCCTCGGGGTGGCGAACCAGCTTCTTGATCCAGGCCGGGATCGTCGCCTTTACGGCGGCGGCCGCGCATCGAGGCCGACCCAGGCGCTGGCGCCCGGAGCGGCTGGGCTCGGATCGAGCCAGTTGAGTTCGGCGCCGAAATCCAGCCGCACCTGGCGCATCAGCACGGCAAGGTCGTCCAGCTGATAATTCTGGTCCTGCCCGCCGTCGACGGCGATGATGAACGGCAGCCTGCGGCGGATGAGCTCGTAGAGGCTTGTGTTGTCGAAATGCCCGCCATCGCTCAGATACCAGCGCCTGGCCGAAGGCCCTTCGAAATAGCCGCGCCATTCGTTGAAAAGAATGGTCTGCACCGCGAAGATGGCGGCTGGCAGTCCCTTGATCCGCCGCCAGAGATTGGGCGGGTAGCGCCCGGGACGTTTGCCGGCATTGATACCGCTGTTCCACCAATAGCCCAGCCGCACATTGAACAGGCCGAACAGAAGCGACATCGGCAGGCTGCCCGTTCGCCCGGCGCCGGTGGACAGCGAAGCTGCCGAAATCCCCATCCAGTGCCCGAGGCTGAGCTGCTCGACCGTCGCGGTGTCGCCGTCGGAGGTGGCAAGCACATGGAATTTGTGCGGATCCGGCGCCACCGGCAAAGCGCGGACATTGATCTTGTTGTCGGGCAGGCCGGCCGTCTCTGTTTCCCAGATCGCGTGGTACTGCCGCCCGACGCTGATGCCGCCGGGGCCCAAGCACATCGGCAGGCTCTTGTTCTGGCGCAGCTGCCGTCCGGAAATATGGTCGACCGTCTGGTTGACGCACACGCTGATCAGATGCAGCGGCCCACCCTTGGCCTCGGGATGGTAGCCGCTGAGCGGCGTATCGTCATTGTCGTCCGAAACCTGGACCGGAACCGGCGAGGCCGTACCCTGCGGATGCACGCGAGCATCGTTGGAGGCACCGAGAAAGGCGCGCGTCAGCTTCTGCGCCAATTGTTGCTGCAGCGAAGACAGGTTGACGAAATTGATCGCCCGGCCGAGAGCCACGGATGTAAGCAGCGCTGCAGCCGTCAGCCAGACACCGAAGACCGGGCCGCCATACCTGTCCTCGAAGCTCGCATGCGCGACGACGTCGAGCGCCAGAAACAGCAGCCCCGCTAGCGAGAACGCCAGCAGCGGAATGAACAGCCGGCTTGGTGCCACGCCGAGGCGCTCGGCCGCCTGCTCGACTTTGCTTGGAGCAAGCGCGATGACGATTTTGCGCAGGAATGGCACCAGCGGCGCGATGACCAACAAAACGCCCATGCTCGGCGCGCCGCTGGATTTCCCGATATAATGCGCCAGCGTATCGAGGATGACAAACACAAGGCTCGCCGCAAACAGCAGAAGTGAACTGCCAAGCACGCGGGCCAGGCGGTTGCGATAGAGTGCGGCCAGGCCGCGTTGTCGCGTTTCTTCCTTCCTCAGATCGGCCGCGGCCTGGGCGATGGCCGCCTGCGCGGTGGCGACCAACGCGGCTGCCGCCTGGGCGGCAGCCGCCTGAGCAGCGGCAGTCTGGGCGGCGGCGGTCGGGGCGACAGCAGCCTGGGCGGTTGCAGCCTGGGACGCGGCGGCCTTGGCTGCCGCGGCCTGCCGGAGCGCCTCGGCTTCGCGCTCCTCGGCATCGTCGTGCAGGTCGCCTGGCTGGTCGAGCCAGCGCACCGCATCCTGCCACAGCCAGGCCAGCAATAGCACACCGATGGCGATCAGCCCCCAATTGCCGGTGCCGGTCACGCCGATCGAGGCAATCGCGCAGCAAAGCAGGGTGGCCCATAACAGCAGGGCAAACACCGGGTAAGGCTGTTTTGTGGGCATGTTGGACGTCAGCCAGTAGCCACCGGCGGCCGGCAGCACGGCAAGCGCCAGCACCGCCGCCGACACCAGCCAATAGGGCGACACCGCAATACCATGGATCGCCCATCCCGTTGCGGCGAAGATCGAAAAATGATCCGAGATCCAGCGCAGTGCGCCGAGCAGGCCGAGCACCAGCGCAGCCACGCAGAACAGTTCGGCTGCCAGGTTTCTGGCAATTACGGCGACATTGGTTTCGAGATCCGAGCGGCCGGCGCTGACGAGGTAGTCGGCATGGCGCCGAAGCCACCAGATTTCCGGCGCGTTGGTGTCGCCGAGCACTGCTTCGACGCGCTCGGCCTTTTTGGGGACGTCGTCAGGGATGCGCGTGTAGAGTCGGCCGAGAAAGCCGCCTATATAGCCCCCGCCCGAAACCGTTGCCAGGAAATCGACCTTGCGCAGGATTGGCAGCATTGGCGTGGCCGCCAGGGCCTGCAGAACACCGAGGCCGTAGGTGGCGCTGCGGATGCCGCCACCAGACAGCGCCAGCCCGATGCAGTCCTGCGGCAACTTCGTCTGCACCAACCCCACCGCCGTCTTCTCGCCGGCGATTTCGCGCCGCGTATAGATCGCCGCGGCCTCGAGTTGTTCGATTTCGCTCGGATAGGCCGGATAATCTGCCAGGATCGTGTCCGCGGCCTTCTCGGCGATCATGAACACCGGGGTGACGATGAAATATCCGGGGATCTTCTTGAAGACCGACGCGTCAACGACCCTGAGCCCAGCGACGCCATGCACCTGGAAGCGACTGTCCAGCACCGCGTTCTTGTCCCTTAGTGCCACGACATTCTCTCGCCAGGGATCGGCCCCCATCCGGCAGGTGCCGCAGGCATGATGGCCCCAGGCCTCGTCCTGCACCCATTGCTCCAGTTTCTTGGGATTGTTGGCTATTGCCGTGCCGGGCTGGATCTCCGCCTTCATTCCGGTGATCTTGCCGTTGATCTCGCGCATGCGCTGGACGATCTCGCAGAGCGCGATCAGGTCGGCATTGCCTCCGGCCTTAGGAAAGGAATTGAAGTTGATCTCGGGTACGTCGAATGGATCGGCGCTGAGCAGGTTGACGGTGCCGAGATTGTTGTTGGTGTAGGCTTTCAGGATGACCCAGGTCCAAAGGTTACGCTGCTCCGTGGCCGCGCCCTTGGTGGCCCGGAGCAACTCGTTCGACCAGTTCCAGTAGTAGCCCCGGAAGGCTGCCGGCGCGCCGAAGACGAAGAAATCGGGATTGTCGGGCTTCGTGTTGACCTTGGACGACATCATCATCGCCAGCGCGCCGCCATTGGTCCCGTAGAGCCCGGTCTTGTCTTTATCCCATTGTACCCACAACGGATCGGTGGGGTCGCCGGGCTTGAAGCTCGCACCTTTCAAGGTGGAAAAATCCTGCTTCATCTCGGAGACGATGCTGACCTCGTAGCGGTCCTGCAGGTTGAGGCCGACGCCTGGAAGGTTCACCACCGGCGCAACTGGCTTTCCGGCGCTGTCGCGCGGTCCGGCAATGCCGAGTTTCTTCAATTTCCCGACGTCGCCGATACCACTCAACATCAGCAATTGCGGGCTGTTGAAAGAGCCGCCGGAGACAATGATTTCGCGTTTGGCGAAATAGCGCTCGATAGTTGCGCCCGATGCCGGGTCGTGGCGTTTGCTTGCCTTGTAGAGATACTGGCCGCGCGCGACCTCCACTCCGATCGCCCGCGGCGCCGAGGCCTTGCCGTTCCTGTTCTTGCCGGGTTTGTCAAAGATGAGGCGCATGGCATGCGTACCCGTCATCAGCACCAGCCGGTCCTGGTGCAGTTGGGCCACCTTGAGCAGCCATTCGCGTAAGCCGTAGCGCTGCTCGCCGTTGGTGCCGATCGACAGCAGCGTCGGGCGGGCCCGGGTCTTGATGTCGTCGGCGCGCACGTTCGGATCGAGAAACTGGATGATCTGCAGATGCGCCAGCGCGCGCTTGAAAGCCGAGCGTTCGTCCTTGCCCGCGAGCGCCGACCAGATGACGTTGAACAGGAGCTTGAGCAGCGTGCGGTCACCGCGCGCTATGCCCGCAATGACGATCGGGTCGATGAAGCTGGTCGGCTGCCAGCCTTTTGAGCCGTGTCCGTTCGGGTCGAGTTGCCGGCGCGGGTTGATCAGGGTGGCAAAGACCTGGATAAGCCACAGCAGCCAGCCGAGAATGCGGCCGAGAAAACCCTTGTAGACATTGTAGTAGAGGCACTGCTCGATCTTCGGAAAATAGCCCTGCATCGTCTCCGAACGCCAGCTGTCGTCACCGGTATAGCTGGCAATCTCATCCCAATCGCTGTCGTTGGGGCGGATGATGATCATCGCATGATGCGCGGTGCAGCCGCCGAGCGCGGCCGCCCTTGGGTAGAAGATGCCACCCTTGCCGCTGCCGCCATTGGCCGAGGGGTCCTTGGCTTTGTTGTATTTGGCGTCCCTGGCCTGAACGGCGTCATTCTCGTAATGGCGAACCGAGAAGTCCCAGCTGGTCGCCGCATCCTCGGTGGCGGCGCCGTTGTAGGCAGGGACGGCGTAAACCTCTTGCGGCTTTGTGCTTCCGGCTGGCGCCGTATCGAGCCCGGCCTCGATGACCAGTACCCGCCTGCCGCTCAGGGCAAGCCGCGCGGCAAGCGGGCCACCGCCGGCGCCGGAGCCGATGACGATGTAGTCGAATGGCGTTGAATCGGGTTTTCTTGCGTCCTCGAGCGCCTGCTGCAAGTCCATTGCCATGTTCGGTTGCCCCCCAACCAGAGAAGAAATCAGAGCGTCGCCAGGAAGGCCTTCAGCTGCTTCTTCTCCTCGTCACTCAACGATTGCGCGAACCAGTGCCCGCGATCCAGCACAAAGTCCGGACACTTGCTGACCCGCATCAATGGAGCTGCCGCTTCAGCCTCGAACGCCTTCCAGGCACTGCCATCCTTTTGCGACAACTGGTCCTTGTTGATGCGCAGGAAGCCGCGCGTCATGCCGAACACCGCCCGCAGGAGATCGCCAGTGGGCGCTTCCGGATTGAGGTTCATGATCAGGTTCACCGGTGTGCCGGTAGGCACCGGGCCGAGCTTGATGCCACCGAGCTTGCCGTCGACGAAGGCATTGGCCTGGAAGCCGGTAAAGGCGAACAGTCCAGCCAGTGCGAGGAAAACCACGGGGCTGACCCAGCGCTGGTTCTGCAGCGCGAACCAGAGCAGCGCCGCCGCGGCGGCCGCAATCGCCGGCACCAGCCACAGCGAGGGGTAGACCGTATCGAAACGGCTGAGACGCAGAAGCACTGCCACGAGCACGGCGATCAGCGCGAATGCAAAGCCCGCATGGCGCGATCGACCGACGAAAGCCAGAATCAGCGCCGCCAACCCCAGCCCACTCCATAGATACGTGGTCAGGAACGACGTCCAGAACGGACCGATCACCCCGGTGACAAGGGGGTGGATGAAGCGTGGCGAAAAGTCGATGAAGCTGGGCTGGGTCGTTCGATAGATGAAACCGTGGTCGCCTCCGGCGAGCGCCATCTTGCCGCGCAGGTCACCATCGAGGCGCACGGGGGGCTCGCCTCGCGCTTGTCGGGCCACAGGATCTTGTCGATACCGTCATCGAATGCCTTCAGCCGGCCAACCACCGACGGATCGTGCGTGTACTCGCCGAGCGCATTGTTGTGCAGGAAGGGGGCTGTCGCCCACAGGCTGATCAGCGAGGCGGGTCGGTAGTATCCGGGGCCACCGGCCGGCGGCGCATAGCTGTCGTTGTTGCCCCAGGCATCGACCGGCTTGCCGGAGAACGGGTTGAAGAAATGCACCTCTCCCACTGCGGGCAGGTTCTTGTAAGTCTCCGACGAGAAATTGTCCCAGACCTGCCCGCGCATGGCATTGGTCGCAACAGCTCGCCCCGAATTGGTGCCGACAAGGGTGACGGGCACCCGTATATCGGTCGACAGGAAATTGTCCTTGATGAACGGGTCGGACTGATCGGACGCCTGGCTGGCAAGGTCGCTGATCTGCTTGACATAGTCACCATAGGCCGGGCTCTTCTTGAAGTTGTCCCAGTCGGCGAAGTCCATTGGTAGCGTCAGCGCCGGCGACGCATTGGGCGCAAGCACCTGCTTGTCGGCCCAGTCACGCGCAAAGCTGAGCGAGAAGCCCGCTGGCTGCTTGCTCGAATGGCACACCGCGCAATTCTGGATGAACACGCCGCGCCCCTTGCTGGCATCGGCGCGCTCGGCTTCGATGCGGCGTTTTCCATCCCCCGTATCGGCAAGACGCATGGGCTGCGTGACGGTCTCGCCGGTGTCCTTGGCCACATATCTGAAAAAAGCGGCCATATACGGAATGCGATACTTCTCCGCGGTGCGCCAGTAGACAGAGTTCTTCAGCGCCGTCGCCACAGCGAAGGGGCGTTGCGGCTTGAAGCCAACCACGGTGTTGTGCAGACGTTTCCATTCCTCCGAATAGGTTCCGATGTTCAGGTAGACGCGCGACAGCGCACCGAAGACGCCGACGCTGTCCGAGCCGTCGAGCAGCACGCGCGGCGTGTGCCGCGGGTTTGCCGCCGACTGCGGATCTTCGACGCCGGGAATGAGCAGATTGGAGGCGCTTTGCTCTTCTGGCGGATTGGCCGATGCGCGGGCAAGGCGCGCCGGAAGATCGAAGATCGCGGTGATGGTGTTGGCATTGTTGATGTGGTCGGTGCTGACCAGCGAAGTGTCGATGGTGCCCGGCTGCTGACTGGCAAGGAACTGATAGAGGAAGCTGTCGGCCTTCTTCAGATTGGTGAATGTGGCCACCGGCTTCCAATACTGGTCGCCGATTGTGCTGGACAGATTCGACCAATCCGGCTTTTCGGGATTGGCCGGCGGATTGAGCGGATGCGGCGCGATGTGGCAGAATCCGCAGGACATGCTGACCCGGAAAGGCCGCACCAGATTGGGGTCGGCGTTGATGGAGGAGTCCGTGTAGTAGTTGTCGCCCTTGGGGTTGTTGGCGATCTCCTTCATCCACAGATCGCGCGCCTTCTGCGCGGCGTCCGTCTTGCCGAAGAAGTTCGGATTGGGAAACAGCCGCAACCCGACGATGCCGCTGGCGTAGCCGTAGACTGTCGGATCGACACCATCGTCGGCGAGTTGGGCAAGTACCTTCTCATAGAGCGCCCGATCGCCCGGCTCGAACAATTCACGGCCGGCGTGCGTATCCGGCATCGCAGGGCGAACAGCCGGCTCGGATGCGCCGGAATCTGTGTCGCTCGAAGCCGGCTGCAGCTTGATCTTGTCGCCATCCGCCTGGTCGAGATAGAGCCCGAGTATGGTCTTGCTTCTGTCTGTTTGGGATTTCATACCCGGCTGGTTGATGAGCCCCGAATCCGCAAACCGCGTGTCGCGCTTGCGCGAGTCAAGGAGAACGAGGAAGTCGGCCAATCCATAGCCGTGCTGCTGTACCCAATCCCAGAACACCTCATTGCCTTCGCCCCAAAGGATCCAGGTGTTCTTGCCGCGAATGGCGTCGCGGGCTTCCTTCGAAACCTTACCTCCGTCGAGATAGTTGAATGGCCGCGTGTGCCGTCGGGTCCCGGTACCTTGTCGACCTCGCTGAAGAGGTTGCGCTGTTCGGCCGGAAAGCACTGCTCGGGCCGCTTGCTGATGGGTGTTCCTGCCTCAGTCATGCCGCCCTGTGCCTCGTCGGGCGGCGCGGACAGATCGATCTGATTTGGCGTGTCGTTCCAACCTGGTTGCGATTGCGGCGTCAGCGATGCGGCAGGATAGTCGGCTGGGCCACATACTGCCATGCAACTGGACGCCATGAGCGCCGCGAACGCCAGCGATACTTTGCGAAATTCTCTGGCAGCCGGCCAAACACACCCAAGTTTCGATCTTACCAGATCAAGCATAGCGTCCCCGTCCAGAACCCTACTTGTCCAATCAAGAGCAATATCGGATTTCAAAATCTTTAACTAAATCAGGCTCCTCGCCTTCCTGCCTGTCTGCCAGAAGACATCCATCGATCTCTGGAAAACCATCGCAGCATGACCAAGATCCCGCCGCGCCTATTGGCACAGACGGCCCACCTGTCGGTTATCACTAGGAATATTACAATGCCGCAATACTTCATCTAACTATAAATACGCCGAACATGGCAAGAGATTTCTTGCGCCGCTCCCGCGCCAAGCACGGTCACACCAACATCGAGTTTGATTCGTACTCCCCGACCGGGGAGCGGGAGGCCGATCGGAGGACCACTGCAATTCCCGCTTGTGCCCGGCGATCGAAAGCGCGTTTGTCAAAGCGTCACCGCCATTCGACGAAACAGCACCTCACGGCACGACGAGATAGGCCTTCTGGTCGGCAATCGCGATCGTCACGTCGGTACCGGAATTGAACTCGACGAAGTCGACCTCCATTCCGTCGCTGAAGATGACGCCACCCTTGCTCAGCCGCGAGGACACGACCAATGGCCGGTCGCGGGTGATGACGCCATGGACGAGCGACACGCCCGTCGTGTTGCTCGGAAACGGCTCGCGCACCGAGAAGAACAGCTGCTCGCCTTCGCGGTCGTAGCCTTGCGGCGGCACGGTCGGCACGGATGTGTCGCCATAGGCCGCGCCAGTCCGGCAGCACCTGCCATGACCGAACGCAGCCAGCCGGTGGAGCCGGCGCCGGTCGAAATGATGATGCCGCTCGACGATTGCCGCTCCGTTCTGCCGCCATAGGTCAGTTCGTAGCGGGCCGAGACATGCGTCGAGGCGCCGACGAACAGGTCGTTGAAGGCAATCAGCCGCCTTCCGTCATTGGAGCGCGCCTCGGCCATCACCACCGCCTGGCGCTTCGCCTTGCCGGAAATCGTCAGGTCGAGGACCTGTTCGGTGTCGTCGGCATTCCACGGCAAGAGGACGCCGTCAAAAAGCGCCGGATTGGGATTGACGCCGATCAGCGGCTGGTGCGGCAGGTATTTTGCCGTGTTGGAAACCAGCCCGTCCTGGCCAAGCGCAATCACCACATCGGAACCGAATTCGAACCGCGGCACCAGTTCGCGGTCGAGCCGCAACTGCTTGAGCCCCCGGGGCAGCGAACCCATCACCCGGTCGAGCGCGCGATAATAGATATCGTGCGCCGATTTGACCGGGTCGAAATTCATGCCGGCTTGCCGGAGGTAGAACCGGGCCTGCCCCTGCGTGTTGAAACGCGCCGTCAGTTCCTCAAGCTCGGTCTTGCGGGTGACGACGATCACCCGGTCGATCGGCCTGTTGCCCTGCTCGCCGCCCACCGGCTAGATCACTTCTCGGTCTTCGCCGGCGCGGCAAGCTGGCTGAGCGCGCTGGTCAGCATGTCGGGAGTGATCGACAGATTGCCGACCGAACCGCCCTTCTCCGCCCAGGCCTTGAAGGCCATTGCCGTCAGCACGTTGGCCGGCGCCGACGAATAGACGGTCAGTTCGAGCTGCTGCGCCTTGGCGGCGGCCTCGGCCAGCGTCAGCTTGTTGCGCGCCTCGGTGTCGACCAGCAACTTGTTCCGCTCGGCCAGTTCGATCTCGGTCGCCAGTTCGCTCTGCTTGATCTCGCGCTCTTTCTCGACAGCATGCGCCCGGCGCGCATAGATCGCCTCGTCGGCCTGCCGCTGCAGCGCCTCGCGATATTCGGTCTGCAGCGCGTTGCGGATTTCCGGTGTCGGCTGGACCGAGGTGATATGGACCTCCTCGATCGACAGGCCGGCGGTCGAGGCTATCGGATCGCCGCGCAGCAGCTCGGCAAGATTGCCGCCGAGCTTGGTCACCTCCGCCAGCGCCTGTTCGAGCGTCATGCTCGACACCACGGCCCGCGCCCGGCTCTGGATGGCCAGCACCAGGCGCTCGGCGATCTTCTCACGGCCGTCGCCGGCAATGTCGGACTTGCTGAGCCTAGCGCTGAAGTCGAAACCTTCCGCTGCCTTGATCGGATCGACGATGCGGTAGCTGACGGAGCCCTGGATCGCCAGATCCTGGAAATTGGCCGTGGTTTCCGTGAAGATGAACGGGTTGTCGAGCGACGTCACCGGCACCATGGCGATGGTCGTGCCCAGCGTGCCGTACCAGAAACTGATACCGCGGCCCTGCTCTCGAACCTTGCCGTTCTTGAAGCGGACGATATGATACTCAGGCGTTCCCTTGAAATAGCTGATGAACATGCAGGCCCCCCAAGGTTCTCAAAATAACCCGCTCGCTATCCGCGATCCCTGAAACGGTTGGTGATGGGATAGCGGCGGTCGCGGCCAAAATTCTTCCGGGTGATCTTCACACCCGGGGCCGCCTGCCGGCGCTTGTATTCGGCGATGTAGAGCAGATGCTCGATGCGCGTCACCGTCGCCCGGTCATGGCCACGCGCGACGATGTCGTCGACGCCCATCTCGTTCTCGACCAGGCATTCGAGGATGTCGTCCAGCACCGGATAGGGCGGCAGCGAATCCTGATCGGTCTGGTTCTCGCGCAATTCCGCCGACGGCGCCTTGTCTATGATGTTCTTCGGGATCACTTCGCCCGAGGGCCCGAGGGCCCCCGGCGGCACATGGCTGTTGCGCCAGCGCGACAGCGCATAGACCTGCATCTTGTAGAGATCCTTGATCGGATTGAAGCCGCCATTCATGTCGCCATAGAGCGTGGCATAGCCCACTGACATCTCGCTCTTGTTGCCTGTCGTGACCACCATCGAGCCGAACTTGTTGGAGATCGCCATCAGGATGGTGCCGCGCGCGCGGCTCTGCAGGTTCTCCTCGGTGATGCCTTCCTTGGTGCCCTCGAAAAGCTGCGTCAGCGTATGCAGAAAGCCTTCGACGGGTTCGAAGATCGGCACGATGTCATAGCGGCAGCCGAGCGCCCGGGCGCAATCCTCGGCGTCCTTCAGTGAATCCTTCGACGTGTAGCGATAAGGCATCATGACAGCGCGCAGCCGCTCTTCGCCCAGCGCGTCGACGGCAAGGGCAGCGCAGATCGCCGAATCGATACCGCCGGAGAGACCAAGCACGACGTTCTTGAAGCCGTTCTTGTTGACGTAGTCCCGCAGGCCCAGCATGCAGGCGCGATAGTCGGCCTCCTCCCGCTCGGGGATCTTCGACATCGGCCCTTCCGAGCAGACCCAGCCGTCATCCCCGCGCTTCCATGTGATGACATCGACCGCTTCCTCGAACTGGCTCATCTGGAAAGCCAATGTCTTGTCGGCGCCGATGGCAAACGACGCGCCGTCGAAGATCAGCTCGTCCTGGCCGCCGAGCTGGTTGGCATAGGTGATCGGCAGCCCGCATTCGATCACCTGGCGGATGACCACCTGGTGACGGACATCGATCTTGGCGCGATAATAGGGCGAGCCGTTCGGCACCAGCAGGATTTCCGCCCCGCTTTCCGCCAGCGATTCGCAGATGCCGACATCGCCCCAGATATCCTCGCAAATCGGAATGCCGATGCGCACGCCGCGAAATTGACGGGGCCCTGGATCTCGGGCCCAGCCTGGAAGACGCGCTTTTCGTCGAACTCGCCATAGTTCGGCAGATCGAGCTTGTAGCGTTCGGCCAGGATCTTGCCGCCATCGGCGACGATGACCGAATTGTGCGTGCCGCTCTTGCGCTTCAGCGGCGTGCCGATGATGACGCCGGGGCCGCCATCCGATGTGTCGGAGGCAAACTCCTGCGCCGCCTTTTCGCAG
The DNA here is from genome assembly GCF_014189455.1 of Mesorhizobium huakuii. Lineage (NCBI taxonomy): Bacteria > Pseudomonadati > Pseudomonadota > Alphaproteobacteria > Hyphomicrobiales > Phyllobacteriaceae > Mesorhizobium > Mesorhizobium huakuii. The sequence goes on from NZ_CP050296.1 coordinate 6,768,013, forward strand.
GCCTTCAGGAAGGCCGGCTTGAGCACCAGATCTTCCGGCGGGTAACCGGCCAGGAAAAGCTCGGTATAGAGCACGAGATCTGCGCCCTGGCGCGCGGCATCCGCCCTCGCCTCGCGTGCCTTGGCGAGGTTGCCGGCGACGTCGCCGACGGTCGGGTTGAGCTGGGCGATTGCGATGCGCAGTATGTCGGGCTTCTTGGTCATGCCTGCTGACTTAGCGCGGCAAAATTCGCCTCGCAATGGCGTTCGTTTGGACCACCCCACACCATTGATATTCTCAATCGTCTCGGAGCGATGGACGTGGGGTCCATCGTGTCCAGACCGACGATCAGTCGTCGCCCATATATTCGCGCAACGACTGCGGAGAATGGTTCTCGCCGATCGACATCGCCAGGATACGCGAAATGTGCCGGCGTGGCAGACCCGTGTCCGTCACCCATTGATTGATCTGGGCCTGGATCTTGTCGAGGTCCTTCTTCGAGGTCGGGCTTTCGGCGATGTCGAGGCCGGCGTCGCGAAGAGCTGCCGCCATGTCGGCCGAAATGACGAAGGCATCCCAGCCCAGCCAGCGCAGGAAATACTGGCCGGTATTGCCGCCAAGCCGGCTGCCATGCTTGCCGAGATAGGCCATCAGCCCGACCTGATCGTCGGCGGGCCAGTTGGCGAGGAATTCGCCGAAACCGCCATATTCCCCAGACACGCGTTCGACGAAGGCGGCATTGTCGCGCACCGATTTGATTTTCTGCGGGTTGCGCACGATGCGCTGGTCGGACGCCAGATCGTGCCAGAAATCGTCAGGCTGGAACAACAGCCGCTTCGGCTCGAAGCGCAGAAATGCCTCCTCGAAACCGGGCCATTTCTGTTCGATGACGCGCCAGACAAATCCGGCGGCAAAGATCCGCTCGGCCATGGTCGAGAGAATACGATCGTCCGGAATATCGGCGACGGCGGCATTGTCGGGCACCGGCCCCAGCAGCGTCGAAAGCTCCGCCTCGCCGCCCTTGCGTTTTGCCGCACGCAGGCGAATTTTCTGGAAATCGGCCATAGTTCCCTCGCTGTTGGCTTGAATGTACCACTTCCCGCGAGAGCCGGCAGCCTCTACGTCTATCTCCACTGACGACGGAGACGGCTATGTACAAGACAATCGACGATCTGGCGAACCGCTGGCTCAAGCGACGGCCGGACGGCCTCAGCCAACTCGAGAACCGGGTGCTGCAATCGACGCTCGAGCGCACCACGATCTCCAGGGACACCAACAAAGCCGTCGCTTTCCACCAGACCTTTGGCGACCGGCTTGCCGATACGATCGCCCGCATCGGCGGCTCCTGGTCCTTCATCCTGGGTTTCCTGGCCTTTCTGGTCCTGTGGACCGCTGGCAATGTCTGGCTGCTGTCGCGCGATGCCTTCGACCCCTACCCGTTCATCTTCCTCAATCTCGTGCTGTCGATGGTCGCCGCCTTGCAGGCGCCGGTGATCATGATGGCGCAGAACCGCCAGACCGAACGCGACCGCATCGATGCCGCCCACGACTACGAAGTCAATCTGAAGGCCGAGATCGAGATCATGGCGCTGCACGAAAAACTCGATGAACTGCGCCACAGCCAGATCATCGGCATGCGAGACGAGATCGTGCGGCTGGCCGAGATGGTCAAGCGGATCGACGAGAGGCTGGCGCAGCAGCAGTCGGCTTCATGACCGAAGCCATTCATCATTTCATCGAACAGTATGGGCTGCTTGCCGTCTTCCTCGGCTGCGTCGCCGAAGGCGAAAGCGCCGCCATCCTCGGCGGCTTCTTCGCTCACCAGCATGTTTTCGTGCTGTGGCATGCCGTTGCCGCGGCAGCACTCGGCGCTTTCGTCGGCGACACCTTCTTCTTCATCCTTGGCAGAAGTTTCGCCGACAATCGCCATGTCGTCAGGCTGCGCAGGCGGCCCGGCTTCCGCCGCGCCTATCGTCTGCTCAACACCCACCCCAACATTTTCGTGCTGTCGAACCGCTATGTCTACGGCATGCGTCTGGTCGGCGGCATCGCGGCCGGCCTGTCGACCATAGCAGCACCCCGCTTCGTCATCCTCAACGCCATCTCATCGGTGATCTGGGCGGTGCTGTTCAGCACCATTGGTTATGTTTTCGGGCTGGGCGCCGAGCATTTCGTCGGCCAGGCGCTGCTGCGCCACGAGCGGCTGCTGATCGGGCTCGGCATCGGCCTTACCGTGGGTGTGCTTGCCTGGCTTGTCGCCCGCCACATCGCCAAGCGGGAGCGTCGTCGGGAGCAGTGATGCCGCCGGCCTCTATGGGCGCTCGGACGGTCAGATGGGAAAGCCGGTGACCCGCTCGATGAGCGCGATGCCCCAGACGCCGGCGACGATGACCACCGAAATCAGCACCGCCAGCGAACCGCAATCCTTGGCCAGCTGGATGTCGACATTGAACTCGCGGCTGAAGGCATCGCAGGCCGCCTCGATGCCGGTGTTCAGCACCTCGACCATGATCAGCAGCAGCACCGCGCCGATCAGCAAGGCATAACCACGCCAGGAGACCGAAACGAACCACGCCGCCGGCAGGGCAAGCGCAAGGAGCATCAGCTCCTGCTGGAATGCCTTCTCGCTGGCGGCCAGCTTGCGAAACGCCCGCACCGAATTGATAAAAGCGTCGATCAGCCGCTGCATGCCCAAACCTCTTTCCGGATCACCGGCACGGGATAAAGCAACGGCCCGATCAAGGGAATAAGGCATCTCGTCCAAAATTCATTCAGCGACCGCTATCGAAGGCGTCGACTTTTCAAACTGCGGCAGCCCGTCGTCGATCGAATAATAGTCGCCCTTGTCGCCAACGAAGATATGACAGTCGCCCTTGAGACCCGTCGGCTTGTCGAACGCTCCCGCCATCACCGAAATATAGTCTTGAGCCCTTGGCTTCCAGAAAAGCACCGACCCGCATGTCTTGCAGAAGCCGCGCCCGGCGAAAGCGGACGCCTCATACCAGGTGATGCTTTCCGTGCCTTCGATCACGATGTCGGCGTCGGCAACATTGGTCGCGGCATAGAAATGCCCGCTTTGCTTCCTGCATTGCGAGCAATGACAATAGACGACCCCTCGCAGCGCTCCCCTTGTCCGGAAGCGGACCGCTCCGCACAGGCATGATCCCTGGTGACTGTCGCTCATTTCGGCACCCCTTGAAGAAACCTCGTCCAGCATCGTTGCCAGGATTCCAGCTTTGCGGTGGTTGCGCGCAAGCAAATACGACATCGACTGCCGTGATGAATTCGAAATTCAGTTTCATTTCCAGAAGCACGCCGAGCGGATTTCAAATTCAAAGCCGCCAAACTGTGTGCCGCCCCGCGACCATGGTGCGAAAGTTTATGCTTCTACAGCCACAGGTAGAGAAAAACCTGTGGAAGCTGCACGAATTAAGGAAACTTTAGCGCTGCTGCAATTATGGTCACGCCAAGCGAAGGTCGCGGGTGGGGACGCGCCTCTTCGCAAGATGTTCTGGACTATCGGGTCGCGCTCCCCAGCTCGGCGGCCAATGGAACCCGCAAATTCCGCGTCGGGATCCGAGGGGAAGAGTGAATCAGACATGCAGCCCGCAGCCGCCCCAACAGAACAAAACACCGATATCGCATCCGCTGTTGTCGCGACCATGCGCCAGCTGGGCGTGCTCGGCCTGCCGCGCAACTACGAGATCTTCTACGAAGCATTGAACGGCACCAACCGCGAGCTCAGCCTCGCCGTCGTGTCCTTGAGCAACCGGCCGACGCAGGATGAGCTGGATCAGATCGGGCGAGCTTTCTTCGCCCAGAACCACGGCCCCAGCATCGTCGAGCATGCCCGGGACGTCATCGCCAGGGAGCTTGAGGAGGTCGCATCGCTGTTGCGGAGCGAGCGCAGCCACATCGAAAAATACGGCAGGATCCTCGACGAGACATCGAGCGGTTTGAGTGGCCGCAGCCTGCTTTCACAGGATCTTCTGCAGAAGATCGCCAACGCCATGGCCGTTGCCACCAATTCGACGATCGATCATGGCCGCCAGGTCGCCTCGACGCTCAGCGACAAGACGGCCGAACTCGAGAGCGTCAAGTCGAAGCTCGAGGAATACAAGCGGCTGGCCAACACCGATCCATTGACCCAGATCTGGAACCGCCGCGCCTTCGACAAGGAGATCACCCGGATCTACAACAGCAACAAGGGCATCCTGTTCAATGCCTTGATCCTTGCTGACATCGATCGGTTCAAGGATATCAATGACCGCTACGGCCATCCTGTCGGCGACAAGATCATCCAGATCATCGCCGAGATTTTCCAGACCAGCATTCGCGGCGACATGTTCGTCGCCCGCACCGGCGGCGAGGAATTCGCGCTGATCATTGAGGGCGCCAGCGAAGACGCCACTTACGAGATCGCGGAGCGCATTCGCGCCCTGATCGAGCAGACGCCATTCACCAGCAGCCAGACCGGCATGAATTACGGCACCGTGACGGTCTCGATGGGCATCTGCATGGCATCGGAGGCCGAAGGCCCGGAGGACCTCTACACAAAGGCCGACCGGGCACTCTACCGGTCGAAGGTCAGCGGCCGCAACCGCGTCACCAGGCATTCGGCGATGGCTGGCCGCGCCGGCAAGAGCTGGCTGCTCTATAAGAAGGACTAACGCCTCCTGCCGATAGCGCCCGCACCGGCGTGGCACAGACCATCAGCTGAAAATGGAAAAGGCGCCGGGTTTCCCAGGCGCCTTTTTCTTATAGGCCCAGTGGCCGGGATCAGCCGTTGGCGACCTGCTTGTGCTGCACCGGATGGCTTTTCTTCAGGAGGTCCGACACCAGGAAGGCCAGTTCGATCGCCTGGTCGGCATTGAGGCGCGGGTCGCAATGCGTGTGATAGCGGTCCTGCAGTTCCTCGGCCGTGATGGCGCGCGCACCACCGGTGCATTCAGTGACATTCTTGCCGGTCATCTCGACATGGATGCCACCCGGATGCGTGCCTTCGGCGCGGTGCACCTCGAAGAAGGTCTGCACTTCCTTCAGGATGCGGTCGAACGGCCGCGTCTTGTAGCCGGCGGCCTCGATGGTGTTGCCATGCATCGGGTCCGACGACCAGACCACGCTGCGGCCTTCCTTCTGCACCGCGCGCACCAGCTTCGGCAGATGGTCGGCGACCTTGTCCGAACCAAAGCGGGCGATCAGCGTCAGCCGGCCAGGCTCGTTCTCGGGGTTGAGCAGATCGATCAGTTCCAGCAAGCCGTCAGTGGTCAGCGACGGGCCGCATTTCAGGCCGAGCGGGTTCTTGATGCCGCGGCAATATTCGACATGCGCATGGTCGGGCTGGCGGGTGCGGTCGCCGATCCAGATCATGTGGCCCGAAGTGGCGTACCAGTCGCCCGAGGTCGAATCGACACGGGTCAGCGCCTCCTCATAGCCAAGCAGCAACGCCTCGTGGCTGGTGTAGAAATCGGTCTCGCGCAGCGCATAATTGGTCTCCGAAGTGATGCCGACGGCCTTCATGAAGTCCATCGTCTCGGTTATGCGGTTGGCGAGCGACTCGTACTTCTCGCCCTGCGGGCTATCCGACACGAAGCCGAGCATCCAGCTATGCACATTCTCCAGGCTGGCATAGCCGCCCTGCGCGAAGGCGCGCAGAAGGTTGAGTGTCGCCGCCGACTGGCGGTAGGCCATTTCCTGGCGGGCGGGATCGGGAATGCGCGATTTGGCGTCGAATTCGATGCCGTTGATGATGTCGCCGCGATAGCTCGGCAGCGTGACCTCGCCCTTGGTCTCATTGTCGGACGAGCGCGGCTTGGCGAACTGGCCGGCGACACGGCCGACCTTCACCACCGGCTGTGCGCCGGCAAAAGTCAGCACGACCGACATCTGCAGGAAGACGCGGAAGAAGTCGCGGATGTTGTCGGCACCATGCTCGGCAAAACTCTCGGCGCAATCGCCGCCCTGGAGCAGGAAGGCTTCGCCGGCTGCGACAGCCGCGAGCTGCTTCTTCAGCTTGCGTGCCTCACCGGCAAAGACCAGTGGCGGAAAGGTGGCGAGCTGGGCTTCGGTGTTCTTCAGCGCGGCAAGGTCCGGATAGGCAGGAACCTGCTTGATCGGCTTTGCTCTCCACGAATTCGGCGACCATTTCGTCATCGCTGCACCCAACGCTCTTTCCGGCAGGCACCCTCGCCCGCCTTTTCCGCCCCTATATGGGGTGGCGGCTCCATACACGAAGCCGATTTCCTATTCTAGACCGGAATTTCAGCGCTGGCGAATGCACAAGCGGTGCTGAGTGCGTTGAGATTCAGGTCAGGCCGAGCCGAAAATGGCTGATACCGAGAACCGGAGCGGAGCGGACATTCGGGTCCGTGAGCATCGGCCTATGCCGGCCGTAGCCTTAACTGCTACGTCACTCTCATGAATGCATGCTTCGGCCGGCGAAGGCCGGAACCGCAGGTATCAGCCATTTGCAGGCCGGCATCACCTGAATATCAATGCACCTCAGGCCGCCTTTTCGACCACCCGCGCGAGTTGCGTCATCACCACCGCCGAGCCCGCCAGGCGCTTGTCCGGCGTCGGCCAATCGCGCACGAAGACGACGCTGTGGTCCGGTCGAATCTTGGCCAGCGAACCCTGCTCGCCGATGAACTTGACCAGGCCGACCGGATTGGAGAATTCCCGCTTGCGGAAATGGATGACGACACCCTTCGGCCCGGCGTCGAGCTTCTCGACATTGGCCTTGCGGCAGAGCGCCTTGATGAAGACGATCTTCAGGAGATGCTTCACCTCGTCCGGCAGCGGCCCGAAACGGTCGATCAGTTCGGCGCCGAAAGCGTCGATCTCCTCGGTGTTTTCGAGGTCGCCGAGACGGCGGTAAAGCGCCAGCCGGAGCTGCAGGTCCGGCACATAGCTTTCCGGGATCATCACCGCCGTGCCGACGGCGATCTGCGGCGACCAGCCGCCATCCTGGACCTCGCCGGAATCCTTCACCTCGGCGACAGCCTCCTCCAGCATCTGCTGGTAGAGTTCGAAACCGACCTCCTTGATATGGCCGGACTGCTCTTCACCCAAGAGATTGCCGGCGCCCCTGATATCGAGATCGTGGCTGGCCAGTTGGAAGCCGGCGCCCAGCGTGTCGAGCGATTGCAGCACTTTCAGCCGGCGCTCGGCGGTGTCGGTCAGCTTGCGGTTGGCCGGTAGCGTGAACAGCGCATAGGCGCGCACCTTGGAGCGGCCGACGCGGCCGCGCAACTGGTAGAGCTGCGACAGGCCGAACATATCGGCGCGATGGATGATCAGCGTGTTGGCGGTTGGAATGTCGAGGCCTGATTCGACGATGGTGGTCGACAGAAGCACATCATACTGGCCGTCATAGAAGGCGTTCATGATGTCGTCGAGTTCGCCCGGCGGCATCTGACCATGAGCCGCCGCCACCTTCAATTCGGGAACAGATTCCTTCAGGAAATCATTGATTTCCGCGAGATCGCTGATGCGCGGCACCACATAGAAGGAATGCCCGCCGCGATAACGCTCGCGCAGCAGCGTCTCGCGAATGACCAGCGGATCGAAGGGTGAGATGAAAGTGCGCACCGCCATGCGGTCGACCGGCGGGGTGGCGATCAGCGACAGTTCGCGCACGCCCGTCAGCGCCAGTTGCAACGTACGCGGGATCGGCGTCGCCGACAGCGTCAGCACATGCACATCGGTCTTCAGATCCTTCAGCCGTTCCTTGTGCTTGACGCCAAAGTGCTGCTCCTCGTCGATGATCAGCAGGCCGAGATTCTTGAACGAGATCGAGGAGCCGAGCAGCGCATGGGTGCCTATGACGATGTCGACCTGGCCTTCGGCGATGCCCTTCTTGGTTTCCGCCAGTTCCTTGGCGCCGACCAGCCGGGAGGCCTGGGCGACGCGGATCGGCAGGCCGGAAAAGCGCTGCGAAAACGTCTTGAAGTGCTGGCGCGACAACAGCGTCGTCGGCACCACCACGGCGACCTGGAAGCCTTCCATGGCGGCGATGAAGGCGGCGCGCAGCGCCACCTCGGTCTTGCCGAAGCCGACGTCGCCGCAGATCAGCCTGTCCATCGGCTTGCCGGCGCCGAGGTCATCCCTGACCGAGTCGATCGCCGTCTGCTGGTCGTCGGTTTCCTCATAGGGGAAACGGGCTGAGAATTCGTCATAGAGGCCCTCGGCGGGCACCAGCGCCGGTGCGGCGCGCATCTGCCGCTCGGCGGCGATGCGGATCAGCTGCCCGGCCATGTCGAGCAGGCGCCGCTTCAGCTTCGCCTTGCGTGACTGCCAGGCACCGCCGCCAAGCTTGTCCAGCGTCGCCTCGGCTGTGTCAGAGCCATAACGAGACAGAAGCTCGATGTTTTCCACCGGCAGGAACAGCCGGTCGTCGCCGGCATAGTGGATTTCCAGGCAATCATGCGGCGCGCCGACCGCTTCGATGGTGCGCAGGCCGATGAAGCGGCCAATGCCATGGTCGGCATGGACGACGATATCGCCGGCCGACAGAGCCGAAGCCTCGGCTATGAAGTCGGAGGCGCGCTTCTTGCGCTTCGAGCGCCGGATCAGCCGGTCGCCCAGAATGTCCTGTTCGGCGACGACAACCAGTTTTTCGGTTTCGAAGCCGGATTCGAGCGGCAGCACGGCAAGAGCCGCCTGCCCCGGTTCGAGCTGTTCGGCTTCCGCCAGTGTTTCGACCTGCTGGAGATTGCCGAGATGATGCTCGGTGAGGATCTGGCCCAGCCGATCAAGCGAGCCTTCGGTCCAGCCGGCGATGACGACACGGCGGCGCGCGGCGCGTTCGTCGGCGATATGCCTGACGACGACGTCGAAGACATTGACGTTCGGATCGGCACGCTCCTCGACGAAGCTGCGGCCATGGCGCGAGCCGGCATGGTAGACCTTTTTCGCACCGGCATCGGGCGCGTCGAAAGGCGTGAAGTCGATCGCTTCACGGGGCCCAAGCGAGGCGATCAGGTTTTGCGGCGAGAGATAGAGCAGATCCGGTGCCACCGGCTTGTAGGGCACGGCATCCTTCAACGCGGCGTCGGCCTGCTTTTTGCGCGCCTCGTAGTGGTCGAGGATCAGCGTGTGGCGCTCGGCCAGCGCTTCATGCGCCAGATGGTCGAAAATGACTGGCGTGTCCGGCAGATAGTCGAACACTGTTTCCAGCCTCTCGTAGAAGAACGGCAGCCAGTGTTCCATGCCGGCGAAGCGCCGGCCTTCGCTGACCGCCGCGTAGAGTCCGTCGTCGCGCTGGGGCGCGCCAAAGGCTTCGATATAGGAGCGGCGGAAGCGGCTGATGGTTTCGGGCGTCAGCGCCACTTCGCTCATCGCCTGCAGCGCCATCGACTTGCGTTGGCCGGTGGTGCGCTGGGTGGCGGCGTCGAAGACGCGGATTGATTCCAGCGTGTCGCCGAAGAAATCGAGCCTGAGCGCCTCGGTCCACCCGGGTGCGAACAGGTCGAGAATGCCGCCGCGCACCGCGAATTCGCCGATGCCGCGCACCGTCGGCACGCGCTCGAAGCCGGACGTTTCCAGCCGCGACACCAGCGCGTTCATGTCGATCTGGTTGCCGGGCCTGGCATGAAAGGTCTGCGCCTCGACTAGGTCGGCCGGCGGAATGCGCTGCAGTAGCGCATTGGCGGTGGTGAGGATGACGGCGCGGTGCGGCTTCTTCGCCAGCGCGATCATGGCGGTCAGCGCATCGAGACGCTTGGCGGCGGCGTCCGAGCCGGGCGAGACGCGATCGTAGGGCAGACAATCCCAGGCCGGCAGTTCCAGCACCGGCAGGCCGGGCGCAGCGAAGGCCAGCGCCTCGATGATCGCCGGCAGGCGCTGCCCGTCGCGCGCCACGAACAGCACCGGCTTGTCAGGCGCGATCTCAAGTGCGGCCTGCACCAGCGCAAAGGCTTCATAGCCATCGGCGACACCGTCGACGATGAACTGGCCGGCGCGGCCTTTCGGCAGGCCAATGGTGGGAATGAGGCTCATGAAATCACGGTCTTGTTTGTCGCAATTCCTGTGGGAAAACCGCTTCGCGCTTTTCCTGGAATTGCTTTTGTTCAGAATGTCATGGTCCGGCGGGACGCCAGGATCTTTTGCAGGACGGCACAATCGATATCCGCCGGCACAGGGCGTTCGCCCGTGATCAGCGGCAGGAAGTCGGTGTCGGGAATGTCGAGGAGCCTCTCATATTGGTCGATTTCCTCTCCGGTCAAGGCACCGATCTCGGCATCGGCGAAGGTGCCGAGGATGAGATCCATCTCGCGCATGCCGCGGTGCCAGGAGCGGAACAACAGCTTGCGGCGGTGGGCGTCCAGCCCCTCGCTTGATCGTTTCGTTCCGGTCATCGTGCCGCATCCTCACTTGCTGCGGCGCATATAGCGTGGATAGAAGGGGCTGTCAGCCTTGCGCTGTAGCCGTCGCGACATAAGCTGACATCATGCGTCCTTCCATCCTCGATCCCTTGTTTGTTCCGATCACTTCGCTTGCCGGCGTCGGGCCGAAGGTCGGCGCGCTGATCGAGAAGGTTGTCACGGCTGATCTTGGTGATCGCGCGGCCCGCGCGGGCGACCTTCTGTTCGTGCTGCCGCATACCGTCATAGACCGCCGCAACCGGCCAGGCATTGCGGGTTCCGCGGAAGGCCAGATCGTCACGCTCGACGTGCGCATCGACCGTCACCAGCCGCCGCCGCGCGGCAACAAGTCGGTGCCCTACAGGGTCTATGCCCATGATGACACCGGCGAAATCGGTCTGACCTTTTTTCATGCCCACGCCGCCTATCTCGAAAAGGCAATGCCCGTTGGCGAGCATGTCGTGGTCTCGGGCCGCATGGAATGGTTCAACGGCCGCCCGACCATGGTCCACCCCGATCATATCGCGCTGGCCAGCGAGGCGGAAAACCTGCCGCTGGTCGAGCCGGTCTATCCGCTCACCGCCGGGCTGTCGGGCAAGGTGCTGCGCCGGGCGATCGGCCAGGCGCTCGCCCGCGTGCCCGAATTCCCCGAATGGCAGGACGGCGCCTTCATGCGCCGGCACACTTTTCCCGCCTTTGCCGACGCGCTGACCCGCATCCACAATCCGGCCGACCCGATCGATGTTTCGATCGATGGTGCTGCCTGGCGGCGCCTTGCCTATGACGAATTGCTGGCGGGCCAGGTCTCGCTGGCGCTGGTGCGGGCAAAGATCCGCCGCCTGTCCGGCCGTCCCCTGGTCGGCGACGGCCGCATCGTCGAGAAACTGCGCGCCGCCCTTCCCTATTCGCTGACCGCAAGCCAGGAATTCGCGCTCGCCGAAATCAATGCCGACCTCGCCGACCCCGAGCGCATGCTGCGGCTGCTGCAGGGCGACGTCGGCTCGGGCAAGACCGTGGTCGCACTGCTTGCTATGGCGCGCGCGGTCGAGGCCGGCGGCCAGGCGGCGCTGATGGCGCCAACCGAGATCCTGGCCCGCCAGCATCTGGCGACGATCACGCCGCTGGCCGCCAAGGTCGGGCTGCGCATCGCCATCCTGACCGGCCGCGAAAAGGGCCGCGAACGCACCGAAACGCTGGCCGGCCTGGCCAGCGGCGAGATCGACATCGTCGTCGGCACCCACGCCCTGTTCCAGGAGACGGTCACCTTCCACGATCTGGTGCTGGCCGTCATCGACGAGCAGCATCGTTTCGGCGTCCACCAGCGGCTTGCCATCACCGCCAAGGGCGATGCGCCCGACATGCTGGTGATGACCGCGACCCCGATCCCGCGCACGCTGGTGCTGACTGCTTTCGGTGATATGGATGTCTCCAAACTGACGGAAAAACCGGCCGGCCGCCAACCGATCCGCACCGTCACGCTGCCTCTGGAACGGCTCGACGAACTGGTTGGCCGCATGGAGGACGCCGTCGCCGGCGGCCAGAAGATCTACTGGATCTGTCCGCTGGTGGAAGAATCCGAAGAGATCAAGCTGATGTCGGCCGAGGACCGCTTTGCTTCGCTGAAGCCGCTGTTCGGCGACCGCATCGGCCTCGTCCATGGCCGCATGAAGGGCGCCGAGAAGGACGAGGAGATGCGCGCCTTCAAGGAAGGCGAGACCCGCATCCTGATCGCCACCACGGTCATCGAGGTCGGCGTCGATGTGCCCGACGCCACCGTCATGGTCATCGAGCATGCCGAGCGCTTTGGCCTTGCGCAGCTGCACCAATTGCGCGGCCGGGTCGGGCGCGGCGACAAGCCCTCCTCCTGCGTGCTGCTCTACAAGGACCCGCTTGGCGAGACCGCAAAACGCCGGCTTTCTGTAATGCGCGAGACCGAGGACGGTTTCCTGATCGCCGAGGAAGACCTCAAACTGCGCGGCGAAGGTGAGTTGCTGGGCACCCGCCAGTCGGGCACACCGGGTTTCCAGGTGGCGCGCATCGAGGCGCATGCCGATCTCCTGGAGGCCGCCCGCGACGATGCCAGGCTGATCCTGTCACGCGACCCGGAGCTGCAATCCGACCGCGGCGAGGCGCTGCGCCTGCTGCTCTATTTGTTCGGCCGCGACGAGGCCGTGCGGCTCTTGCGCGCCGGATGAGGCCCTAGCGGCGGGTTGGCCACCGTGCCGTTGATCGGCTCGCCATTCAGCGTCACCACCTTGCTCTTAACTTCGGGCGCCACCAGCCCGGCCGAAACGATCAGCTTGGCGCCGTCCTCGATCGTCATGTCGAGCAGCACGATGTCCGACTTCAGCACATACATCAGGAACCCGGTCGTCGGGTTCGGCGTGCAGGGCATGAACACCGCAATCAGCGGATCGCCTTCCTGGTCGAGCTTCTCATTGATCTCGGTTTCCTTCTCGCTGGCAACGAAAACCAGCGACCACACGCCCTTGCGCGGATATTCAACCAGCCCGACCTGGCGGAACATGTCGCCCTTGTTCGACAGCACGGTCTCGAAAATCTGCTTCAGCGAGCCATAGATGCCGCGCACCAGCGGCATGCGACCAAGCAGGCGTTCGCCGAACCCGACAATGGCGCGGCCGACAATGTTGGCGGTGAGGAAACCGATCAGCGTGATCAGGATCAGCGCGACGATCAGCCCGAAACCCGGAACCGGAAACGGCAGATAGGTGTCGGGGCTGTAACGCGCCGGAATATAGGGTTTTACCCAGGAATCGACCCAGCCGATGAACGACCAGGCGATATAGGCGGTGATCGCCAGCGGCGCGCAGACGACGAAGCCCGTGAGGAAATAGTTCCTCAGCCGGGTCATGCCGGAGGTCTTGGGAGCATCGGACATGGTTCACCGGGGCGCGGGTTGCAGCGCAACATTAGTGAACCGGAAGGCCGTTTGGAACTGCGAAGTTTTTAAAGGCCGCTGTTTAGACGCTCCTACTCCACTGTCACCGATTTCGCCAGATTGCGCGGCTGGTCGACGTCGGTGCCCATGAACACGGCGGCGAAATAGGCGAGCATCTGGATCGGCAGCGCATAGATGATCGGCGAGATGATTTCCGGCACGTCCGGCAAGATAATCGTCTCCATCGTCTTGACGCTTGAGTGCGCTGCGCCCTTGCTGTCGGTGATCAGGATGATCTTGCCGCCGCGCGCCGCCACTTCCTGCATGTTCGACACGGTCTTCTCGAAAATGCGGTCATGCGGCGCAATCACGATGACCGGCATGTTCTCGTCGATCAGCGCGATCGGCCCGTGCTTCAGCTCACCCGCCGCATAGCCTTCGGCGTGGATATAGGAGATTTCCTTGAGTTTCAGCGCGCCTTCCATGGCCAGCGGGAAATTGGTGTCACGGCCGAGATAGAGCACGTCCTTGTAGCGCGACAGTTCGCGCGCGATGCGCTCGATCTGCTCTTCGAGCTTGAGCACCTGGTTGGCATAGCGCGGCGCTTCCGAGAGCGCGCGCACCAGGGTCTTCTCCTCATCTTTCGAGATCGTGCCGCGTGCCACACCGGCGCGCACGGCAAGCGACGCCAGCACCGAGAGCTGGCAGGTGAAAGCCTTGGTCGAGGCGACGCCGATCTCGGGACCGGCAAGCGTCGGCAGCACGACGTCGGATTCGCGCGCCATGGTCGATTCCCGCACATTGACGACGGCGCCGATCTTCATGCCGGCCTTGCGGCAGTAGCGCAACGAAGCCAGCGTGTCGGCGGTCTCGCCCGATTGCGAGATGAAGAAGGCGGCATCGTTGGCTGACAGCGGCATCTCGCGGTAGCGGAATTCCGAGGCGACATCGATGTCGACCGGCAGCCGCGCATAGCGCTCGAACCAGTATTTGCCGATCAGGCCGGCGAGATAGGCGGTGCCGCAGGCCGAGATCGCCAGTCGGCCAATTTTGGCGAAATCGAATGGCAGGTCGAGCGGCTTCGAGACACCGGAGACGAAATCGACGTAATGCGCCAGCGTATGCGAGATCACTTCCGGCTGCTCATGGATTTCCTTTTCCATGAAATGCCGGCGGTTGCCCTTGTCGACCATAAAACTGGTCGACAGCGACTGCTGGCGCTTGCGCTCGACCTTTTGCCGTCGATGTCGAAGATGGCGACGCTGTCGCGGCGCACCACCGCCCAGTCGCCATCTTCGAGATAGGTGATCGAATTGGTGAACGGCGCCAGCGCAATGGCGTCCGAACCCAAGAACATCTCGCCATCGCCATGGCCGACGGCCAGCGGCGGGCCGTTGCGGGCGCCGACGATCAGGTCTTCGTCGCCCTTGAACATGATGGCCAGCGCAAAGGCGCCTTCGAGCCGCTTCAGCGCCTGGTGCGCGGCCTCGACCGGCTTCAGCCCCTTGGCCAGTTCGTGCGCCACCAGATGCGCGACGACCTCGGTGTCGGTCTGCGACGAGAAGGAATAGCCGTCGCGGATCAGCTCGTCGCGCAACTCGGCGAAATTCTCGATGATGCCATTGTGGACGATGGCGACACCGTCGGAAAAATGCGGATGCGCATTGGTCTCGTTGGGCACGCCATGGGTGGCCCAGCGCGTGTGGCCGATGCCGATCGTTCCCTCGAGCGGCTCCTCCTTGAGCCGGCGCTCAAGGTTGATCAGCTTGCCTTCGGCGCGGCGGCGGCCAAGCTGTCCCTTTTCGATGGTGGCGACGCCGGCCGAGTCATAGCCGCGATATTCGAGCCGCTTCAGCGCGTCGACGATGAGCGGTGCAACCTGCGAGTGACCGACGATTCCAACGATACCGCACATGCAGACAGTCCCCGATTCCCCATGGAAAACCAGCGCTATTTAGGGATGGCCGGCCTGCCGTGAAAGTCACATTGCATTTCGTCCGCTGTAACGGACGCTTGCAGAGGCATGCACCATGCCAGACCGCTCTTGCAATCCGGTTACTGCAATTGTTCGGTTTTCAGCGATCCGGTTTTTCGTTCCGACAATATTTTGGCTAAGCTTCAGCCATGAATGAGACCCAGCCCACCATTACACTCTGGCGTCCTGTCGGACCTCAGGAATTGAAACTGATCGAGGCGTCGGACATGCGGGCATTTCCGCCACGCCCGCCCGAACAGCCGATCTTCTATCCGGTTCTGTCGGAAGCCTATGCCGTGCAAATCGCGCGCGACTGGAATGTGCCGGCCAGCGGTGCGGGTTTCGTGACCCGCTTTGCCGTGCTGAAAAGCTTTCTCGACCGCTACAGGGTCGAGCATGCCGGCAGCAAGGCCCATCTGGAATACTGGATCCCCGCCGAGGACCTCGACGATTTCAACAACGCCATCGTCGGCAGGATCGAGGTGACCGCTACTTTCGGTCGGGATACCGCAGCGGCCGACTGACCGTCAGTGATCGGCGCCAGCCGCCTTCTTCTTCGCCGCCGCGCCGAGGCAAAACGCTCGCGCAATTCCTTGCCCTTGCCGGGGATCGTCTTCTGGCGGGCCCGGCCGAAGGCCAGCGCATCGTCGGGCACGCTTTCGGTGATGACGCTGCCGGACGCGATGTAGCCGCCCTTGCCGATCGAGACCGGGGCCACCAGCGAGGAATTCGAGCCGACAAAGGCGCCCTCGCCGATGTCGGTGAAGAATTTCGAATAGCCGTCATAATTGCAGGTGATGGTGCCGGCGCCGATATTGGCGCCCGCGCCGACGCGGGCATCGCCGATATAGGTCAAATGGTTGACCTTGGCGCCCTCCTCGACAACAGCCTGCTTGACCTCGCAGAAATTGCCGACCTTCGCCTTGTTCCGGAGATCGGCGCCTGGCCGCAGCCGCGCGAACGGCCCGACATCGCAATTCGATGCAATGGTAGCGCCTTCGATATGGCTGAAGGCATGGATCTTGGCGCCGCCGGCGATCTTCACGCCCGGGCCGAACCAGACATTCGGCTCGACAATGGTGTCGGCGCCGATCTCGGTGTCGTGCGAGAAATAGACGGTCTCCGGCGCGAGTAGCGTCACGCCCGACAGCATCGCCTCCTGACGGCGGCGTGCCTGCCAGATGCCTTCGGCCTGCGCCAGCTCGGCGCGGTTGTTGATGCCGAGCGCATTCTCGAAGCTGGCCTCGGTGGCGACGACGTCGAGACCTTGCGCGCCGGCGATCTCGACGATGTCGGTCAGATAGTACTCGCCCTTGGCATTCTTGTTGCCGACCGCGTCGAGCAGCTTCAGCGCATGGGCGCCGGCCACCGCCATCATGCCGGCATTGCAGAAGCCGATCTTCTTCTCCGCCTCGGAGCAGTCCTTTTCCTCGCGGATGGCAATCAGCTTGCCGCCTTTTTCGACCAGCCGGCCATAGCCGTTTGGAAGAGGCGGGCGGAAGCCGATCACAGCGACGGCCGCACCTTCGGCGAGTTTCAGCCGAGCCAGGTTCAGCGCTTCCGCATCGATCAGCGGCGTGTCGCCGAACATCACCAGGATGTCGTCATAACCCCTTGATATCGCTTCACGTGCGGCAAGAACGGCATGCGCCGTACCCAGGCGCTCTTCCTGCACGAAAGTCTCGGCCTTGGGTGCGAACTTCGCCACCGCCTTGCGCATCTCTTCGGCGCCATGGCCGATGACGATCGCATCGCTGCTGGCACCGGCGGAGTCGGCCGCCTTCACGACATGGGCGACCATCGGCAGGCCTGCGATCTGGTGCAGCACCTTAGGCAGCGCGCTCTTCATGCGCGTGCCTTCGCCGGCGGCGAGGATGACGGACAGGCAGGATCTCTGGCTCATAGGCGAACAACCATAGGAAAAGGGTTGGGAATCAAGACAGGATAGCAGCGGCGCCATGCTGCACCAATGCGGTTAAATTCCGGTGAGGTGGTGAAGAGCAGCTGACTTTCAATCAGCGGGTCTTGGATATTGCAAAAGGTTTCGGGAGAAGTTTCTGCTGGCTGTCGTTGCTCTTGCTGCTTGGGATAGTGACGCCGGCATGTTCAGAAAGAGGACACTGTGAATGTTGAGCCGTGACCTGCATGCTTTTGCCGCGTTTGTAATTTTTCTTTGCACATTGACCTGTCCGGGCATCGCCCAAGCCGATTATTCCACCCCACATGCCGAGGTGGTTTGCCAACCCGGCCACGACGTCGCGCTGGTTCGCTTTACAATGACAGTGGACGAAGAGCCAATCGTCTACCGTCAACTGCCGGCCAGCGCCGACCAAGGGTTATCGGTGACGCCTACCCTCGGCCAATCGAATTGCACCATGGCCAATGGCTGGACAATCCGCCTTCGCGACGGGCAGGAGCAAGCCTTTGGCTATGGCATGGGCGGCGGCGATCCGCCGGCCTTCTTCAGCCTCTGGATTGCAAAGCGAAAGATTCTATCGCGCAGACAATGGAAGCCCGGCTACGGTGCGGACGAGGACCCTTGGCTGATCGGAATCGTTATTCGGCCGGATCGACTGAGCTATTGCAGTGTCGCCGCCAGCGACAAGGCGCCCGAAAAAGGGGAAATTACCTGTAAGGACGAGCCATTTCAGCTCAATCGCCACAAGGTCGATCACATCGAATATGCGGCGCCGGGGAGCCGGCCACCAATTGGCACCATATTGTTGGAGCGCGGGACCACCGAGCCGCGTCTCTGCCGAAAATTGCTGCGCCTTCGGCCAAAAGGATTTCAAAGTGTCAGCACCACCATCAACGACACCGCCAACGTCTTCCCTGTGGAGACCGCAGGACAAGATCTCAATGTTGCAACGATCGAGGTGTCGCCCGGCGTGCTTCGCAAGCTTGTTCGTTGGAGCGGGACCAATCATTATTTCGACGGCGACCTTATGCTGCTGGCGCCGGTCACAGCCGACCCTTCAAGAATTCTGAAAGAGAGCATGCTCGATGACGATGGGGACACGTTCTCGGCGGACAAACTGCCATTGGGATGGAGCGTCATAGCCGGACACATGCCAGGGCTCTATCCGGGTGTGAGCTGGCGCTATGTCCACTTCGATACGCAGCGGATCGACGGAGAGCTCTATTTGCTGGCTCAGCCAACCGGTTGGCAAGAGCGACCGACCGCTATCCTCATCCAGCCACTCGCCGACGGGTTCAAAAGCGTCTGCATCTTCCAACGTGTCGAACCTCACTTTTGACGGCAGTCAAAAGCGTGCGGCGGATCGCTATCCCAGCCGCCCCAGCACCGGGAAATTCTCCAGCAGCCAGTAGGACACGGCCTGCACGCCGCCGGTGAGGAAAAACACACCGGCGACCACCAGCAGCGCGCCGATCGCCTTTTCGACACGGCCGAGATGGACGCGAAATTTGCCGAGGAAGCGCATGAAGGCGCCGGAAAACAGCGCTGCGATCAGGAAGGGGATGCCAAGTCCGAGCGAATAGGCGGCGAGCAGGAGCGCGCCCTCGCCCACGGTTTCGCGCCCACCAGCCAGCGTCAGGATCGGCCCCAGCACCGGGCCAATGCACGGCGTCCAGCCGAAGGCGAAGGCCAGCCCCATGACATAGGCGGCGACGGCACTGGCCGGCTTGCCCTGCGACTGGAAGCGCGCCTCGCGCGACAACAGCGGAATGCGCAATATGCCGAGGAAATTCAGGCCCATCAGGATGATCAACACGCCGGCGGCCATCGCCAGCGGCTCCTGCCAGACACGCAGCAGCCGGCCGATGGTCGAAGCGCCGGCGCCGAGCGCGACGAACACCGTCGAGAAGCCGAGCACGAAGGCGATCGAGGAATAAAGCAGCGCACCACGCGTACCTTCCCGAGCTGTCACACCCGCATTGCCGCGAAAATCGTCGACCGACACGCCTGCCATGTAGCAGAGATAGGGCGGCACCAGCGGCAGCACGCAAGGCGACAGGAACGAGATGGCCCCCGCCCCGACCGCGCTGACATAGCCGATGTCCAATGCCATTCCAAAACTCCAACTGCTCCCGGGCGGATATAGCGACGGCCAGGCCTGTCTGCCAATCACCATTGTGTGGAAAGTCATCGCCGCATGCGTAGATCGGGACGAAAGCGCCGGCATGGGACGTTGTAATAAAGAGGCCGCGATTTCCCGCGCGTCTCCAAATATCAGCCAGGGAGATTTCCATGAAAACCATAACAATAGGGCTGGCAGCACTTCTGCTTAGCACCGCAGCATCCTTCGCCGCCGAAGCGTGGAAGGAAGCCGATGTCGGAGGCACCAAGATCTACACCGATGCCAAGGGCATGACGCTTTACACCTACGACAAGGACGAGAAGGGCAAGTCGAACTGCTACGACAAATGCGCCGCCAACTGGCCACCGCTGAAGGCCGAGGCCGGCGCGAAGACTTCCGAAGGATGGACAATCGTCGACCGTACCGACGGCACCAAGATGTGGGCCTATGACGGAAAGCCGCTTTACACATTCATCAAGGACAAGAAAGCCGGAGATGTGAGCGGTGATGGCGTCGCAGGCGTCTGGCATACCGCCAAAGCCGACTGAACCCTCATGCCATATCCCGCTCGCTGGCGGGATATGGACTGGTCGCCGGACATCCTTCCTCGATCCGGCGGCCAGCTTGTTTGTGAACCGTAGCGCCCACGCCTCGGTGCGGCATTGCGGCGGATTCTTCCTCGGTTCGATGCAAACATGAAACCGAGCCATTGCAGCCGACTCGGGACCGCCATCTCTCCAAGCCAAAATCTGTGATTTTCTCCATACACTCTTAGAGTGTATTGCTGCGGACAGCTCCGCAATTTGGGCGCTTCCCCTTGACCGGATGCAAAAGCGCGGCCATGTGAGCGGCAAATAGAACGAGATTTCGTCGCGCGCAGCGGAATTCTTCTGCCGCACCACAGCTGATATGAGACCTCATGGACGTCGTCGTCGTCGAATCGCCGGCCAAGGCGAAGACAATCAACAAATACCTCGGCAGGAACTACAAGGTTCTGGCCTCGTTCGGCCATGTCCGCGATTTGCCGGCCAAGGACGGATCGGTGCGTCCGGATGAGGATTTTGCCATGTCCTGGGCGGTCGACACCGCCTCGGGCAAGCGCCTCGCCGACATCGCCAAGGCGGTCAAGGATGCCGACGGCCTGATCCTCGCCACCGACCCGGATCGCGAAGGCGAAGCCATCTCCTGGCACGTGCTGGAAGTGCTGAAGCAGAAGCGCGCGCTGAAGGACAAGACGGTCAGCCGCGTCGTCTTCAACGCCATCACCAAGTCGTCGGTGCTGGAAGCGATGGCCAATCCGCGCCAGATCGATGCGCCGCTGGTCGATGCATACCTTGCCCGCCGGGCGCTCGACTATCTCGTCGGCTTCACGCTGTCGCCGGTGCTGTGGCGCAAATTGCCTGGCGCCCGGTCCGCCGGCCGCGTCCAGTCGGTAGCGCTGCGCCTGGTCTGCGACCGCGAATCCGAGATCGAACGCTTCATCCGCGAGGAATATTGGCAGATCGCCGCCCTCCTCGGCACGCCGCGCAACGAGACTTTCGAAGCGCGGCTGACCGCCTTCGAGCGCAAGAAGCTGCAAAAGCTCGACATTGCCAACAAGGCGCAAGCCGACGATATCAAGGGAATGCTCGAGGGCGCGACCTTCAAGGCGCTGTCCGTCGAAGCCAAACCGACCAAGCGCAATCCCGGCCCGCCCTTCACCACCTCGACGCTGCAGCAGGCGGCCTCATCGGGCCTCGGTTTTTCGGCCACCCGCACCATGCAAGTGGCGCAGCGGCTCTATGAAGGCATGGAGATCGGCGGCGAGACCACCGGCCTGATCACCTATATGCGAACCGATGGCGTGCAGATGGCGCCCGAGGCGATCTCGGGTGCCCGCGACGCCATCGCCAAGGAATTCGGCCCGAAATATCTGCCAGAAAAGCCGCGCCAGTACACCGCCAAGGCCAAGAACGCCCAGGAAGCGCACGAGGCCATTCGCCCGACGGATTTCATGCGCACCCCGGCATCGGTTCGGCAATATCTCGATTCCGACCAGATGCGGCTCTATGAGCTGATCTGGAAGCGCGCCATCGCCAGCCAGATGCAGCCGGCCGAGATCGAGCGCACCACCGTCGAGATCGAGGCGGTGAACGGCGCCCGCACCGCGGAGCTTCGCGCTGTCGGTTCGGTCGTTCGCTTCGACGGCTTCATCGCCGCCTACACCGACCAGAAGGACGATGACGCGGAAGACGAGGAAAACCGTCGTCTGCCCGAAATCCGCGCCGGCGAGCAGCTTGCCCGCCAGGCGATCAACGCAACGCAGCACACGACCGAGCCGCCGCCGCGCTATTCCGAGGCGACGCTGATCAAGAAGCTGGAAGAGCTCGGCATTGGCCGCCCGTCGACCTATACGGCGATCCTGAAGACGCTCGAGGATCGCGACTATGTCACGATCGATAAGCGCCGGCTGGTGCCGCAGGCCAAGGGCCGCCTGCTGTCGGCCTTCCTGGAAAGCTTCTTCGAACGTTACGTCGAATATGACTTCACCGCATCGCTCGAGGAAAAGCTCGACGAGATCTCCGACGGCAAGCTCGCTTGGAAGGACGTGCTGCGCGACTTCTGGAAGGATTTTTCGGGTGCGGTCGCGGACATCAAGGAGTTGCGCGTCACCGACGTGCTCGACGCGCTGAACGAGGAACTGGCACCGCTGGTGTTCCCCACAAGGGAAGACGGTTCGAACCCGCGCATCTGCCCGAAATGCGGCACCGGCAATCTGTCGCTGAAGCTCGGCAAGTTCGGCGCTTTCGTCGGCTGCTCGAACTATCCGGAATGCTCCTTCACACGCCAGCTCGGCGACGCTGCCAATCCGAATGGCGAGAATGGCGGCGGCGACGAGGGCACCAAGGTGCTTGGTAAGGACCCTTATACGGCCGAGGAAATCACGCTGCGCTCAGGCCGCTTCGGCCCCTACCTTCAGCGCGGTGACGGCAAGGAGGCCAAGCGTTCGAGCCTGCCCAAGGGCTGGACGCCTGAATCCATCGATCACGAGAAGGCGCTGGCGTTGCTGGCGCTGCCACGCGATATCGGCAAGCATCCGGAAACGTCCAAGATGATCTCGGCCGGGCTCGGCCGCTACGGGCCGTTCGTGCTGCATGATGGCACCTACGCCAATCTCGACAGCATCGAGGATGTGTTCTCGATCGGCCTCAACCGCGCGGTCACGGTGATTGCCGAGAAGCAGTCGAAGGGCAAGAACGGCCGCAACGGTGGCACTGCAGCTGCGCTCAAGGAACTTGGCGACCATCCGGATGGCGGCGGCAAGATCGTCGTGCGCGACGGCAAATACGGGCCTTATGTCAATTTCGGCAAGGTCAATGCCACGCTGCCCAAGGGCAAGGATCCGCAATCGGTGACCATCGAGGATGCGCTGGCGCTGATTGCCGAGAAGGAAGCCAAGGGCGGCGGCGGCAAGAAGCCGTTCCGCAAGGCGGCAGCGGCCAAAGCGCCGGCAACCAAGAAAACAGCGGCCAGAAAGCCGGCCGCGAAGAAAAAAGGGTAGGACGGCGTGGCGCGCAGGATCACCGGACGAAGCCACGGCGATCCGCGCACCGCCGACACGAGAGCCAAGGTCAAGGACGACTACAGGCCCTCGCGCGACGAAATCCTGCGCTACATCGCCGAAAATCCCGATCGTGCCGGAAAGCGCGACATCGCCAAGGCGTTCGCGCTGCGCGGCGATGACCGCATCTGGCTGAAGGACATTCTGCGCGACCTGCAGGATGAAGGCGTGCTCACCAAGGAGCGCAAGCGGCTGACCCGCGTCGGCGCCCTGCCCCACGTCGCCGTGCTCGACATTTTTGGCCGCGACGGCGACGGTGTCTTGCTAGCGCATCCGGCCGAGTCCGTGGGCACGGGCGAACCACCCGTCGTCTCGATCCGCGTGTCGCGCAGCGGCAATGGTCCAGCACCGGGCATCGGCGACCGCGTGCTGGCCAAGACCTTTCCGACCGATGATCCGTCCGGCCCTGCCTATACCGGGCGGGTGATGAAGATCTTCGAGAAGCGCACCGATGCCGTTCTCGGCGTCTTTCGTGTGCTGAAGGACGGCACATTCCGCATCGAGCCGGTGGAACGCCGCCAGCCCGAACTGATCGTCGACAAGGAATTCCAGAACGGGGCCAAGAACGGCGACCTGGTCGAGGTCGAGCCCGCGCGCGCCTCCGGCTATGGGCTGCCGCGCGCCAAGGTGCTCAACGTGCTGGGTTCGCTGACCAGCGAAAAGGCGGTCTCGATGATCGCCATCCACGCGCACGACATCCCGCACATCTTCCCGGCCGACGTCATCGCCGAATCCGAGGCCGTGAAGCCGGCAACGATGGATCATCGCGAGGACTGGCGCGACCTGCCGCTGGTCACCATCGATCCGGCCGACGCCAAGGACCATGACGACGCCGTCTTCGCCACACCCGATCTCGACGAAAAGAACCCGGGCGGTGTGATCGCCACTGTCGCCATCGCCGATGTCGCCGCCTATGTCCGCTACGGCACGGCCCTCGACCGCGAAGCCTTGAAGCGCGGCAATTCGGTCTATTTCCCGGACCGCGTCGTGCCGATGCTGCCCGAACGCATCTCCAACGATCTCTGTTCGCTGCGTGAAGGCCAGGATCGCCCGGCGCTGGCGGTGCGCATGACCTTTTCAGCCGATGGCCACAAGATCAGGCACTCCTTCCACCGTGTGATGATGAAATCCGCGGCGAAGCTGGCCTACCCGCAGGCGCAGGCGGCGATCGACGGTGTGCCCGACGACAAGACCGGCCCGATCCTCGACACGGTGCTGAAGCCGCTTTGGGATGCCTATGCGATCCTCAAGCGCGGCCGCGCCGGCCGCCAGCCGCTCGAACTCGACCTGCCGGAGCGCAAAATCCTGCTCAAGCCGGACGGCACGGTCGATCGCGTCATGCTGCCTGACCGGCTCGACGCCCACAAGCTCATCGAAGAATTCATGATCCAGGCCAATGTTGCCGCGGCTGAGACGCTGGAGGCGAAGAAGCAGGCGTTGGTCTACCGCGTCCACGATGCGCCGTCGCTTGCCAAGCAGGAATCGCTGCGCGAATTCCTGCAGACACTTGGCCTGTCGCTGGCGCGCGGCGCGCAGATGCGGCCTAGCCAATTCAACGGCATTCTGGAGCGCGTGCGCGGCGCCGACAATGAGGCGCTGGTCAACGAGGTGGTGCTGCGCTCGCAGAGCCAGGCCGAATACTCACCTGGAAATATTGGCCATTTCGGCCTCAACCTCAGACGCTACGCGCATTTCACCTCGCCGATCCGGCGTTACGCCGACCTGATCGTGCATCGCGGGCTTATTGCCGCACTCGGTCTCGGCCCGGGAGGACTGACGCAGGACGAAGCAGCTCGGCTCGAAGACGTTGCAATACTGATCTCCGGCACGGAACGGCGTGCCATGGCGGCCGAGCGCGATACGGTCGACCGGCTTATCGCCGCCTATCTCGCCGAGCGCATCGACGACCGCTTCGACGCCCGCATCTCCGGCGTCACCAAATCAGGACTATTTGTCCAATTGCCGCAATATGGCGCGGATGGTTTCATCCCGGTGTCAACTCTGGGCGGCGATTACTATATATACGACGAAACCGCCCGCTCCCTGTTTGGAGAACGCTCGGGCAAAGGCTACCAGCTCGCGGACCACGTCGAGGTCCGGCTCGTCGAGGTGGCCCCAATGGCCGGCGCGATGCGCTTTGAGATGTTGACCGACCCGAAGCCCCTGCCAGGCTCCAGTAAGTCGTTTCACAAGGCTAAGGGCCGCGCTCGTGCGTCGCAATCGCGACCGGGTTCGCGCGGCAGGAGACGATGATGCCAAAAGAATTAGGGATACAAGAACAGGTTTTCGGCGGCGAACATCACACGGGCCGGGTTGCCCGCCCCTTGTGGACGGCGATGAAGCGCGGCCTGTTGGGCCGCTGCCCGAACTGCGGCGAAGGCAAGCTGTTCCGCGGCTTCACCAAGACTGTCGAGACCTGCAGCGTCTGTGGCGAGGAGATCCATCACCATCGCGCCGACGACCTGCCGGCCTATCTGGTCATCGTCATCGTCGGCCACATCGTTCTCGGTGCCTTCATGGGCGTGGAAGCGACGTCGACGCTGTCCACCTGGCAGCACATCGCCATCTGGGTGCCCTTGACCATCGTTTTGTCGGTCGCGCTGCTGCAGCCTGTCAAAGGCGCCGTCATCGGACTGCAATGGGCATTCTATATGCACGGATTCGGTGGCGAAAAGGATGGGGCGGAGTCCCACCACGGCGCCTGAAGCGCTGCTGGCGCAACATACCGACCGTGAAAGGCCACTTTCGTTTGCAAGAAGTTTCCGCTAGGTCCAGCGCATGGAAGCAATGACCAAGGCGGATGTCGACAAGCTCGACAAGGGTCTCGCCGCACATGGCGGCCGGCCCCTGCGTCCGCGTGATGCCGCGACCCTGATCCTGCTCGACCGCAAGGACGATGAGGTACTGGTGCTGATGGGCCGCCGCCACGCCGGCCACGCCTTCATGCCTGGAAAATTCGTGTTTCCCGGCGGCCGCACCGATCCGGCCGACAGCCGCATCGCGACCGCCACCGCCTTGCATCGCGACGAGGAAGCGAAGCTGCTTGCCGGTCCCGGCCGCACCAGTGCTGCGCGAGCCCGCGCGGTCGCCTTGTCCGCAATCCGCGAGACCTATGAGGAAGCCGGTCTGTTGATCGGCCAGAAGGCCGCCTTCGCGACCGACAAGCGTGACTGGCAAGGTTTTGTCGAACATGGCGTAAGGCCTTCGCTCGAAACGCTGCGTTTCATCGCGCGCGCCATCACCCCGCCCAACCGGGTTCGCCGCTTCGACACGCGTTTCTTCAGCGCCTGGCGCAGCGACGTCGCCGTCGAATTGCCGGGCGGTGGCCCGACCAACGAACTCGAGGAACTGGTCTGGCTGCCGCTTGCCAAGGCCAGGGAAGCCGACATACCCGACATCACCCGAATGATCCTGAACGAGCTGGAAAAGCGCCTTGCCCGTGATCCATTGCTACGTCCGGGTGGCCCCGTCCCCTTCTACCGGCTTGTCCGCAACCGCTTCACCCGCGAACTTCTGTAGAGCAATTCCAGGAAAAGTGTGACGCGGTTTTCGGTCCGGAATTGCGTACGATCAAAGAGACAGAGTATTCAGCATCCCATGACGGTCGATACCCAACCACAGGGCGACGAACGCGTACACTGGCTGCCGATGGTGGCGGCGATTTCGTCGATCAGCGTCGTCGGCATCGCCATTGGCCTCGGCATGCCACTGCTGAGCGTCATTCTGGAAACGCGTGGCCACTCGGCTTCGATGATCGGCCTTAACACGGCCGTCGCCGGCCTGGCCTCGATCGCCGGCGCGCCGTTGGCGACGCCGCTCGCCATGCGCTTTGGCGTCGCCTGGACCATGATCGCGATGATCGCCACCGGCGCGCTCGCCTTCGTCGGCTTCCATTTCGCGCCCGACTTCTGGATGTGGTTCCCGCTGCGCATCGTGCTGCATATCGCGTTGACGGTGCTGTTCATCCTGTCGGAATTCTGGATTAGTACGTCGGCACCGCCGCATCGCCGCGGCCTTGTCCTTGGCATCTACGCCACTGTCCTGTCGCTCGGTTTTGCCGCCGGGCCGTGGCTGTTCGCCCATCTCGGCAGCTCAGGCTTCAGGCCGTTCGGCGTCATCATTGGATTGGTGACGCTGGCCGCGATACCGGTGCTGGCGGCGCGCAACGAAAGCCCGAGCATTGTAGCCGACGGCGAAACCAGCAATTTCCTGCGCTACATCTGGCTGGTGCCGACCGCGACTTTTGCCGTGCTGGTGTTCGGCGCCGTCGAGACCGGCGGCTTCGCGCTGTTCCCGGTCTATGGCAACCGCATCGGCTATTCCGAAGCCGATGCCGCATTGCTGCTGACCATGATCGGCCTCGGCAATGTCCTCCTGCAGATCCCGATCGGCATGATCAGCGACCGCGTTTCGGACCGGCGCTATCTGCTGCTCGCTTGCGCCACGGTTGGCCTTGCCGGCACGCTGTTCATGCCCTTCTTTGCGGCGAACTGGCATTTGATGGCAGCGCTTCTGTTCGTCTGGGGCGGTGTCGTCGCGGCCATGTACACGATCGGCCTCGCCCATCTCGGTTCGCAGCTCTCCGGCCACGAACTGGCGTCGGCCAACGCAGCCTTCGTGCTGTGTTACGGCGTCGGCATGGTGCTTGGCCCACAGGCGATCGGCATCGGCATGGACAGTTTCGGGCCTTCCGGCTTCGGCTGGTCGCTCGGCCTGTTCTTCGGCGCCTACATGGCGCTGGTTGGCGTCAGACTCGTCCGCAAGATTCTCCTTTGACCCTTTGATAAGCGACCGCTGCTGACAGAACCGTGTCAGGAGCCTCAGGGTAAAAGAGTGTCCCCAAACATCGGACGTTGAGGACACTCCCCATGATCGACAGCGGCTTTGAAACCACATCCCTGCGAATGACGCTTCTGCTGCTTGTGACCTTCCAGGCCCCGGCGGCGGATGTCGACCGCATCATGGACGCGGTGGTTGCGATCGCCCCGCTGGCGATGGGCAAGTATGACCGCAACGCCTATCAGTCGGCGCACGGTATCGAGCGCTACAGGCCGCTCGAAGGAGCCGCGGCCGGCGCCGAAACCGAATTGCGCCGCCGCCCGGGCACGGTCGAGGTTTCCTTCGAACTGCCTGATGACCAGGCGTTGGCGAGCCGTGTTGTCGAGGCGATTTTCCAGGCCCATTCCTATCAGGAGCCGGTGATCCGCATCCAGCCGATCCTCGCCAGCCGCTCCAAGGGACTCGACGACCGTGCCAATCCGAATCGCTGGTGGAACACGACGGGAGACTGGAAGAAGATTGTGGCACCGGAGACAGAAACCGCATGATTTGCGGCCATAAGGCAGGTCCGGTGGGTAGGAGAAGCTCCGCCGGGCTGTCGGTAGCTAATCAAGTTGTCCGGTTTGGTAGCACATTGTTTGTCCGCTTCTGTTTTGCGTCGAAGCGGTTCACGCGGCTTGCCTGATGCGGCAAGTTTCTTCGATTACGGTGCCATCGGGCATGTATCGTGCAATGCGGCGCGGCCCATGGAAGACCGCAAGCGTCCCATCCGGATAGTGCCTGATCTTGACCGTGGCTTTGACGAAGTGATGTCGGATCGGGCTGTGCGGCAGCTGCAATCGCAGTCGCGCGAAGGCGACCGTGTTGTCGCGGGCAACGACGCGCTCCTCCTCGATGCACAGGATCTGGGACAGTTGCTGCGGGTCGACGGCAACAAAGGCGCTGTCTTCAACCGCGCCGGCCTGGCGAAGCGGGCATTGTGAGCCGGCAGATAGGTCTGTGCGATGAAGCGGTTGGCGGCCTGGATATCCGCAATGCCGGCCAGGGCCAGTTCCTTGGGCAACCGATCCTGCAAGGTCGCGAACATCCGCTCGGAGCGCCCCCTGGCTTCGGGCGAATAGGCCGGGATATGCTCGATGCCCAGATGCCGCAGCGCCCGTCCGACTTGGGTCAGCCGGCTCTTGTCGACCGCCTCGCCGGCCTTGAGCGTGACGAAATAATGGCTGCCACGATCGGTGTAGAGGCTTGACGGCAATCCCTTGGCGACAAAGGTCTCCAGAAGTCCCTGAAAGCTCGACGCCGTGCCTTCCTCCCCAATCAGGAAGGCCGAATAGATCGTGCTCGTCGCGTCGTCCATCGTCACGATCAGGTCGAGCATAGGCTGGCTGTCCAACCAGGCATGCCGGCTGCCATCCTGATGCAGCATCATCCCCTCGCACGGCTTCCTTTCGCGCTTGCGCCGGTGAGCACCGCGCCGCTTGGCCCGTTCAACCAAGCCTGCCGCGTGAAGCTGCGTCTTGATGAAGGTATAGCCCCAGCTGAAGTTGTGATCGCGCAGCAGGTGCTCGTGGAAATGCTTCACATTCCAGCCAAGGTAGCGATGACGATAAAGCTCCAGCATCTCCTCGATCGCTTCCGCAGGCACCCGACGGGTCGAAAGCTTGCCTAACCGTCGATCGAGCAACCCAGCTTCCCCAGCCTCTTCATAGCGGTCGCGGTAACGCCGGAATTGCCGCTCCGACATCCCCAACAACTCACCAGCCTCCAGCATCGAAAGATCGCCGCCATTCCAACGGCTCAAAACGTCCCGAAACTTCTGCATTCTCCGGCCCTGTAGCCATGCCGTCCGTCTCATCCTCAGCCTCCAGCGGGCTGACGATAAAACCGGACAACTCATGTGCTACCTAATCCGGACAACTCATCTGCTTACGACAAGAAGCTCCGCCGGGCTTGACTTTCCAGGCACGTTCTTTATGTGTCGCGCCAAGTTTCCCGCGTCCGGGTGTTTTCCCGTGCTCTAGCGGCCAAAACCCCACGAACAAACGGACTGATACAATGGCCAAAGCCGCAAACATCAAGATCAAGCTTCTGTCGACCGCCGACACCGGTTTCTTCTACGTGACCAGCAAGAACAGCCGTACCAAGACGGACAAGCTGTCGTTCCGTAAGTACGACCCGGTCGCCAAGAAGCACGTCGAATTCAAGGAAACCAAGATCAAGTAATCTGGGTTTTCCCCCGCAAAACAAAAACGCCGCCCATCGGGCGGCGTTTTTGTTTGCAAGGAGGCTGCGGTCCGAGTGCTCTCAGCCCCGGCTGAGTTGCCTCAGCCGATGCGATCGCCGCTTTTCGGATCGAACAGATGCAGCGACGCCGGATCGGCTGCCAGCCGTACGATGTCGCCGGGCTTCACGCCGGCGCGGCCCATGGCAAAGACGCAAAGCTGCTGGTTGGCCAGTTTGACGTAGAACTGCGTCGAAAGCCCGAGCGGCTCGACCACCCCCACCTCGCCCTGCAGCGCGCCGTCTTCGGCCAGCCTGATATGTTCGGGCCGCAGGCCGATGGTGATGGCGTCGCCGTCCTGCAGCGGCAGGCCGTCCGGCAGTTTCAACGCTTGACCATCCGCAAGCACGGCCTCCGAAGTGGCCCCCTTGCGAACCGTCGCCGGCAAAAGTTCATGCCCGGCGAGCCGATGAAACCGGCAACGAACATGTTGGCCGGTCGGTCATAGAGATCGAGCGGCGCGCCAACCTGCTGGATCAGCCCGTCATGCATGACGACGATCCGGTCGGCCATGGTCATCGCCTCGATCTGGTCGTGGGTGACATAGACCGAGGTGGTCTTCAATTGCTGGTGCAGCGCCTTGATCTCGGCGCGCATATGGACACGCAACTTGGCGTCGAGGTTGGACAGCGGCTCGTCGAAGAGAAAGACCTTGGGATCACGCACGATGGCGCGGCCCATGGCGACGCGCTGGCGCTGACCACCGGACAGCTGCCGTGGCAGCCGTTGCAGGTAGGTGTCCAGGCCCAGCCGCTTGGCCGCACCGTCGACCCTGGCGTCGATGGTCGCCTTCTCCGCCTTCTTCAACAGCAGGCTGAAGCCCATGTTCTTCGACACGTCCATATGCGGATAGAGTGCATAGGACTGGAACACCATGGCGATGTCGCGGTCCTTTGGTGCGACGTCATTGACCAGCCGCTCGCCAATCCGGATCTCGCCGCCGGAAGCTTCCTCCAGCCCCGCGATCATCCGCAAAAGCGTCGACTTCCCACAGCCGGACGGGCCGACCAGGACGACGAACTCACCGTCGGCGATTTCAAGGTCGACCGCATGCAGGACGCGGACGGCGCCATAATCCTTGCGGACCTTATCGAGCGTAACAGAGGCCATCGGTCTATCCTTTGACGGCGCCGGCGGTCAGGCCGGTGACGAGATAGCGTTGCAGGAAAGCGAAGAAGATGCAGACCGGGATCAGCGCCAGGATCGACGCCGCCATCATCTGCCCCCAGTCGACGGCGAACTTTCCGATGAAGGTGAGCAAGCCGACGGCAAAGGTCTTCTGGTCGTCGCTGGAGATCAGCATCAGCGCGAACAGAAGCTCGCTCCAGGCGGCGGTGAAGACGAAACCCAGCGTCGCCCCCATGCCGGGCAGCGTCAGCGGCACGATCACCTTGCGCATCGCCTGCGCGCGCGTGCAGCCGTCGATCATCGCCGCCTCTTCCAGGTCCTTGGGGATGCCATCGAAGAAGGATTGCATCAGGAAGGTGGCGAAGGCGGTATTGAAGGCGGTGTAGATGATGATCAGCCCGGTCAGGCTGTTGATCAGGCCGATCTGCCCCATCACGCGGTAGATCGGCGGAATGACCATCACCAGCGGAAAGGTCTGGGTCAACAGCAGCATCAGAGCCAGAGCCGCCTTGCCGCGAAAGGTGAAGCGCGACATGGCGTAGCCGGCAAGCGTGGCGATGATCGTCACCAATGCGGCCGTCGATACCGAGACGATGACGCTGTTGAGGAAATAGCGCGGAAAATCGGTGGCTTCGAGCACGGTGATGAAGTTCTGCAACGTCATGTGCGACGGCCAGAAGGTGATGCCTTCGGAATAGAGCAGCCGCTCCGGCGTGACCGAGATCTTCAGCGTCCAGTAGATCGGGAACAGGGCGAAGACCACATAGGCCGCGATTGCCGCGTAGAGGCCGATACCGCCGAAGAAGCGTTGTGAAGCAGAGCGTCCCGCGATCATCAGACGTGCCTCACAAGAGAGCGACGGATGGCGATCAGCGCGATCGCATAGGCAATCAGCAGGACGAGCAGCAGCACGGCCACCGCTGAGGCATAGCCCTTGTCCAGCGACTTGAAGGCGCTGACATAGATGTAAACCGGCACCGTGTTGGTCGAGCCGGCCGGTCCACCCTCGGTCATGACGAAGATCAGGTCGGCGAAGGTGGCGATCCAGATGGTGCGTAGCATCACG
This sequence comes from Mesorhizobium huakuii, assembly GCF_014189455.1. Classification (NCBI taxonomy): domain Bacteria; kingdom Pseudomonadati; phylum Pseudomonadota; class Alphaproteobacteria; order Hyphomicrobiales; family Phyllobacteriaceae; genus Mesorhizobium; species Mesorhizobium huakuii. The sequence goes on from NZ_CP050296.1 coordinate 6,800,125, forward strand.
GTAATCGCGATCGTCGGCGCCAGGAACGGCAGCGTCACCTTGGTGAAGCGCTGCCAGGGCGAAGCGCCGTCGATCGCCGCCGCCTCGTGCAGTTCCGACGGGATAGACTTCAGCGCCGCCAGCAGCGTGATGGCGAAGAACGGAATGCCGAACCAGACATTTGCAATGATCGGCCCCCACATCGCCGTGGCCGGATCGGAGAGCACATTGGTCGGCTCCGCCTTCAGCCCCAGCGCGAACAGCCAATGCGGCAGCGGCCCAACGATCGGGTTGAACAGCCAGGCCCAAGTCAGGCCCGACAGGAAGGACGGCACCGCCCAGGGCAGGAACACCAGCGCCTGCACCACCTTGCGGCCCCAGAATGGCTTGTCGAGCAGCAGCGCCAGGCCAAGGCCGAGGAAGAACTGGAAGAACAGGCTGGCGACCGTCCACCACAGCGTGTTGACCAGCGCCTGCCCCAGCACCTGATCCGACAGCATCGCCTGATACTGGCCGAGCCCGACATATTCCGACTTGAAGGCCGAGAATTTGCGGAAGGAATAGCTGATGCCGATGACCAGCGGCACCAACAGCACCACGACCAGCAGGATGATCGCTGGGCTGAGATAGAGCCAGGGCTCGATGGCGGCATGCGACAGCCGCTTGCGGCGCGGCTTGCCGGCGGATCGGATTTCGGACAGGGCGTAGGTCATGGATTTGGCTCTACGGTGGGGGATGGGGGCCGGTAGGCAAACAGCGTCCTTCTCCCCGTTCAACGGGGAGAAGATGCCGGCAGGCAGATGAGGGGCGGCGCGAACCTATCGAGGCGTGGCGCCGCCCCTCATCCGTCACTTCGTGACACCTTCTCCCCGTGAACGGGGAGAAGGAAGAAGTTGCGCCTACTTCTTGTTCTTCGCCAGCCAGTCCTGCTGCTCCTTGGTCAGGAAAGCAGCCCATGCGTCGGCCGCTTCCTTGGCCGTCTTCTGGCCGAGCAGCACTTCCTGGAAATTCTTGATCGCCACCTGGTCGACGAAATTGCCGAGGTTTTCCAGATGCGTCGGCGGCGTCACCATTTCATATTTGGAGCTGTCGCTGAGCTCCGTGAACCAGCCCTTGAACTGTTCGGTCTTGAAATGGGCATCCTGGTCGGCGCCATTGTGGATCGGGACGACGCCGACTTCCTTGGCCCATTCCAGATTGTCCTTGGGCGACAGCAGCGTCGCCATCAGCTTCCAGGCATCGTCCTTGTGCTGGGAATTGGCGAACATCGCCCAGCCGGCATAGCCGAGCGTCGGGTAGGATTTGCCGCTCGGACCAACTGGCAGCGGCGCCACGGCGAAGTCGTCTGCGCTCATCTTGTCGGCGATGCCGAGCAGCGCGTCCGGATCCTGGTTGAGCATGGCGCAGGTGCCGGAATAGAAGCCGGTGACGGTTTCGTTGAAGCCCCAGCTCACCGCATCCTTCGGCGCCAGGCCGTCCTTGTACATGTCGGCCAGCATCTGCAGGCCCTTGACCGAGCCTTCGTCGTTGATGGTCGAGGTGCCGTCTTCCTTGAAGTAGCCGCCCTTGCCGGCGGCGATGTTCATGAACATGTGCATGCCGTTGAAGGCGCCGGGGCCGCCGCGCAGGCAGTAGCCGTACTTGCCCGGAATGGCGGAGATCTTCTTGGAGTCGGCGACGAACTCGTCGAGCGTGGCCGGCGGGCCGTCGAGACCGGCCTGCTTGAACAGCTTCTTGTTCCAGAACAGCGCGTTCACATAGTAGCCGTAGGGGATCATGTACTGGGTGTTGTTGACCGTCGAACCGAACTGCTTGGCACGGTCGCCGAGCGTCTTGGCGTCATCCCATTTGGCCATATAGGGGCCGAGATCCTCGAGCTGGGCATTGTTGGCATAGAGGCCCATCCAGCGTTCCGGCATCTCGACCACGTCGGGCGTGTCGCCGGCCTGCACCATGGTCAGGAACTTTTCGAAGGCCTGGCCCCAGGGCAGCGAGACCAGCTCGACCTTGACGCCGGGATTGGCGGCTTCGAACTCCGCGATCTGTTTCTTCAGGAATTCGGTGCGCGGCGGGCTGGTGATGACTTCGACCATTTTCAGGGTCGAGTCGGCCAGCGCGCCTCCGGCGGAAATCGCCAGCCCCGCAACGGTGGCAAGCATGACGGTCAGTTTTTTCATGTTCAAGACTCCCATTTTGAACCCGCTTGTTATTTTCTGGCTTTTTCGAAGGCCTGGGCGACGTCGGCCCAGAGGTCTTCGACACTTTCCAATCCGACATTGAAGCGGATGGTTCGGGGGCTGACGCCGAAGCGCGCCATCGAATTCAGTCCCGGCGTCTGCTCCAGCGACGCCTTGGCGGGCACGACCAGGCTCTCGTGCCCGCCCCAGCTGACGCCGATGCGGAAATATTTCAGCGCATCGACGAAGACCGGGATGTCGATATCGTCCGTCACCTCGAAGGAGAACAGTCCGGCATAACCGGCCAGCGTCGCCTTGCCGGGATGGTTCGAATAGACGGGATGGTTGACGCGCTCGACATTGGCATGCGCCTTCAGCCGCTCCGCGATGGTCAGCCCGCTCTTCATGTGGTGCGGCAGGCGCAGCGGCAGCGTGCGCAGCCCGCGCAACAGCAGCCAGGCCTCGAACGGCGACAGCTTGCCGCCGAGATAGGAATAGGTCTGCTCGTTGATGTGCTTGATGTGCACGGCCGAGCCCGCCACCACGCCGGCGACCGTGTCGCTGTGGCCGCCGAGATATTTCGAGGCCGAGTGCAGCACCAGATCGACGCCATGCGAGATCGGCTTTTGGAACACCGGTGAGGCCCAGGAATTGTCGATGGTGGTGATGATGCCCTGCTCTTTCGCCAGCCGAGCCAGATGCGCGATGTCCTGCAGCTCGAACATCATCGAGGTCGGGCTTTCCAGGTAAAGCAGCTTGGCACCGGGAAGTGCCGCCGCCACCGCATCCGGATCGGAGCCGTCGACATAGTCGACCTTGATGTTGAGCCGCGGCAAAAGCCGCTCGAACAGCCGGTAGGCATCGCCATAGCAGTTGCGCACCGCAACGATGCGTTCGCCGGCGCCGACGAAGGCAAGCACCGTGGCACTGATCGCCGCCATGCCGCTCGAAAAACCGCGCGCGGCCTCGGCGCCCTCGAGTGCGGCCACGCGCGCCTCGAACTCCATCACCGTCGGATTGTCGCCGCGCGAATAGATCGGCTGCCTTCGTTTGCCGGCAAAGGTGTCGGCCATTTCGGCATAATTGGCGAAGGTGAAGAGCGACGTCTGGTAGATCGGCGGCACCACCGCGCCGCCCGGAAACGGCTCGTCATGCGCCAGCAGTGTCGCCGCCTCGGCAAGATAGTCGTAATCGAAACCGGTCGGATGCTCGTTCATGTCTGGCTCGAAAGTTTGAGTTTGGCCGCACCGCGCTTGAGATCGTCCTCGACGGTGGCGATCAGCTTGAGCGCTTCGGCGCGGGCGCCTTGCGGATCACGTGCGGCGATGCATTCGTAAACGGTGCGATGGTAGGGAAAGCTGGCGTGACCGAAATCGCGCACGCCAAGCGGATGCTCCCAGAAACGGTGGAACAGCTCGTGCATGGCGGCGATGATCTGCTCGAACAGCGGATTGCCAGAGACCCGATAGATCGCCTGGTGGAACTCCCAGTCCTCTTCCGACGACATGCCATCGCGGGTGCGGAACGCCTGCTCCATGATGTCGAGCTTGCGCTCGATCTCGGCAATGTCCGCCGGGCTGGCGCGTTCGGCGCAAAGGGCCGCCGCCTCCGCTTCGAGCGCGCGGCGGATTTCCAGCGTATGCATCAGGCTGGTGAAGTCATTACCGCCGGCCAAGGTCAGCGGCATGTGCAGCATGTCGGGTGACACGGCCGCCTTGAGGTAGGTGCCGCTGCCTTGCCGGCGCTCGACCAGGCCAAGTCCCTCCCACCGCGTCAGCGCCTCGCGCACCGTGTTGCGGCTGACCTTCAGCCGCTCGGCCAGGATGCGTTCGGTCGGAAGCCGCTCGCCGGGCTGCAGGGATTCGGCGCGGACAAAACCCACCAACGCCTTCAGCACGGCGTCATCGCGCGCCGTCGTCTGAATGGGTGGCAGGCTGTTCTGGTCCACAAATCCTCCCGATGCAAAAGTGGTCCAATGGTCCAACCAATTCTGCACGGACGGAGAGACGTGTCAACAGCCGAAACAGGGACAGGCCGAACGACGCGCCTTGGCGCCGTTCGGCCCGTCAGTTCAGGCTTGGGCTCGCGTCGGCGTGACGGCTGCGCGCGTGGCGCGCCAGCGCGCGAACATCTCCTCGCGAATCTGCCTCGAACCCGCGAGCCGATTCGTTGCTTCCGCCAGCACGGCAGGCGAAGCCTGGGCGGGCGTGCCCGACTGGAACGGAGGAGCCGGGGCATATTCGAGTGAGAGCTGCACCGTTTCGGCCTCGGCCTGGCCGAGAAGCCTGGCGACCAGGAGGAGGCCGAAATCGATCCCCGAGGTGACGCCGCCAGCAGTTATCAGGTTTCCGTCCTCGACAATGCGCTCGTTGACTGGAATGGCGCCGAACTCGGCGAGGAAATCATGCGCGTACCAATGCGTCGTCGCCCGCTTGCCTTTGAGCAGGCCGGCGGCACCGAGCACCAGGGCACCGCTGCATACCGAGGTGACATAGCGTGCCTGCACAGCCCGCTCCCGCACGAAATCGAGGACGGCGTGGTCCTCCAGCAGCGGGTTGACGCCGCCTCCACCCGGAATGCACAGCACATCGAGAGGCGGGCAATCGTCGAAGGTCGCCGTTGGGTTGAGCGACAGCCGCGTCGACGACATCACCGGATTGCGATCCTTCCAGATCAGTTCCACCTCGGCGCCCTTTGCCGATGCCAGGACTTCATAAGGGCCGGTGAGGTCGAGCTGCTGGACATTGGGGAAGACGAGGATGCCGAAACGAAGGGTCATGGAACTCTCCATAGGTTGACTCCAGCCAATCTAAGGCATCATGCTTTGGCACGATCGCCAATCACCCCTCGTTTCAAGCCAAATCGCAATGCGCCATATCGAAATCCTTGCCTATCCCGACATCCAGCTCCTCGATGTCAGCGGGCCGCTTCAGGTTTTCGCCAGCGCCAACGACTTCAGGACGCAGGCCGGTGAACCAGCTCCGTACGAGGTCGCGGTCGTCGCCGCCTCCCCGCGGATCAGAACGTCCGCCGGCCTCGTGCTCGAGACCGGGCGCTGCCGCCGCATGGGTCGAGGATCGACACGCTGATCGTGCCTGGCGGATGGGGCGTCAACGCGGCCTGCGAGGATCCCGAACTGATCCAATGGATAATCGGCCGCTCGCGAGACGCCACGCGAACGGCGTCCGTGTGCAGTGGCGCCATGCTTCTGGCGACGGCAGGACTGCTCGACGGCCGGCGTGCGGTTACCCACTGGGGACGGTGCGCCGAGTTCGCGCGGCGCTTTCCAGCGGTCCGCCTCGAACCCGACCCGATCTTCATCCGTGACGGCAATGTCTGGACGTCGGCAGGCGTGACGGCGGGCATAGATCTCGCCCTTTCCTTCGTCGAGGCAGACCTTGGCCGGCGCGTGGCGCTTGCGGTGGCGCGCGAGTTGGTGGTCTTCCTGAAACGACCCGGTGGCCAGGCGCAGTTCAGCCAGACGCTCAAGCTGCAGCAAGGCGACGAACGCTTCGACCGGCTGCATGGCTGGATTCAGGACAATCTGGACGGCGACCTTTCGCTGCCGAACCTGGCCGAGCGCGCCAATATGAGCCCGCGCAGTTTCTCCAGGCACTATCGGGAGGCAACGGGCCGCACACCTGCGCGCGCGATCGAGGAGATCCGGATCGAGGCGGCGCGACGGATGCTGGAACGAGGCCAGGCCGTCAACCAGACGGCCCGTCGCTGCGGCTTCGGATCGGAGGAGACGATGCGGCGCGGCTTTCTAAGAGCCCTCGGCACAAACCCGCGCGATTACCGCGAACGCTTCTGACGCAAAGGCGCTTACTCGCGGCGGGCGGCCCGAACCAGGTGGTCAGCGCGTCAGCCAGCCCGTCTTGGGTTCCAATCCCAACCCAGGCCACGTAGCCATCGGGCCGAATCAGCACGGCGGCCGGCGCGGCGACCGTCCCGAGGACCGGCAGTTCCCAGGTGCCGTCGTATCCAGCTTCGATCTGCAGGACCCGATCCGCCCAAGGCGCGATGTCCAGTCCGCCAGGTTCGCCGAGGTTGAGAAGTACCGGCCGGGCATCGTGCAGCAAGCTGAAGACCCGCAACGGGCCATTGCGAGTGACCAGATCGAGATCGGGCATTCGCCGCCCAAGCAGTGGATGTCCCTCGCCGAGGTCGTACCGGATGCCCAGACCGGACATCTCCGCGGCGATCCGTTTGCGCGGCTCATCCGTGCCGAGCAGCTCGGTAAAGATGTCGCCCAAGGCCTTGGTGCTGGCATCCATGCGACGAAGCGCAACCTGTGCCATCGCGTTGCGCAGCACGCGAGCGGCGATCGGATAGCGCTCGGCGTGATAGCTGTCGAGCAGGCTTTCCGGTGATGTCCGCTTGACCACCTGGGCCAGCTTCCATCCCAGATTGACCGCGTCCTGCACGCCGATATTGAGCCCCTGCCCGCCCATCGGAGGATGGATATGGGCGGCGTCGCCGGCCAGCAGGACACGTCTGTCGCGGTAAGCGGCAGCCTGCCGTGTCATGTCGGTGAAGCGGGAGAGCCAGGTTGGACTGTGGGCCCCGAAATCGGTGCCATAGACAGCGACAAGCGCCTCCCCGAGGTCGTCCAGCGTCGGTTCGCCGCCAATGGTCAGTTGCCTCTCGGTCAGCACGACACCCACCCGGCTGTCCTCGATCTTGCCTATCGCATGAATTCCGTGGACGTCGCTGCGAAAGCCCAATGCCGGTTCCCTAGACATTTCGACCTCGGCGATCATCCAGCTCATCGTCGGGTCCCATCCGGCGAACTCGATGCCCGCCGCCTTGCGGATCGTGCTGCGCCCTCCGTCGCAGCCGACGAGATATTGCGCCCTCAACCGTCGGCCGCCGGACAGATCCAGGTCGACACCGTCATCATGCTGCGTGAAGTCAGTGACGTCCTGTCCGCGATAGACCGGCACCCCCCAACTCGTTGATCCACTCGGCCAATGTCCGTTCGATATGGTTTTGCCGCAGCGCCAGCAGATAATTGTGCCGGCTGGGAAAGTCGCTGATATCCAAACGGATCATGTGAAAGCCGACGGTTTGGAAGCGCTGCCCCAGCGAGAGGAACCGGTCGGCAATTCCGCGCTGATCGAGAATTTCGATGGTGCGTGCGTGCAGGCCACCCGCGCGCAAGCCGATTAACTGCTGGTCCGGGCGCCGCTCGACAATGGCGACGTCGATGCCCGCCAGAGCGAGTTCGCCGGCCAGCATCAACCCTGTCGGACCAGCCCCCGCGATCACCACTGCATGATCAAAAATCATTAATCGTCACTCCCGTTTCGCGCCTGATCTGCGTGGTTTCTACGGGAGGAGCTGGGTCTTGCCGCAAGCCCCTTGTGCGCCATATGTACGAAATGGAAGGGGTGCTCTCCTGCGCGGATCGCTTTGAACGGCCGACAGCCGTGGATCGAAGACGGGAGCCCGGATTGCCTGCAGGCAAAAAATCAGAGTCCTTCGTGCCTTGGCACGAAGTTCTGATGTCTGTTTGGAAGAAGGGGGCCGGTCGGCGTTTGGCAGCGGTACGAGGAGGCCACTATGTGCCAGCGCCGGCCGGCCGACCCCACGGACCCAGGAGATGCGGCGGACCTGAGCATCATGGGGTATTTCTAGGGATCGAGCCGGCTATGTATCCTCGTGCCGGCTTCGTCTTGGCCTGCACATTTGCGCAAGAGCTTATGAAAATCAACAGTTTCTTAACCAAGGCTCGCGAATCGCTTGGATTAAGGTAAATGGCTAACCTTGTTGGATTGACCGTACAATCGGCCGCAGGCGGCTACGCCGCCTTCGCAACCACACGGTTGCGGCCGCCGCTCTTGGCTTCATAAAGCGCGAGATCGGCGCGCTTCATCAGCGCCGCCACCGTATCCACGCCTTTCAGCACCGACGACACGCCGACGCTGACGGTGACCTCGATCGTCTTGCCGTCGGCGCCGATGGCGAAAGGCTTCTGGGCGATTTCGGCGCGGATGCGTTCGGCCACTTTCTCGGCCACGGCGCCATCGGTGTCCGGCATGACTACGACGAACTCCTCGCCGCCGAACCGGCAGGCAAGGTCGATACCCCTGACATTCTTGCGCAGCCGCCGCGCGAATTCCCGTAGCACCTCGTCGCCGCCATCATGGCCATGCGCGTCATTGATCGACTTGAAGCGGTCGAGATCGGTGATCATCACCGACAGCGGCCGGCGCCGCGCCACGGCGCGGTCGAACAGCGTCTGCAGATGGCTGTCGAGATAGCGGCGGTTGTGCAGTCCGGTCAGGCCGTCGGTCACCGCCATTTCGATGGTCTGGGTGACACTGGCGCGCAATTGGTCGTTGTAGCGCTTGCGGCGCACCTGGGTGCGCAGCCGCGCCGTCAGCTCCTGCTGGTCGATCGGCCGCATCAGATAGTCGTTGATGCCGAGTTCGAGGCCGCGGATGATGCGCTCCTCCTCGCCCTCCTCCGCCAAGAGGATGATCGGCACGAAACGCGTGCGGTCAAGCGAGCGCAACTGCGAGCAGAGCCTCAGCGGATCGAAATCGGCGAAGGCCGTCGAGATCATCACGCATTCATAGGATGTCTCGGCCGCCTGGAAGAACCCGGCATGCGGATCGCCGTTGACATCAAGATCGGCGCGGTCGCGCAGCATTTTCTGGATGCGCTCGACCGACGATTTGCGCTCGTCGATCAACAGCACTTTCGGAATCGTGTCCTCGGACGCGAAATTGCGGCTGAGCAGTTCCTCGATGCCGATGTTGCGCGTCGTCGAGGCGCGCAGCCTGAGCTCGTCGGTGAGAGACTTCAGCCGGACCAGGCTCTTGACGCGCGTCATCAGCTGCAGGTCGTTGACCGGCTTGGTAAGGAAATCGTCAGCACCAGCTTCCAGCCCGCGCACGCGGTCGGACACTTGGTCGAGCGCGGTGATCATCACCACCGGAATATGCGACGTCGCCGGATCGCTCTTCAGCCGCCGGCAGACCTCGAACCCGTCCATGTCGGGCATCATCACGTCGAGCAGCACGACATCGACCTTGCCGTTTTCGCAGGTCTCGATCGCGTCAGGCCCGTTGGTGGCGGTCAGCACCTCGAAATATTCGGCCAGCAGCCGAACCTCCAGCAGCCTCACATTGGCAGGGATGTCGTCGACGACGAGGATCCGCGCGGTCATTTCACAAGGCTCCGGCTCGGCTGGAATGGCACATCAGGCATCGCCCAGGTAGGATTTGATGGTTTCGATGAAACGCGGCACCGAAATCGGCTTCGAAATATAGGCTTCGCAACCGCCCTGGCGGATGCGCTCCTCGTCGCCCTTCATGGCGAAGGCGGTCACCGCGATGACCGGAATGACGTGCAGATCGTCATCTTCCTTCAGCCATTTGGTCACTTCCAGGCCCGACACTTCGGGCAGTTGGATGTCCATCAGGATGAGATCGGGCCGGTGCTTGCGCGCCAGATCCAGCGCCTCGAGCCCGTTGCGGGTGCGCACCGTCTCGTAGCCGCTTGCTTCGATGAGGTCCCGAAAGAGCTTCATATTGAGCTCATTGTCCTCGACGATCATGACCTTCTTAGGCATCGACATCCCGTCCCGGCCGTCCCTCCGCTCGAAGGTGACCGTCATGCGCCCCTGGTTGAACGCACCAAACCCTGCTTCACTATACGGCAATATGATTGACGAAACGGAAACCTTCGGGCTGCAAAGCAGCGCGAATTCCACCTCGCCTGCCTGCGCGTCCAAACGGCGCGCCGCGCTGTAAAGGCTTGCCGCAAGCAACTCTTGCCATTACTGCGGAAGAGACTCATTCCACATACCGAAGGTAGTGATGGCAAACGCGGCGTCAATGCGCGAAGAGGCGGAAACCCTTGCCGTGAAGGCGCTGGGCTTCGTCGCCTCCGATCCGGAGCTGTTGCCGCGCTTTCTGGCGATCACCGGAATAGAGGCGCATTCGATCCGCAAGGCCGCCGGCGAGCCGGGGTTTTTGGCCGGCGTGCTGCAGTTCATCCTCGCCCACGAGCCGACCCTGATGCGCTTTGCCGAGGAGACCGGCACGCCGCCCGCCGCCGTCGGCAAGGCGTTGCGCGCCCTGCCGCTCGGCGACGACAACCATGAGCATTCCATATGAGCGATGATCCGGAGACCGCGCGCCAGATCGAGGAACTTTCGGCCGACGACCGGCCGCTGCTGGTGCTCGACGTCGACGACGTCGTGCTCGAATTCATCCGCCCCTTCCCGCATTTCCTGAAATCGCGCGGCTATGGCCTGACGCTGGCCTCCTTCCGGCTGACCGGCAACATTGCCGAAACGGCCAGCGGCCGGCTGATCGAACAGCCCGAAGTCACGGCACTCCTGGGCGATTTCTTCGACGCGCAAGCCGATTGGCAAAGCATCACCGACGGTGCCGCGGAAGCCTTGGCAAGGCTTGGCGACCGCGCGGAAATCATCTTGCTGACGGCCATGCCGCACCGGCATCGCGCCGTGCGTCGCGCCCATCTCGATGCGCTGGGTCTAAACTATCCGCTTCTGACCACCGAAATGGCCAAGGGACCGGCCGTGGCCAGGCTGCGTGGCAAGAACGGCAGGCCTGTGGTCTTCGTCGACGATCAGCCGCACAATCTGGCATCGGTGCGGGAGAAGGTCGCCGAAGCCAGTCTTTTCCACCTGATGGCCGACAATTCGCTGCGGGCGTTCCTGCCGACGGTCCCGGACGATGTCATCGTCGTCCAGGACTGGCACGAAGCCGCGCCCAAGATCGCGGGCGCGCTGGGGCTCTAAAGCAATTCCAGGAAAAGTGTGAAACGGTTTTCCCGGGAAAAGCGCGTAGCGCTTTCCCTTGGGAATTGGAGTGCGCCCCTCGGAGCGGACAGGATCAAGCGGCAGTTTTGACCATCTTCCGGGCGTGTTGGTCTTCGAACTGTTGCGGGCTGAGATAGCCGAGCGCTGAATGCAATCGGCGGGTGTTGTAGACCTCATCAATGAAGCGGGGAAGGTCCTCAGCGACGTCGGTGAAGGTTTCATAGGCCATCGGATAGATGGCTTCGACCTTCATCGTCTTCATGAAGCTTTCCGCTTTGGCATTATCGTAGGGATTGCCGCGCCGACCCATCGATCCAATAAGATCGTGCTCGGCGAGAAGATTGCGATAGAGGAGCGCGGCATATTGCGCCCCTCGATCCGAGTGATGGACGCAGCCCGGCGGCGGCTTTCGCCGTTCGATTGCCGCCTTCAATGCTGCAACGGTCAAGCGCGCGTCGATCGAACGGCCGATGGCGTAACCAACGACCTTGCGGGACCAGGCATCCAAGATGACCGCGACGTAGACGAAGCCTGCCGCAATCGCCACGTAGGTTATGTCGCTTACCCAAAGCCGGTTCGGGCCATCGAGTGTCACGTCCTTCGCCAGGTTCGGGAAGATCGGCAATTCATGATTGCTGTCCGTGGTGGCGATGAAGCGTCGCCTGATCCTGGGCTGCAGATCATGCTCGCGCATCAATCGTCTGATCTTCTTGTGGTTCACGACAATGCCGCTCTGCCGCAGCGCCGCCTGCATGCGGCGATAGCCGTAGGCTTCGAAGCTGTCGGAGATCTCACCCATCGTCTCGACGAGCGCTGTGTCATCCACGGCGGTTTCGGGCTGATCGTAGTAGGTTGATCGCGCGATCCCCATCAGCCGGCATCCTTCAGCGATGGAGACACCGCGGGGCCGGTGATCACGGATGTAGGCCCGCTTCTGGGACGTGGTGCGCTTTTCAGAGCCCCCTTTAGAAACTCGATTTCCAAGGCTTGCCGGCCTACCAGCCGCTCCAGCGCGGCGATCCGAGCCTCATAGGTCTGCATCGTCTCGGCCGCCGCTACATCCTCGTCGAAGGCGCCGGCCTCGTATTTCTGGACCCAGATACGGATCAGGTTACGCGCTAGTTCGTGCCGCCTGGCCAGACCATGAAGCGTCTCGCCGGAGAGGAACTCTTGCACTACCTGACGTTTGAACTCGATGCTGTGCGCGCGATGTGCAGTCATGGCTTCCATCTTTCGAAAGCCCGGCTTCCAAGTCAATTCTGCTTAGTCAAGCTGTCCGCTCCGAAGGGCGCATTCCAAATTGCGTCAAAACTTAGAGCCGAACCCTCAAGGGTTCAGCTTCGCACCGGCCCCGCCATTATCGCCGCCGCCACTATTAGCGCCGCCGCCGCTATTGGCGCCACCGCCATCAGCGCCGCCGCTGCTGTCGTCCGCGCCGTCACCATCGTCGACGCTGTCGTCCACCGCCGGATCGGCGGGCTTCAGCATGACGCCATTGACGGTGACCGAGCCATCAGCCTTGGTGCTGACAGCCCATTCCAGCCGGCCGTCCGGCAGTGTCTTGGCAAAGCCCTTGGCCATGAGGGCGACAGGCACGTATTGCCCGACCTCCGGCTCCGCCTTCGCCGCTTCCTGCAGATGCGCCATGATCTTGTCGAAACCGGCGACATCGACAGTGAGATTGGCGTCGGGCTTTTGGCCGAAGCTTGTCATCTCGCCTTCCAGCGCGATCTCCATATCCTTGTTCTTCACGGTGCTGTGGCCGATGACGACCTTCGGCGCCTTGGCCAGGAAGTCGGCCTTGAGCTGGTCGCCGAACTCGGGCGACAGCGGCGGATCCTGATTGAGATCAAAGGCTTCGATCGCCTTCTTCGCCATGCTGTCGAGATCGATATTGGCGCCGCCGAAGTTGAGGTCGATATCGGTGGGCAGCAGCGCGACGCTCCAGCTCGGCAAAAGCTGCTGCGGTACGGTCAGCCCCGACGCCTTGATGCCGTAGGTGACCTTGCCGCTCTGGGAAACGCCGTCGCTGCCGAACGCGGTGCTGAGCTGGGTCGCCCCGAAAGTGCCGATCGGGCTGTCAACCGCGAAATCCTTGAAGCCATAGGTGCCGTCGATGCGCTCCCCACACTGGAAGCGCGGCGAGCAGAAGCGACTTCAGCTGCGCCTGGTTTGCCTTCAGCGTCTTCTCGTCCTCATTGGCCACGGCAAATGCCAGGAGGTCGAGCAGCGGCCTGGTCTGCACGCCCTTGCCGCTGGCTTCCACCGACAATTCCGGCGACTTCACGGTGACCGGAAAATTCAGCCCGTTCTCGGGATCATTCAATTTTATCGTTTCGACGAAATTCGAAACTTTCTGCGACGTGGTGAAATCGACGCCGCCATTGGCAGCCTTGGTGGCGGCGATGGTCGCGGTGCCGGCGCCAGCGCTGGCTTCCATCTGCTGCTTGGCCTCCTTCGATGCGATCGTCATGCCCGCCATCGAACTGGCGCCGCTGATGAAGGCAGCCAGTTTGGGGTCGTAGACGCCGGAACCCTTGCCGTCCTTGATCGAAAACTGCGTGCTTTGCAGCCCCTCGGGTCCGTTGAACTCGAAGGATCCGCTCTGCGAAAAATCCATCGAGACATCCCAGGTCCCGTCGCTGCGCGGCTTGACCAGCAGGGCGTAGGGCGCGAAGTCGAATTTCACCTTTCCCTCTGCGGGAACCGTCGCGGCAAGCGCCTGGAGATCGAACACGATCTTGTAGGCGTCGCCTTCGACCGAAACCTTCAGAATGCCCTTGTCGAGCGCCTGCTTGCCGACATAGCGGGACAGATCATCGGACAATTGCTTCGCCCCCTGGCTGTCGACGGTCTGACCGAAAGCGGGCGCGCAGAACAGAAGCGCGGTAAAGGCAACTGGCAGCATACGGTTCACGGCAATTCTCCGTTGGGTCGAAAGGCAAAAATCGTTTCGTACTTCTGGTAGGGAAATACCATCACAACTGCAAGATGATGACAGTCAGGCAATCGGCCTCAGCACCAGCCGCATCAGCGGCCGGCCCGCCTTGCGTTCCACCAGCCGCTCGAAACCGGCCTTCTCAAACACGCCCGACGAGCCGACGAACAGGCCGATCGAGCGCGAATCGCGCGACAGGTCGATCGGGCAGGCCTCGACAAGCCGTGCCCCGTTGCTGCGGGCGAAATCGATACCGCCTTCGACGAGGCGATGCGTGATGCCTCGGCCCCGTGCCTTGGCGCGGATGAAGAAGCAGGAGATCGCCCAAACGGCCGGATCGGAAGCGTCGGCGGGGTCGATCGGCGCCGAGCCCCTGCCCTTGTTGTTCCATTCGGGCACGTCGGCGCGCGGCCCGATCTGCATCCAGCCGACCGCCTTGCCGTCCTCGAAGGCCAGCAGGCCGGGCGGCGGGCCGGCTTCGATGCGCGCCCTGATATGGTCCTTGTTGCGTTCGCGGCTGCTCTCGCGCCGCGCCGCCGGCGCCAGCCGGAAATGCGTGCACCAGCAGCCGTAGCAGGCGCCCTGCTTGCCGAAAAGGTCCTCGAAATCAGGCCAGAGCTCAGGCGCCAGCGGCGCTATGGTCGTGCTCATACGGTTCTCCCCAGGCCAAGCTTGTCGCTGGCCCTGCACTGTCGTACCATTGCCTCTGTTCTCTTTATGTTCGCAGTGATGGCGGCCCCTGTCAACAATCCCGATCACGGTTTTTGCCGTGACTGCCTGACGTTTCAGCGCAGTGAAACGCGCCGCTGCGAGCGCTGCGGCAGCCCTCGCCTTGCCCGCCATCCTGAGCTTTACCGGCTGCACCTAGCCCATATCGATTGCGACGCCTTCTACGCGGCGATCGAAAAGCGCGACAACCCTGCGCTCAAGGACAAGCCGCTGATCATTGGCGGCGGCAAACGCGGCGTGGTTTCCACCGCATGCTACATCGCCCGCATCCGGGGCGTGCGCTCGGCCATGCCGATGTTCAAGGCGCTCGAGGCCTGCCCCGAGGCAGTCGTGATCCCGCCCAACATGGAAAAATATGTGCGTGTCGGCCGCGAGGTGCGCGCCATGATGCAGGCGCTGACGCCACTGGTCGAGCCGCTGTCGATCGACGAGGCGTTTCTCGACCTCGCCGGCACCGAACGATTGCACGGCCTGCCGCCGGCAGTGGTGCTGGCGCGCTTTGCACTGGCCGTCGAGAAGGAGATCGGCATCACCGTTTCGGCCGGCCTCTCCTATTGCAAATTCCTCGCCAAGATCGCGTCCGATTTCCGCAAGCCGCGCGGCTTCTCGGTCATCGGCGAGGCCGAGGCGGTCGGCTTCCTGGCGACGCAGCCGGTGACCATGATCTGGGGCGTCGGCAAGGCGTTCAACGCCACGCTGGAACGCGACGGCATCCGCACCATCGGCCAGCTTCAGACGATGGAGCGTGGCGACCTGATGCGCCGCTATGGCACAATGGGCGACCGGCTCTACCGACTTTCGCGTGGGGGAGGACGTCCGCCGCGTCGATCCCGACCAGGACGCCAAGAGCGTGTCGGCCGAAACCACATTCGACACTGACATCGCGTCTCTGGAGGAACTGGTCTCGGTGCTAAGGGGCCTTTCGGAAAAAGTTTCGGCCCGGCTGAAAAAATCTGGCATTGCCGGACGCACCGTGGTGCTGAAACTGAAGACCCAGGATTTCAAGCTGCGCACGCGCAACCGCCAACTCGGCGACCCGACCCGGCTCGCCGACCGTATCTTTCAGACCGGAGTGGAGCTCCTTCGCAAGGAAACGGACGGAACGAAATTTCGATTGCTCGGCATTGGCGTCAGCGACCTCTCCGACGACGACAAGGCCGATCCGCCGGATCTGGTCGACGTGCAGTCACGCAAGCGCGCCATGGCCGAAGGCGCTATCGATGCGCTGCGCGACAAGTTCGGCCGCAAGGCGGTGGAAACCGGCTATACCTTTGGCAGGGGCCGCGATGCCCACCCGCCGGAGCCTCTGGAGGACTGAGCGATCAGGTGCGTGTCAAATCTATGCGGCTCGTCACCACGCTCTTGCCGGTTTTCGGATCGGTATCCGTGACCGTCAGCCGGATGCCGTTCTCGCCGCGCTTCTCGACCGTCATCCGCGCCGTGCGATCACCATTGACCTCCTTCGCCCAGCGTATGCCAAGATTGATAGCATTGCCCGACCGGCTGCCGTCCAGCTGCGCCGGCCCGGTGCGAGATCCGACATAGACGCCGCTGTATTTCGCACCTGTGACCTTCAGATTGGCGCTGATGGCCCGTGACACCACAACGAGACCGCGGCAATTGCCATCCAGGGAGAGCGAGGTTGAGGTCGCGTTCGACTTGAAGCTGCAGGAAACACTGACGTTCGGCACGTCCGTGGTCACCTGGACAGTGCCCTTGCCGGCGAAATTGCCCTTGAACGACTGGAGAAATTTGGTCTCGTCGGCATGAGCCGCGCCCGCGGCTATCGCCAGGCAGCCAGCAAGCGCGACTTGCGCGAATGGTCTCATGAAACTCTCCTTGTCGATATTGAAAGGCGGGTTTGCAAAGCAGGGACAAAATATCGAGACTCAACGCCCATGGCCGTATCGGGTTCCGCCCGCGACTGTTTTGCAACGCCATCGCTGCGACTGGCCCAGAAGAATGGAACGACTAGCGATTGCGGCAAAAGCCCCGGCCTGCGAGATAGCTGCCATGGCACCCACCCCTTCGATCCCCAAGGCCGCGTTCTGGATGGCGCTGTCGATTACCTCGTTTCTGGGGATGTCGATCGCCGGCCGCGCCACGACAGCCGAACTCAACGTCTTCCAGGTGCTGGAACTGCGCTCGGTGATCGGTTTCTTCATTCTGCTGCCGCTGGTTATGACGAGCGGCGGCTTTGCGGCGATGCGCACACAGCGTCCCGTTGCCCATATCGCCCGCAATGTGATCCACTATAGCGGCCAGGCGGCCTGGCTTTATGCACTGACACTGATCCCGCTGGCGGTGCTGATCTCGATCGAATTCACCACGCCGACCTGGACCGCAATCCTGGCGGTGACGTTTCTCGGCGAAAGGCTGAGCCGGCCGAAACTGGCGGCAGTCGTGCTCGGGCTGATCGGCGTGGTGGTCATCGTTCGCCCCGGTGTCGGCTCGGTCGATCCGGGACATCTCGTCGTGCTCGGTGCCGCGGTCTGCTTCGGCATCTCGCTAGTCATGGTCAAGTCGCTGACGCGAACGGACAGCGTCGTGCGCATCATCTTCTGGATGCTGATCATCCAGTCGGCGCTCGGCCTCATCCCCGCTCTCTATATGTGGCGCACCCCATCGCTTGAACTGTGGCCATGGATCCTTCTGATTGCCTTCACCGGCATGTCGTCGCATTTCTCCATGGCCCGCGCGCTCGGCTATGCCGACGCCACCGTCATTTCGCCGATGGATTTCCTGCGCGTACCGCTGTCGGCTCTGATCGGCTGGCTGCTTTACCACGAGCAGATCGACGCGTTCACCGCCGGCGGCGCGCTACTTATCCTGATGGGCAATCTGCTCAATCTGCAGCGCAAGCCGGCACAGGCGGCCGAAGTGGCGGCATCGTAACGCTGCCGCTGCTCAGTTTCCCTCGTCGGGTATGTTGAGAACATGCCCGCAGGCCTTGCAGTGCCAA